>NZ_JAATJA010000001.1:768037-1099546 GCF_011927665.1 Desulfobaculum xiamenense
ACATCAAGTTCGAGACCTATGCTGAAAACCGCATCCGCGGTGCCATGCTGGACGAACTCCGCCGCATGGACTGGTTCTCGCGCGGGCTGCGCCAGCGCGTGCGCATGCTTGAGGAGGCCATCCGCAAGATCGAGAACCGCACCGGCCACCGCGCCAGCAAGGACGAGCTGAGTCAGGAGACCGGCCTCTCGGAACGCGAGGTGGAGGCGGCGCTTGGTGCGCTCCAGAATCAGCTCTGTCTGAGCCTCGACGCCATTCAGGACCACTTCTCGCCCGACCAGAGCGCGCACATCGATAACGAACCCTACAAGACGACCGCGCTTCAGGACATCATCGACAAAATCGCCAGTCTGATAGATGAGTTGACGATGCGGGAGAAACTGGTATTATCCCTCTACTACAGCGAAGAATTGAATATGCGGGAGACTGCCGAGGTCATGGGCATCACGGAAGGCCGCGTCTCGCAGCTCCACTCGCAGGCACTCAAAAAACTCAAGACGAAATTCCGCGCCGCATACGGCCGGGAATAACTCGCAAGAATCGGGAGACACACATGGCCATCGACAAGAACATGCGCATTCTCGTTGTGGACGACTTCTCCACCATGCGCAGGATTGTAAAGAACATCCTCCGCCAGCTCGGCTTCAACAACATCGTTGAAGCGGACGATGGCACCACGGCCTGGGACATCCTGAACAAAGACAAGATCGACTTCATCGTCTCCGACTGGAACATGCCCGAAATGCCCGGTATCGACCTGCTGCGCAAGGTCCGCGCCAGCGAGGAGTTCGCGCACATTCCCTTCCTCATGGTTACCGCCGAGGGACTTCAGGAGAACATCATCGAAGCCGTGCAGGCCAAGGTGTCCAACTACATCGTCAAGCCCTTCACCGCAGAGACCCTCAGCCAGAAAATCAACAAGATTTTCGAGGGATAGCCACTTAATCCGCATAGCGGACGGTGGCCGGAAGGGTTGCGATGATCGATGAGCTTGAGGATCTCCTCAACGGTGACGACGCGGCAAAGGCCGAGCTCGACACCGACGAACTGAACGCCTCGCTTCCCCGTGAGTCCCAGAAGGTCGAACTCGACCTCGAAGACGCACCATTCCTCGACGAGGAAGAGGAAGAAGAGGAAGAACCACAGCCCGAGGCTGCCGCACCGGCTCCCGTCCTTGAGGAAGCCGGAGAAAAGGGCCCGGTCTGGTTCAAGAATCTGCGGATTGTCATTCCCGCTGCGGCAGCACTCCTGCTCGTCGTGGCGGGTCTTTCCGTTTGGCTGTTCATGCGCCAGCCCGCGCCGCCAGAGGCTGAACCCGAGGCCACGACCGAAGAGGTCATTCCCGCCGAGGAACAGCCCATGGCCGTACCGGAAGGCGAGATGCAGGAATTCCTCGTCGCCTTCGAGCCGTTCTGGGTGGAGCAGCGCGACACGTCGGGCAACGTCCGCTTTCTGGTCTGCCGCTTCTCCACCGTGACCGACGACGAGAAACTTTCCTTCGAGGTTGCCCAGAAGATGGTCATCCTGCGCGATGCGATCTTCTACTACCTCAAGAACAAAGACCTGACCTATCTGGCCGACACGAATAACGCCGAAGCCCTGAAGGCCGACATCCTGTCCGTGATGAACCAGTATCTCAGCACCGGTAGGATAGAGACCCTGCTCATCGAGGAATATCTGGTGAAGTAGATGTCGACGAACATAAACCTCCCCGTGCTGCTGGCCCAGCTACCGCATCTGGCCAAGCTGACCAGCGCAGAGCAGACGCGCCCGGACACGCAGGCCGCGTTTTCGCAGCGTCTGGCCCGCGAGGAGGAAAAGCGCCGACAGGAATCCGTCGAGGAAGTCGAAAAGCAGGATCGGCCAAAGGCCGTAGGCGACGAAAAGCGAAAGGACCACCGGCGCGACCAACGCATGCGCGAACGCGAACGCAAGGCCGACGAGGAAAAGGAAGACGCCCCCGCTCCGTCCAAGAGCCCGTGGTCCGGAAACATCATCAACAGGAAAATCTAGCGTCCAACACGCGCATCCGCCCACTCACCCTACGACCACGGCAGCCCGACAATGAACCCCACGCTCACGCTTCTGCTCATCATGAGCATCACCGAATTTCTGCTGCTCGGCCTGCTGCTCGTCTTCTTCCTGCGCCTGCGCCGTTCCGAATCCGCGCTCAATACGCTGCAACAGAAGCAGGAATCCATCCTCGCCAAGCTCCACTTCAACGCGGAACTCGAACAGGAGTTGGTCTCCACCTTTGCGAAGCGCCAGTCTGAGTTGTCGCAGTTGGACAACCTGCTGGAAGAGCGCGCCAAGGACCTGCGCAAGCTGGTACGGCAGGCCGAGGAAATCTCCCGCTCGCCGCAGTTCCTGCGCGAAGTCATCATCTCCGGACGCCGCAAGGGCAAGTCCCCGCAGGCACTGGCTCTGACCACCGGGCTCTCTGTGGACGAGGTCGAGCTCATCCTCGAACAGGCCGGACTCTAGGCAAACACCATGCGCATTGGCGGATATGGCGGCAACGGCTCCGGCGACGGCTCCGGACGGGACCGCAATCGCGCGGACACCTTCCGTGGTAGGCACCGCCTCGGCGAACGCCTGAGCGGACGGCTCATCGCCTACGAGCGCCCCGGCCTCGCTCGCATCGACTTTCAGGGCCTCGAACTCACCGCCCGCATCGAATCGACCCCACTGCCGCTGCCCGGACAATTCGTCCTCTTCCGCGTGTTGCGTCTCGTTCCCGAGATCGTATTGCAGGAACTCGGCGTGTCCGATGGCGGCAACGATCCGCTTTTCGCCGCGCTGCATGCCTTCTGGGCCGCGCGCGCAACGCTGGAAAGCCGCACCCACGCCCTGCGCGCCGACATTGCCGCGCAAAACACCACGCTTTCCGAACGTCATGACGCATGGCTCGACGGCGTCTCCCGCACGACGGACATCGGGGACGCGTGGGCGGCCATCGCCCATGCCCTTGCCGCGCTCAACGCGCTCCTGACCTCACGTGGGCCATGGCGTGCCGACTACCAGCCGTGGCTGCTGCCCGAGGCCCTTTCCAGTGAAATCCTTCTCGACAGCGCACTCATGCGTGGCGAAGGCGGCGAAGCGGGCTTCTCTTTTTCCCTCCCCGATGAGGGGCAGTGCGAAATCCGCATCTACGCGGCTCCACCCCGTGCCACCTGCCGACTGTCCATGGAACATCCGGCCCCGTCGCCCCGCCTCCATCAAGCCGCGCTCGACCTCGTGCCCGCTGGCCTTGCCGCAAGCGTGCTGCCACCCCAGCCGCTCCCGCAGGACGCACACGCAGGGGTGCTGGCCCGTCTGGCGCAGGGCGGCCCGGGGCACAGGCTGCGCCTTCGCGTCTAACCGCACGCGCTTGAGTTCGCGCGACCGCAATGGTAGACACCTCTTCCCGGCGACGTAACCGCTGCGGACATTTTCAGGGATATTTCACACCAGACCGGACATGAACGAAAAACGCCATCCACTCATCGCCAAGGACAGTCCTTGGCTCGCCCCCCTTGCCGGGTTCTCGGACCTGCCCTTCCGCCTGCTGTGCCGCGAGCACGGATGCAGTGTGGCCTGCACCGAAATGGTCAGCGCCAAGGGGCTCGTCTATGGCGGCCCCGGCACCGGCAACCTTCTCGACACCTCGCCGCAGGACACGCCGCTGGTGGTCCAGCTCTTCGGCGCGGAGCCGGAGTTCATCGAAAAGGCCATGGGCATCCTGCTCGAACGGGGCTACGAATACTTCGACCTCAACTCGGGCTGTCCGGTCAAGAAGGTGACCAAGACCGGCGCGGGCGCGGCCCTGCACAACGATGTGGACCGCCTCGAAGCCATCGTAGCCGTCATGGCGAAGCTGGCACCGGGCCGCACGGGCGTGAAGTTCCGCCTCGGCTGGGCGGCTGGCGAGGAAAATTATCTTGAAATCGGCAAGCGCATGGAGCAGGCCGGAGCCTCGTGGCTGTCCCTGCATCCGCGCCACGCCAAGCAGGGCTACTCCGGCACGGCCAACTGGGACGCCCTTGCGGAACTGGTTGGCGCTGTCGAGACCCCGGTCATCGCCAGCGGAGACCTCTTCACGGCCGAGGACGGCGTGCGCTGCATCGAAGAGACCGGCGTTTCCGGCGTCATGTTCGCTCGCGGCGCACTCTACGGCCCGCACATCTTCGAACGCTTCCGCGCTCTCATGCACGGCGAGACGCCCATCACGCCCGACGGCCCGGCCATTGCGGACATGATCCGCCGCCACGCCGAACTGGCGCGCGAATATTTTCAGGGTCGCAAGGCGCTGGTGAAGATGCGCACCATCGTGCCGCGCTACGTCCGCGACACACCGGGTTCGCGCATCCTGCGCTCACGCGTGGTAGCCTGCACATCGTGGGAGGAGCTGGACGAAATCGTCACGGACTTCCTGTGCCGCCAACCCGAGGATACCGACGGCGCACTCTAGTCCGCCGCAAGGAACGAGGAGATTCGCAATGGACGTCATTCTTGCCGAAACGGCCGGATTCTGCATGGGCGTGAGCCTCGCGCTCAAGAAGCTCGATTCCACGCTGGAGGAAGCCACGGGCAACCGCATCCGCACCCTCGGCCCCATCATCCACAATCCGCAGGTGCTGGAAGCCTACGCCGCGCGCGGAGTGGACGTCATCACCACGCCCGCCGAGGCCATGCCCGGCGACACTGTGGTCATCCGCGCCCACGGCGTGCCGCAGGAAACGGAGCGCGAGCTTCAGGCACGCGGCGTAACGGTTCACGACGCCACCTGCCCCAGGGTCAAGAAAGCACAGCTGCTCATCGCCCGCCAGACCGAGCGCGGCAGAACGCTGCTGCTGTACGGCGAGGCCGACCATCCCGAGGTGCGGGGCCTTCTGTCCTACGCAGACAAAAACGCCATCGTCTTCGAAACCCTCGATGAGCTGAAAGAACGCGTGGTTCCGGGCACGGACTATTTTCTCGCCGCGCAGACCACGCAGGACCGCAAGCTCTTCGAGAAAATCCACGAATATCTGAAACACGTTTCCACGCGCCCGCTTCCGGTGCTCGAAACCATCTGCGACGCCACGCGCATCCGACAGGACGAAGCCATACGCATCGCCCGCGAGGTCGAGGCAATGGTGGTGGCCGGCGGACGCAACAGCGGCAACACCCGCCGCCTCGTGCAGGTGGTGCGCGATCAGGGCACGCCATGCACCCATGTCGAAACCGCCGACGAGCTCAACGCCGACGATTTCCGGGGACTCAACAGAATCGGCTTGACAGCCGGCGCTTCCACCCCCGATAAAATCATAAGAGAGATAGTCGAAAGGCTGCAGTCTTTCTAACACCAGCGGCCGTTCACGACGAATCGCCGAAGGAGTTCCCATGGCCCAGACCAACATTCTTCTCGAAGCGGGCACCAACGAGCTGGAAATCGTCGAGTTCTACCTCGACGAACCCGCCGTGGAGGGCAGCCACTACCAAGGCTACTACGGCGTCAACGTCGCCAAGGTCCTCGAAATCATCCGCATGCCCCAGGTCACGGAGATGCCCGAGGTAAGCCACCCCTGCGTGCTCGGCGCGTTCAACCAGCGCTCGCACATCATCCCGCTGGTGGACCTCTCCATGTGGCTCGGCAAGAAACGCGTGGAAAAGGAACCTCCGAAGGTCATCGTCACCGAGTTCAACAAGGTGACCACAGCTTTCCTCGTTTCCGGCGTCACGCGCATCCACCGCATCAGTTGGGAGGAGGTCGAACCGCCGAACCGTTTCGTCTCCACCCTGTCCGGCGATTCCATCACCGGCGTGGTCAAGATGGAGGATCGCATCATCTTCATCCTCGACCTCGAAAAGATCGTGGCGGACCTGAACCCGTCCCTCGGCCTGCGCCTCGACGAATCCATCGTCTGGGAGAAGTCCGAGAACTACAAGGCCCTCGTGGCGGACGACTCCACCCTCGTGCGCGAAATGCTCAAGGACCTGTTGCAGAAGGCCGGATTCATCGTCGAGACCGTGCACAACGGCAAGCAGGCGTGGGATCGCCTCGAACAACTGCGCAACCTCGCGACCCAGAACGGAAAACCCATCTGGGACTACGTCAACGTCCTCGTCTCGGACATCGAAATGCCGAGCATGGACGGCCACAACCTGACCTTGCGCGTCAAGCAGGACCCGGTGCTGCGAAAGCTCCCGGTCATGCTCTTCTCCTCGCTCATCACCGACAAGCTTCGCCACAAGGGCGATTCCGTCGGCGCAGATGAACAGATATCGAAACCCGAAGTGTCGCGGCTTGCCCTGCGCGCCAAGGATCTCATCGCCAAATACATGGAAGAGTCCGAATAGGTCTCCAACGTCCCGACAACGCTTGCAAAACCGCATCCCGGTCCCGCCTCGGAGCCGGGATGCGTCATACCTGCGCATGAAATTCGCACTGCTGCAACTGAACCCCACTGTCGGAGACATCGAGGGAAACGCCCGCCGCATCGCCGATGCGGTCCGCACCGCCGCGTCCGCCGGGGCGGACCTGTGTGTCACCCCGGAGTTGGCCCTCATGGGCTACCCCCCGCGCGACCTTCTGCTTCAGGGCGGATTCGTCAGCGCGGCGTGGGAGCGCCTCGCCGCCCTCGCCCTTGAACTCAAGGACATGCCACCGGTGCTCGTCGGCATCGCCGCCGTCAACGACTCCGGCACGGGAAAGCCGCTGCACAACTGCGCGGCGCTCCTCTACGGCGGAGAAGTGCGCGACGTCTTCCGCAAAACGCTTCTGCCCTCCTACGACGTCTTCGACGAAGACCGCTACTTCGAGCCGGGCAAAGGTCCGGACATCCTCGTCCACAAGGGCAGGCGCATCGCCGTAACCATCTGCGAGGACATCTGGAACGACTCCAACTTCTGGTCCTCACCGCTCTACCCGAGCGACCCCCTCGAAATGATCGCCGCACGCGGCGCGGACATCGTGGTCAACCTCTCGGCCTCGCCCTTCGTCATCGGCAAGCAGCGCATCCGGCAGGACATGCTGTCCTTCACGGCGCGCAAATACGGCATGTCCATCGTCTACGCCAATCAGATCGGCAGCAACGACGACCTCGTCTTCGCCGGGCGCAGCATGGCCTTCGGGCCGGACGGCAAGCTCTTCGCCCGCGCCAAATCCTTCGCCGAGGACATCCTCATCGTGGATACCGACGCCCGCACCGGCCGCATGGAGAACGACGACTTTTCGCCGGAAAGCGAGTCATGGCGCGCCCTCGTACTCGGTGTGCGCGACTATGCCCGCAAGTGCGGCTTCCGTAGCGCGCTGCTCGGCCTGTCCGGCGGCATCGACTCGTCCCTCGTGGCGGCCATCGCCGCCGAGGCCCTCGGCCCGGAGAACGTACTCGGCGTGCTCATGCCCTCACCGTGGTCCAGCGTCGGCAGCATCACAGACGCCGAGGAACTGGCGACCAACCTCGGCATCCGCACCCGCACCATCCCCATCAAGCGCCTCATGCGCTCCTTCGACGACGCGCTTGGCGAGGCCTTCGAAGGCCACCCCGCCGACGTCACGGAAGAGAACATACAGGCCCGCATCCGCGGAAACCTGCTCATGGCCATGTCCAACAAGTTCCGCTCGCTGCTCCTGTCCACGGGCAACAAGTCCGAATTGGCCGTGGGCTACTGCACCATCTACGGCGACATGTCCGGCGGCCTCGCCGTCATCTCCGACGTTCCGAAAACGCTGGTCTTCGCCATGTGCCGCTGGCTGAACAGCTCGCGCGGGCGCGACATCATCCCCGCAAACGTCATTTCCAAGCCCCCGTCGGCGGAACTGCGCCCCGGACAGAAGGACGAGGACAGCCTGCCGCCCTACGAGGTGCTCGACGCCATCCTCGACCGCCTCGTTGTGCAGCGCCTGTCGCCAGACGCCATCGAGCAGGCGGGGTACGACCGCGCCACCATCGACCGCGTGCGCCATCTGCTGCGCATCGCGGAATTCAAGCGCAGGCAGGCCGCTCCGGGCATCAAGATCACGGACCGCGCCTTCGGCACCGGCTGGCGCATGCCCCTTGCCGCACGCCTGAGCTACTGACGCGCCGCGAGGTCGCACCGGCATATCCGAACAAAAAGCCCCCGGCGGAACCATGTTCCACCGGGGGCTTCCTATCATCGTGGGGAAGGACGCTAGCAGATGCGCGGAAGCTGTTCGCCTTCGAGCATGTTGAGCAGGCGCTTGCCGCCAAGCGGCGTGCGCATGATGACCTTGCCCGCGTTCTCGGCGGACACGGTGCCCACGCGGCAGGCTCCGTGACCGTTCTCGTCGGCCCGCATGACCTCAAGGGCCTTCTCGACCTTGTCCTCGGGCAGGATGCACAGGAACTTGCCCTCGTTGGCGAGGTAGAGCGGATCGAGTCCGAGGATGGAGCAGCCCGAACGCACGCCGTCGTTCACGGGAATGAGTTCCTCTTCGAGCTGGATGCCCACGGAGGAGGACTGCGCGATCTCGTTGAGGGTGGTGGCGAGGCCGCCGCGCGTGGGATCGCGCAGGACGTGAATGTCGCCGACCTCGGTGACGAGCTTCTCGGTCAGGTGGTTCAGTGCGGCGCTGTCGCTCTCGACCTTCGTCTCAAGGGGCAGGCCCTCACGCTGGGCGAGGATGGTCAGGCCATGGTCACCCATGGTGCCGGACACCAGCACCACATCGCCGGGGCGGGCATTCTCGCCGCTGGGATATGCGTCGGTAAGCATGGTGCCGACGCCCGTGGTGTTGATGAAGATCTTGTCGGCCATGCCGCGGGGCACGACCTTGGTGTCACCGGTGACGATGTACACGCCCGCCTTCTCGGCGGCACGGGCCATGGACGCCACGATGCGCTCCAGCACCTCGAACTCCAGCCCTTCCTCAATGAGGTAGGCGCAGGAGAGGAAGCGCGGCCTTGCGCCAAGCATGGCCACGTCGTTCACGGTGCCGTGCACAGCGAGGGAGCCGATGTCGCCGCCGGGGAAGAAAATGGGATCGACGGTGAACGTGTCGGTACTCATGGCTATGGGACCGGCGATGTCGAGGAATGCGGCGTCGTCGAGCCTATTCAGCACCGGGTTGGAGAAATGCGCCTTGAACAGCTCGCTGATGAGACGCTGGGAGGCCTTGCCTCCGCTGCCGTAGTCCAGAAGAACCTTCTTGTCGCTCATGGCCTAGAGCTCCGTGTTGTATTTGAAGTACGCGGCGCAGGATCCCTCGGTGGAAACCATACACGGTCCCACGGGCTTGGCCGGGGTGCAGGCCTTGCCGAACAGCGGACACTTGTTGGGCGTCAGCTTGCCCCGAAGCACGTCGCCGCAGCGGCAGCCCTTGATGGGCGGCACATCCACAAGCTCAAGCCCAAGGACCTTCTTCGCGTCAAAACGCTCGTATGCCGGGGCGATCTCCAGACCGCTGCCCGGAATCATGCCGATGCCGCGCCACAGGGCGTCCGCCGGAACGAATATCTCGTTCATGATGGACATGGCCTTGGGATTGCCCTCCTCGGGCACGGCGCGGGTGTACATATTGACGACCTCGGCCCGTCCGGCATTCTTCTGGCGCACCAGTTCCAACAGCGACTGGAGAATGTCAAGCGGATCGAATCCGGTGACCACGGAGGGCAGATGAAATTCCTCGGCGAGGAAGTCGTAGGCGCGGGGGCCAATGATGGAGGTGACGTGCCCGGGCATGATGAGCGCGTCGACCCGAAGTTCGGGGTCCGCCATCAGGGCGCGCAGCGCGGGCGGAACGAGCTTGTGGAAGGAGACCACATGGAAGTTGTCGAGCCCCGCCTTCGCGGCCATCTGGATGGTGGCGGCGACGGTGGGGGCGGTGGTCTCGAAGCCGATGCCGAGGAAGACGACCTTGGCATCGGGGTTGGCCTGCGCCAGCTTCACCGCGTCGAACGGCGAATAGACGACGGCAACGCGCGCGCCGTCGGCCTGTGCGGCCTTGAGATTGCGGCCACCCGGTCCGGGCACCCGCATGAGGTCGCCAAAGGTGGCGACGATGACGTCATCGCGCGAAGCGAGATCGAGATACATGGCGACCTCGCTCTCGTGCGTCACGCACACGGGACATCCGGGTCCGGAGAGATGAATCACGCGGTCGGGCAGAAGCGAATGCAGGCCGCTACGGAAGATGGACACCGTATGGGTGCCGCAGACTTCCATGAAGCGCAGCTCGCCGTCGAGTTCCGCATGAATCCGGTCCAGAAGCGAACGGCAGAGCTTCGGATCGCTGAACTTGTCGAGCACACTCACAGTCGTATCCTTTCGCCGGTTTCCGGTCGGGTTGCAGTTCACCCATGGCACCGGGCAGACCGGAACATGGGAGATTCCCGAACATTTCGAAGTGTTGCGGGAGACTCGGGGCATACTACGAAAGGGGCCGGAAGCACAAGCCGCCCCTTTATTTTTCCGCCGACGGCTGGTAGAAGAAGCACGCGTTCGGCATGCGCCGGACCCCACCTTCATTCCTGCAAGGACACCTGTTTTCATGCGGTCATCCAATCGCCCCGACTCTTCCTGCCCCACCCGGGAGGCCTCCCGAGTCGACAGGGATTTTCCGCCCACGCCCGATGAGCTGGACATTCGCATCCCCTTCGACCCCGACGAATTCTTCGTCCCGGACGACGCGACCTGCGAACGCTACTGGGACCAGCGCGACATGCCGGAACACATCCGCAACCATTCGACCAACGTGGCGCTCATCGCCACGGCGATGGCCCGTCGCGCCGCAGAAAAAAACCTCATCCGCGGAGACGCCGCCGTACAGGCGGTACGCTCCTCGGCCCTCTTGCACGATCTCGCCAAGATCTACTGCATCACCCACGGCGGGCATCATAGCCAGCTCGGCGCGGCATGGGTCATGGAGCACACGGGCAACCCACTCCTCGCGCAGGGCGTGCTGCACCACGTATGGTGGCCCTTCACCGTGGACCCCATCCGCCACTTCCTGCCGCTTGCCGTGCTCTACGCGGACAAGCGCGTCCGCCACGACGAGATAGTCCCCCTTGGCGTACGCTTCTCGGACCTCTTCGAGCGCTACGGGAAGAACGACACGGCGCGCGACCGCATCGGACAGGCGCTGGCCCAATCCCAGGCCATAGAAAACTGCTTCAACGAACATCTCAAGGTAGATCTCAATGCGTGTACTTTTGATTGCGGGCGGCTGGTCGACTGAACGGGAAGTCTCCCTGTGCGGCGCCAAGGCCGTCCGCGCCGCGCTCGAACAGCTCGGGCACGACGTCACGTTTCTCGACCTTTCCGAATCCTTCGATAGCCTGATCGAAACCGCCCGTCGGCACGATTTCGCGTTCATCAATCTGCACGGCGCTCCCGGCGAGGACGGACTTGTGCAGGCCATGCTCGATACCGTGGGCTGCCCCTATCAGGGCTCCGGCCCCGCCGGTTCCTTCCTCGCGCTGAACAAGGCCGCCGCCAAGAACGTCTTCCGCGCGAACGGCATCCTCACGCCGGACTGGCAGCTCGTCACGTCCCACCCGGACGCGGACTGGAAGCCCGCCATGCCCTGCCCCCTGTTCGCCAAGCCCAACACCGGCGGATCGAGCCTCGGCATGAGCATGGTTCGAAGCGAGGAGGAACTCGCCCCCGCCCTCGACAAGATTTTCGCCCTCGGCGAGACGGCGCTCCTCGAACCGCTGGTTCGCGGCAAGGAAGTCACCTGCTCCATCCTCGGCGATGAAGCGCTGCCGCTCATTCTCATCGAGCCGACAGCCAAGGCCGGCTACTTCGACTATGACAATAAATACAAGCCCGGCATGGCCCGCGAAATCTGCCCCGCACCCATCGACGAGACCGTGGCGAAGAAGATCAGCACCGCCACGCTGACCGCGCACCGCTCCCTCGGCCTGTACGGCTACAGCCGTGGCGACTTCATCGTCGACGGCGACACGGCCTACCTGCTGGAGATGAACACCCTTCCCGGCATGACGCCCACGAGCCTCGTCCCGCAGGCGGCGGCGCAGGCCGGAATGGACTTCCCCGCCCTCATCGGCAGGCTCATCGAACTGGGGCTGGCACGATGATCGAAGCCCAGCCCCTGCGCCCCTACCCCCGTGCCACGACGCGGGCGCTGTTGGGGCTATACAATCTGGTCTGGCCGCTGGCCATGCCAGCCCTCGCGCTATCCCGGCGGATGCGCGACGGCTGGCGTGAACGTGTGCTGCTCAACGGTCCCGAGGGCCCGGTGGACATCTGGATGCAGGCCGCTTCCGCTGGTGAGGCCTACCTCGCCGAAGAGTTGCTCATGGCCCTTCCGGACGACAAGCCGCTTCGAGTGTTGGTGACCTCCGGCACGCGGCAGGGCATGGACATCCTCGCCAAGGCCTGTGAAAAGGCGGCCTCCAAGCCCATGCTGGCCACCCGGCAGGCCTTCTTCCCGCTCGACATGCCCGCGCTCATGGACATGGCCATGAAACGCTTCTCCCCGCGCCTCATGGTCATCCTCGAAACCGAACTGTGGCCCGGCCTGCTCTGGGCGGCCCGCAAAAACGAAATCCCGGCCATCATCGTCAACGGCCGCATGAGCGCGTCGAGCCTCGGCGGCTACATGGCCGCAGGAAGCTTCCTGCGCGACATCGCCCCGGAACGCGTACTCGCCATCGCAGGCACCTCGGCCAAGCGCTTCTCCCTCGTCTTCGGGTCCGACCGTGTCGAGGAAATGCAGAACATCAAGTTCGACCGATGCCCGCTGGAAGCCGCCCAGCCCGCGCCAGACGCCCCGGTTGCCCGCATCCTCGGCAATGCCGCGCCGCTAGCCATCTTCGGCTCCGTACGCAGCAAGGAGGAGACGGAGGTCGTCCGCGCCATCGCCCGCGTGCGCGAGGCGCGCCCCGACGCGCTGACGGCCCTGTTCCCGAGGCACATGCACAGGCTCGACTTTTGGGCAAAAGCCCTGTATGAAGCCGGGTTGCCCGTTGTGCTGCGCTCGCAGCTCACCGAAACGCCACCCGCTGGGACGACCGTCCTCTGGGACGCCTTCGGAGAACTGGGCGCGGCCTACGGCTTCGCCTCGGCCGCCTTTGTCGGCGGTAGCCTGCACCCTCTGGGCGGGCAGAACTTCCTTGAACCCCTGATTCACGGCGTCACACCCGTCATCGGTCCCCACTGGAAGAACTTCGATTGGATCGGCCGCGAGATCATCGACTGCGGCCTCGTGCACGAAGTCACCGATGCCGACGCGCTGGCGGACCAATTGATCAGAAACCTGAACCAGCCGGAACCTCGGGAATCCGTACGCGACCGCGCCACCCGCTACATAGCGGAACGCCGGGGCGGCACGGCCCAGGCAGCGGCCTGCATAGCCAGGTATCTCTAGACATGCCCAAACTTCCACCCTGCTACGGCATCATCCCCGCGCGGTACGGCTCGTCCCGCTTCGAGGGCAAGCCGTTGGCCGACATACTCGGCCGCCCCATGTTCTGGCACGTCTACCAGCGCGCCATCCAGTGCCCGCTGTTCGGCAAGGTCGTGGTGGCCACGGATGACAACCGCATCTACTCCGCGGCATGCAAGTACAACATCCCGGTGGTCATGACCTCCGCGAACCATGCCAGCGGCACGGATCGCGTGCTGGAAGCCGCCGAGATGCTCTCGCTGCCCGAGGATGCCGTGGTGGCAAACATACAGGGCGACGAACCGCTTCTCGCCCCGGCCATGCTTACGGAACTGCTGGAACCCTTCGCAGATCCCGACATCCGCGTCACAACCCTCGCCACCCGGATCAGCGCCGAAGAGGCGCAAAGCCCGGATCAGGTGAAGGTTGTCTGGACCAGAAGCGGCTCGGCACTGTACTTTTCAAGAGCACCCATCCCCTTCGTCCGCGATGGCGGCGAAGGGACCTACTGGGGGCACATCGGTCTCTACGCCTTCCGCATGAGCACGCTCCGGCGCTTCGTCGCCCTGGGACAAAGCGAGCTCGAAGGTTTGGAGAAGCTTGAGCAGCTGCGGCTGCTGGAAAACGACATTCCCATCTACGTCGTTCCCACCCAGCACCGCACGCACGGCGTGGACCGTCCCGAAGACATCGACAAAGTCATCAAAGCTTTATCGGAGAACAGTTGATGAAAGCCATTCTAGCCCTGGAAGACGGCACCTGGTTCGAGGGCCGCTCCTTCACCGGCCACGGCAACGCCGGAGGCGAGGCCATCTTCAACACCGGAATGACCGGCTATCAGGAGGTCCTCACCGACCCCTCCTACGCCGGACAGATGGTGTGCATGACCTATCCCCTTGTGGGCAACTACGGCGTGAACCTTGAGGATGTCGAATCCTCCAGGGTCTGGGTCGAGGCGTTCATCGTCAAGGAATGCTGCAAGGTGCCGAGCAACTGGCGCTCCGTGAAGAGCCTGCCCGACTACCTCGTCGAACACGGCGTGATGGGCATCGAGGGCATCGACACCCGCGCCCTCACCCGCCATCTGCGCCTGCATGGCGCCATGCGCGCCATCATCAGCACCGACGACGTCACCCCGCAGGAACTCGTGGACCGCGCACGCGCGCTGCCCTCCATGGAAGGCCAGAACCTCACCGCCCGCGTCTGCCCCGCCGAACCCTACGTCTGGACGGCGCAAGGCCCGCGCTCCGTGTCCCTTGAGGACGACGGCTCCTACCGCTGGCCCGGCAACGGCCCCAAGGTCGTGGCGTACGACTTCGGCGTGAAGTGGAACATCCTGCGCCTTCTGGCCGCCGAAGGGCTGGACCTGCTGATGGTTCCCCCGAGCTTCACCGCCGAACAGGTGGACCGCCTTGCCCCGGATGCGGTATTCCTTTCCAATGGCCCCGGCGACCCCGCCACCCTCACGGATGTCGTGGCGAACGTGTCCCAGTTGGCGGACCGCTATCCGCTGGCGGGCATCTGCCTTGGCCACCAGATTCTGGGACAGGCGCTCGGCGGCAAGACCTACAAGCTCAAGTTCGGCCACCACGGCCTGAACCACCCGGTCAAGGACCTGACCACCGGTCGCATCGAGATTTCCTCCCAGAACCACGGGTTCTGCGTGGACATCACGAGCCTCAAGGATGTGGAAATCACCCACATCAACCTGAACGACCAGACGCTTGAAGGATTCCGCCACACGAAGAAGCCCGTGCTCGCCATCCAGCATCACCCCGAGGCTGGCCCCGGCCCGCACGACAGCCAGTACTTCTTCCACCGCTTCCGCGAACTCATCAGGGAGCATGCCGGCGTCTAACATGCTTTGCATGCGCGGCGCATTTGCCCTATACAGGATGCAAACAGCACCACTCAAGGAAACGGAATGTCTACCGAACTCATCAAGGCTCGCACCCAACTGGCCGGAATATCGCGGTACCTGAAGCAGGACAAGCTGCTTCCGGCCATCGTCAGCCTGCATGACGCGCTGAACATCATCCTGCGCACGCCGCTCATGGGGCACGAGAAAAAGGAGTTCGCGACATCCGTCGAGCAGGCGCTCTACGTCCTCAACCACGATGCCGAGTTCAAAAAGGTCTGCCCCATCATCCTCGAATACCACGAGGGCGGAGAACGGCAGCTCCTATCGAGCCTCAAGGAACTGCTGGAGGACCTTCAGGGCACGGCCGTGGACGAGGCCAAGCAGCTTCTGGCCGCCATCGAGGAGCAGAAGGTCATCGGCCTCAAGCGCGGCGAGGAGCTCCTCGCCCGCAAGAAGTTCAAGGACGCCAAGTTCGTCTTCAACAAGCTGGTGCTCCAGTTCGCCGACGATACGGACCTGAAGACCCAGATCGCCGAAATGTTGCTCAAGGCCGAACGCCACGAGGACGCGCTGGAATTCCTGACGCAGGCGCTCAAGGAATTCCCCGAGTCCGCGCACCTGTACAACCGGGTGGGCATGGTCCTGCGCAAGATGACGCGCTTCGAAATGTCCGAGAAGTACTACGCCAAGGCCCTCAAGCTGGCCAAGGAAGACCCCGGCCTGTACTTCAACATCGGCAGGCTCTACATCGACTGGAAGAAGTGGGACAAGGTCGCGCGGGTTGCGGCGATGGCCGTGAAGCTGTCGCCAGATTTCACCGAAGCCCGCAAGATGCTCACCTTCGCCAAGAAAAAAATGTCCGCCGCGGCATCGAAGTCCGAATAGACTCCGGGCAGCGCGCCCATCTCCCTCGCTTTCGTCGCACTCGCCGCACATGCGGCGTTTCCCCGAAACGACAAGGCCCTCGCTCCGGCGAGGGCCTTTTTTCTCTTCGAGGGCATGGCACCCGGCAGATTGTTCATTCGCTGAACGATGAATCCCCCCGTCATGGACGGATTTTCCGCACCGTCTCCAAAGCCGTCGAAATTCCGACAAAAACCGCCCCCGAAGCGAAATGGTTATCCTACCGAAATTTCAGGTTATTCAGAGGGCGCATTTTCACCGCCGTCGGCCCAACTTCGTCACACACCGCAATCGCTGTCTTCTTTGACAGTGGCGCACGCCTTGCATATAAATGATAAGCTGGTGAACGATCGACACGAACCCGACGGAGACGGCATGCTGCACATCAACGGCCAATTCCTGCGGCCAAGCACCGAATACCGCACCCTCGCCATCCTAGAGGAACTGGCCGAGGACAACACGCTGAGCCAATCGCAACTCGGCGAACGAACGGGCCTGTCCGGCGCGATGGTCAATCACTACCTGAAGGACCTGCGCGACAGGAACATCCTCGACGTCCGGCCCCTCAACGCCCGCAGCAACGAATACGTCCTCACCGCACAGGGCGAGCGCCTGCGCCGCGACCTCTTCGCCGACTACTGCGCGGAGATCGTGCGCAGCTACACGGCGCTCAAGCAGCTCGTGCATCGCAAGCTCGCCGGGCTGGAGCGCGACGGCAGACGCCGCCTCGTCTTCTTCGGCGCATCGGAGACCTGCGAAATCGCCCTGTCCGCCGTGCGTGCCATGAATCTCACCGTGCTCGCGCTTCTGGACAACAACCCTGCCAAGCACGGCGAGGTGCTGGCTGGGCACACCATTTTTCCCCCGCGCGTCATCGAAAGCATCGGTTGCGACGCCATCGTCGTCACGTCCTTCGGACAGGCGGACGACATTCTCAAACAGGTGCGCCCGCTGGCCGAAACCCGAAACATCCCGGTGGTAAGACTATGAGAACGGTCCCCTTCATCCGCCTGCCCCACGGCGCAGCCATCGGCCACGAGGCCCCTTGCTTCGTCATCGCCGAAATCGGCAACAACCATCAGGGCGACCTCGACATCGCCCGCGCCATGGTGCGTAGCGCCGCAGAGGCCGGTGCGGACGCGGTGAAGTTCCAGAAGCGCGACAACGCCGCGCTCTTCACCCGCGAAGGGCTGGACGCTCCCTACACCGGCCCAAACAGCTTCGGCCCCACCTACGGCGAGCACCGCCGCGCACTGGAACTCGACTTCGAACAGCTCGAACAGCTCAAGCGGCAGGCCGAGGCACTGGGCATGGTCTTCTTCGCCTCGGCGTGGGACATGCCAAGCCTCGACGGGCTGGCCGCCATGGGCGTGGAACTGTTCAAGGTGGCCTCCGCCGACCTCGTGAACGTCCCCATGCTGCGCCGCATCGCCGCTCTGGGGCGACCGGTGCTGCTGTCCACGGGCATGAGCACCCTCGCCGAGATCGACCTCGCCGTGAACGAACTGGACCGCTCGCGCACCGTTCTGCTGCACTGCAACAGTTCCTACCCCTGCCCGCCGGAGGAGACCGCCATCCCGGTCATGAACCGCCTGCGCACGCGCTACGGCCTGCCCGTGGGCTACTCCGGGCACGAGGGCGGCATCGCGCCGAGCCTTGCGGCGGTGGCGCACGGGGCCTGCGTGGTGGAACGCCATTTCACGCTCGACCGCACCATGCGCGGCACCGACCACACCGCATCCCTCGACCCCGCAGAGTTCGCCCACCTCGTCCTCATGATTCGTGAAACCGAGGCCGCGCTTCGCATCACCGACAAGCGCGTCTTCGAGGCGGAAGCCCGTTGCGCCGCGAAATTGCGGAAGAGCATCGTCGCCGCACGAAATCTCACCGCAGGCACGATGCTGACAGAGTCGGACATCACCGTACGCTGCCCCGGCACCGGCATTTCCCCGGCCGCGTGGGACGAGGTGATCGGGCGCGTCCTCGTGCGCGACATTGCGGCGGACGGCCAGCTTGCATGGGACGCCATGCTCGCGAAACAGCCCTTGCGGGCCGCGGCGGAATAAGAGGAATACTCGCCATGCGCATCCTGATGATCGCCATCAACGACCCCGCCGGAACGGCCATCGGCTTCGCCGACGCGCTCAACCGCCTGACGGACCACTTCTGCCGCGTGGTAACGCTGGAGACCCGCTACACCCACTCGTGGCGCAAGGACCTCCACGTCCCGGACCTCGACGAGGCAGGGCTTGAGGAACTGCACGGCGAGCTGACCAACGCGGACGTCTTCCACTTCCACATGACGGCGGACGAGCATCTGCGCCTCGGCCCCTTTCTCCCGGCCGACCACCTGCATGGCAAGACGCTGGTGCATCACCATCACGGGCACCCGGACTTCCGGGGCAACCCCGGAAAGTATCGCGATAAATACGCCCGGCTTGGGCGCGAGAACCTGCTGGTGAGCACGCCGGACCTGCTGCGCCTGTTGCCTGAGGCCACATGGCAGCCGAACCTCGTGCCGGAAACAGCGCCCCTCTACACGCCGCTGGACGAACGCCCCTGCGGCCCCGTGCGTCTGGCCCATTCCCCCACGCGAAGGGATCTCAAGAACACGGACGATCTGCTGGACGTGCTGGCGAGCATGGACGGCAACGGGCCGCGGCTGGAACTCATCGACAACGCGCCCCACGAGGAATGCCTGCGTCGCAAGCGCCGCTGCCACATGCAGTTCGACCACATGCAGGGCTATTACGGCATGAGCAGTCTGGAAGGATTGAGTCAGGGCCTACCCACGGTGGCGGGGCTGGACGACTGGTGCGCCGCCCACATGCGCGAATTCGCGGATACGGGCGACCTGCCGTGGGTGGTGGCGCGGGGGCGCGAGGAACTGACGCGGACCATCCGCACCCTCACGGCGGACAGCGACCTGCGCGATGCCATTGGTGCACGCAGCCGCGATTTCATGGAACGCCACTGGAGCGAGCGCAAGGTGGTGGAACGGCTGTGCGGCTTCTACGACACCCTGCGCTGAAACACTCCGCAATGAAAAGCAAACTCTTTCCCACGGCCCTGCGCATCGTCATCCCCTGCCACAACTGCGGGCAGTGGATAACCGAATGTCTGGAATCCATCGTGACACAGGATTTCGAGAACTGGACGGTCCTCGTGGCGGACGACGCCTCCACGGACGACACCACGCTGGCCGCGCAGGCGTTCCTCGACGATCCGCGCATCACCCTGCGCACGCTACCCGAACGGACGTGGCTGATGGGCAACACGCTCTCGGCGCTGGACGAGGTGGCTCCGGGCCCGGCGGACGTGGTGGCCATCGTGGACGGGGACGACAGGCTCCTGCCCGGAGCGCTGTCGGCAATATGGGAAGCCCATTCGCAGGGCTACGACGTGGTCTGGACGGACATGGACATTCAGGGCATCACCGGCTCCACAGGCGCGGCGCTCATTCCCGGCGTTCCCGTACGCCAGCAGTTGTGGTGCCTGTCGCAACTTCGAAGCTTCAAGGGCTATCTGCTCGAAGGACTCGACCGCGAGGCCGTAAACGGTGCCGATGGCCGTCCGGTCCGCGCCGGGGGCGACCTCGCGCTCTACTTTCAGCTCATCGAACGCGCCGGGATGTGGAAGACGCACTTCCTCCCCGAACGCCTCTACTGGTACCGCGTTCACCCCGGCAACAACTGCACAGCGCTACGCGGCGAACAACTGGCCAACAACCGCCGCATCCGGGCGTTGCCACCACTTCCCGTGCAGACCAGCCATTTCGATATCCACATCGAAGCCGATGGACTCGAAAAGCTGAGGCTTCGCGCCTTCGGCCAACGCGTCCGGGCAGAGCATCCGCTCCCCCTCTCGGTCTGCGTCCACCATGGCGACGGCAACGGCGACGGATGGACGGCCTACGACGGACTGTGGATCGCCGAGGGCGTGTTTCTCACAAACTCGCCGATGCCCCGCTCATAAGCCGCCCAAGCTTCAGGAAACGGGCCGTGCGCCCAGAAATGTCCCTCGCGGCCAAGGCGCGCATGAACATCGTCTCCTTGCCCTGACCGACGGCGATATCGAGCGCCAGCCGCAATTCCTCAAGCCCCGCCTCCAGCCGCATGGCCCGCAGATTCACCAGCCCCAGTTCAAGGCCGATCCGCCAATTGTCCGGCGCGTGGAGCGACAGTTCGGACAGCACGCCTAGGCGCAATTCGTCCACGCCTTCCAGCCGCGACAGCACGGTCTCCATGCGGCTCTTGACCTCCATGTCGCCCGGCGCGGCGGAGTCGGCGGCGATGAGGCTTTCCAATGCCGCCTCGGGCAGACCTTCCACCACGTCATAACGCAGGCCGGGCCGATACAGCGCCCCCCGGCGCACGCACTCGCGCGACCACGCCAGATGCAGATCACGCGGGGACTCCGGCTTGCACCACTTCGCGCCGCATGCGTCCACCTGCCGGTACCAGAAGCTCTTGGCCATGTCCCATTCGCCGCAGGCCAGCATGCACATGCTTCCGGCAAAGTTGACGTCGAAGCTCTCGCGATGCGCTGCGGCGTCGAGGATGCCCACGCACGCCGAACGCACCTCGTCGCGCCTGTCGATGATGGTCCGCAGCCGTAGCGCCCGTGCCAGAAGCTCCGGATCGGCGGACAGGGCATCGAGCATGGCCAACAGCTTTGCGTCGTTGCAGATGATGAATTCCGCCTCGCGCAGAATGGCGAGCGTGCGCACGAAGGCCGTCCGCGCCTCAGCCCCACTTGCGGCGCGGCCAGCGGCCTCACTGGCGATGGACAGGATGGATGCCGCACGATGCGACAGCAGGTGCTCGCGCCGGACGCGTTCCCACGCGGCGCGGGCCATGGCTTGCGCCTCGTCCCTACGGGCCAGCGTGCGCCGGACCAGTTCGTCCAGCTCAAGAATGTCGGAATAGACGAGAATCTCGCGGCCGGGCACGAAAAGCTGGCCAACGTCGCAGCCCACCTGCTGGTTGACGACCAGACATCCCGCGCTCGCACCCTCGAACAGACGGAAATTGACCTCGGACAGAATGGATTCGTTGGGAACGATACGGAAGCGCTCGTAGGTCTCAAGCAATCGCGCGAAGGGAACATTGTCGAAATGTGCCAGCCCATAGCGTTCGGAAAGAAAATCGACGAGGCGCTTGCGCAGGGGGCGGAATCCGGTCAGACGGCCGATGAAGCCCATGTCGTGCTCCCGCTCGTCCCACGGGACAAAGGGCCGCTCGGTTCCGAACCACGGCAGCCAATGCGCGGCGGGCACGCCCATCTCTTCCAGACGGCGCACCCAGTGGCCCTGCGTGGTCAGCACCGCGTCGAACAGCCGCCCGTAATGGCGCTGCCACCATGAATTGAGATGCGTGTCGATGGACCAGAACAGCCGGACGCAGTGCAGATTCTCCAGTCCGGCGAGAATGGTGCGCGGGCCGAGACTCTCCACCTCCACCAGCAGATCGGGCACGAAACCCCGCTCGTCCAGAATGGCGGAGACGTCATGCACGCCGGGTTCGAGCGCCAGATTCAGCACCTCGAAACCCATGGTCTCGAACTCGCGGGCGAGGTCGCCCATGTTGACCACGCAGATACGGCGCATCACGCCAACCCTCCGCGCCGTACGCCCAGCGCCCTCACGAGGCAGTCATCCCGTCTTTCCATGTCATGCCTCCCGGTCCTATTGCGGACGCGGGCGTACATCGCACGCCCCGTCCTTCGCCGGAACAATAGAGGAAATCGGGACAACTGAAAACAGCAGGCTTTCCGCATCGTTCGAAGCCGCTGTGGGAGTTCGGTTGCCTTCAGCGTCAGGCGGGAGCATGCATAAGGATGGAGCGGTACAGGGCGGCATGTGCCCGCGCCTGCGCCTGTGCCGTAAAATGTTCCAGTACGGTGGCGCGGCACCGCGCGGCCAGCCCCTTTCGCGCATGGCGCATAGCTCTGGCCCACACCAATCCCTTGGCGAGATCAAGCGCATCGTAGGGTTGCGCCAGCCATCCGGTTTCGCGGTGGACAATCATGTCGCCCATGCCGCCCACATCGAAAGCCGCGACGGGAGTTCCGCAGGCAAGCGATTCCAGTGCCACGCTCGGCAGGTTGTCCTCCAGCGAGGGGAGCAGAAATACGTCGGCAAGGCTGTACACGGCGGCGAGCTTCATCTCGTCATCCATGTAACCGAACTCCATCACCGGATACGGCAGGTCCGGCTCGCCACCCGACCACTGACCGAAAATGACCAGCACGGCATTCTCCACGCCGCACTCCGTCTTCAGGGCCTCAAGCGTACGCACCATCTGCCGGAATCCCTTACGATGATTGTGAACGCTGGCTGCGCCAAATAGAATGACGAACGAGTCGGGATCAAGCCCCACCCCGGAGCGCACGGCGTCCGCAGGCCACGGGCGGAACTGCTCCGTATCCAGCCCATTGGGGATGACCTCCACCCGCCGCCCGGCAAACAGCGGACTCTGCGCAGCCAAACGCCCCAGCCAACGGCTGGGCGTCACCACCACAGGGTCGAAGTCAGCATAGGCACGATGACGCACATCCCATGCCCGACGCGACACGTCGTCCTGCGCAGACGAGCCGAGGGCCGGGCATGCGCCGCAGCCCTCGCGCCAGCGTTCGCATCCCGCCGAATAGTGACAGCCGCCGGTGAATGCATTCATGTCGTGCAGCGTCCAGACAACGGGCTTGTCCACCAGCGGACCGAGGTCGGCCGTCCAGTCGATCATGCCCGCAACCCAGTGCAGATGCACCACGTCGGCCTCCGCCACACCGGGCAGATCGTACGGGGAAAGCCCCGAATGCACGTCGGTGAAAATCTCCAGATTACCGGGACGCGCCGGATAGTCATCAAGCATGCTCCGCCAGCGCCTTCCCGCGCGAATCCACTCGTCGGAGACGAAGGTCACGGCCCCATTCTCGCCGGGCAATGCGTGCATGCCGCCCCCCTGCGGCACCGCGACCTTGATGGACGAATCGTCCCCCCGCCGGTTCAACACGCACATGGAACTTTCCACACCAACCCCGAGCAGCGCCCGGTGCAGACGATAGGCCGCCGTGCCCGCACCGCCGTAATGCTGCATGCACACGTGGACGACCTTCATCGCGCGATCTCCTCGGCGCTGCGCGTTTCGGCCCTTGCGAACCACACGCCGTCGCGGTCGATGGGGTGCAGGTCGAAGCGTATGCAGCGCTCGCGCTCATACTCGTGCAGCGCCTTGCTGCATCCGTTCCAGAAGCCGTAGTCGTCCGCCTGAACGAGTCCCTGCGGATGAACGAGATCATAGAGGTTTACGAGGATGTCGCGGGTGGACTCGTACCAATCGCCATCCATGTGCAGGAAGGCGATGGAGCCTATCTCGCCGCGCATCAACGGCAGCGTGTCGCCAAAGAGCCCCTTCACCGGGCGCACGATGTCCGCCACGCCGAGCTTCGCGCAAATCTCGCGTAAGCTGTCCTCGGGCGCGGCGCAGGTGCCCGTACCCCATCCGGTGTCCTCGGCGTGGACACCCTCGTGAACGTCATCAGCCGTGGGTTCGGGCATGCCCTCAAAGCTATCGAAGGAATACAGCACCCGCTCGCGGCGGCTGTAGCGACGGATGACCGAGGCGATGAGCGCGCTGGAGCCTCCGGCGGCCACGCCGCACTCCACGAAGTTTCCGGGCACGTCCTCCTCGCAGATCCGTCGGGCGAGGCGATAAAGCGACTGAAGCCGCGCCTCGGGAACCATGGTGTAGGGCTTCACGGCGGCAAGCAGTTCCGCGAATTCTCCTTCATGGCCTGCGCCCACGCCGCCAAAACCATGACGCCGCAACTGCGCGAGCATTTCACGGGCCTGCGCGTTATCCGGGAAATATCGCAGTTCCTCCTTGAGGGCCTCCACGGCCGAAGGAGCATCGCGCAGGCCGATGAAGGCCCGCGCACGGACGAAATCCATTCCGGGGACCGGCACACGCAGAGACTTGGCGCGGCTCGTCAGACGCAGTGCTCCCGCGTTGTCGCCCGCCGCGACCATTCCGGTCGAAACGCCAACCACATCGCCAAGGAAGGGACGGATGTTGGCGTCGATGAGTTGCTTCGCCGCTGGCGAGGAGTGATCGAAACCATTCAGGATACCGCGCATGGCGTCGAATGACGCTTCAAGGCGCTTGATGACCGGTTGCATGGATACGGACTCCTCAGGGTTTCGTGGGGCCGAGTGCGGAAGCTCCGCCCCCTTTGCGTCGTCGCGCCGCGCTGCAAGGTGTCTGCGGACAATGGTGTCGAAAAGCCGCGCCTTGGCGGACATGGAATGCTCCGCGAGGCAACGCTCGCGCCCGCGCCGGGCAATGGCCTCCCGCTCGTCGGCATGCGCGAGGTAGTAGCGGACCTTGTCCACCAGCTCGCGCTCGTCGCGGAAGGTCTCGATCTCGCGCCCCACCTCGAAATAGCGCGACAGATTGTCGAAATGCTCGGTCAGCAGGAAGGCCCCGCTACCCGTGGCCTCGAAGATGCGCATGTTGGCGCTCTCGCGACCGGCAAGGTCGCGCATGCGGGAGCCATCGGGGATGCCTATGCGCCCGCGCCCGTCAAAGGCAATGCGCCCGCTCGCCAGCGCCCGGTGCATGGCCACGCCATACAGCGGCCCGTGAACGTACGGTTGCAGGTCGGCCGGGATGGCGTGCAGGTCGCCGCTCAAATGAAGCGCGCAGGAAAAACCGCCAGACGGCGCATCCGCCGCACGGCCCAGCGCGGAAAGCAGCGCGTTGCGCCGCCGATGCTGGCCAAGGGTCCATTGCCCGCAAAAGACCACATCCGTCTCCTGCGGGGTGCCCTGTGTCGCCTGCGCGAGAAATTCAGGGAAGCCGGGAGAAAACTCCTCGGCATGCGCCGCGCCCAGACGTACCGCCTCCTCCCGCAATCGCGACAGGCTGGAGAGCATGACATCGAAGCCGCCCCAGTCCGTACCCTGCGGGATATCCGCCGCACGCCAGCCCAGAACGAGCTTCGGCGTGAAGGATAGGGAACGTACGAAGCGCCCGTCAAAGGTGATGGGTTCGGTAAGGTAGAGGATGTCCGGTCGCAGTTCCTCCAACTGCATCCGCGCGATGACGTGCACCCAGTCCGGCCCCTCGGGCAGGGGCAGGCCTCGTTCGCGCATCCACGCCGCCTGCGACAGCGGATCGTTGGCCACGAAGAGATGTCCCTCGTAGCCGAGTTCCCCCAGATGCGGGGCAAGCATGTGGATACCGCTGAATCCGTCATCCACCAGCGCGCGAATCTGCGCAGCGTGGCTCGCTCGGGCCAGCGCAGGCGCACGGGAGTAGAACCACTCCAGATAGGTGGGATAGAAGGTATGCACCTGCGCGATGACCAACGGACGCGATGCGTCGCCGCTCTCCCTGCGCCCTTCCGCCACCTGCGCCGGGGCGCTTTTCCCGCTCACTCGCGGCGTTGCGGGGTGTGCGCTGGCAGGCGCGGTCCGCGACGGGCCGGGGGCGACCTTCTCGGCCACCGCATGCACCTTACGCCGCCGCACCTCCACATCGAAACCGCCGTCCCACATGAACATGGTGTTGACCAATGGGGCACGCAGATAGATGAGCGCGGAAAAGGCCTTTTCCCTTGGCGTTCGCGGCGAGACGTGCATGTCCATCAGGATATCGGAGCGCATGCCCTCGCGGTCCGCGTCGGCATATTCGGTGAAGACCAGCGTGCCATGCACGTTCTCCACCGCCCACAGGTGGTTCGACACACCCGCGCTATTCAGGAAAAGGTCCTTCCCACGCGAGGGCGTCTCAATGTATCCGCGCCGCGCCACGCGCATAAGTTCGCGGCAGGCGCGCTGCGGGTCCGTGGCGTGTTCCAGCACGTGCGAGCAGTAGGCGAAATCGAACTGCCCGTCGGCGAAGGGCATCTTCTCCACCGGGCACTCCGCCACGGGCAGGCCCTCGCGCCGCGCAAAGGCCCTGCCTCCACGCCCCACGGAGCCGTCCGACAGGCTCAGGTCCGCCAGATGCGTTGCCAACGGAAACGGAATGTGCCCGCTGCCAATGTCGAGCACCGCGTCACCGGGCGTGATGGGAAAATCGAAATGTCGCGACTGGTAGAGCGCGAAGCGGCTCCTGTCCTTCATGGCGCAGTAGCAGTCATGACAGGTTGCCAGAATTTCGACATGTGAATCGGGCCATATCTCCAGAAGCTGCTCGAACAGGTCGAAGGCCTCAAGTCTGCGCCCGCGCGAGAACAGCGCCCCCGCCACCCGCAGCCCTTCGGAAAGATCGTCAATGTCGAAGCTGAGCCGATGCCGCACGAAGGGCATGTCACGCATATGGTTCACCTCATCCAAGATACTTAAGCTGAGCCTCGGGCAGGAGGCGTTGCAGCAGGCTGTCCGCGAAGAACTTCACGCCCCAGTTCGGAATGGAATAGGGGCAGTATGGCGCACCCACGGGGTCCGCCCCGGGAAGTCCACCGCGAAGCTGCGCATCGTCCACCCCGTCCACGAGGTGCAGCCGCTTCACGTCGTCCAGCAGGCTATCCGCCGCCGCACGGAATCCGGAGTTTCCCGTCACTACCGACATCTTATACAAGAACCACGCCAACTGCGCGTTCCCTGTCACGCACGACCACGGCACACCGGGCCGCCACTGTGGGTCGAAGGTGGCGGAAACGCCAAAGCGCGAGCCCGTACGCTCGCCTCGTCCCCGCAGCACAATGCCCGCCAAGCGGTCCGCCGCTGCAAGCAGATGTGGCAGCACCACGCCAGCCTCGATGCCGCGCGGCTCCTTGAGCACGATTTCAAGTAGCCCGCCAAGCGCGTAACCGATGAGATGCGTCAGTGGCATATGCGGATCGTGCAGGCTGCAATCTTCCAGCCAGCCGCCGGGCCTGAAACGCGAAACAATCCACTCCACGGAGCGAACCGCCGCGCGTAGCGGCGCATCGTCGCCGGTCAGCTCGTGCAGTTCCAAAAGCGCCCATGCCACGCGGGATTTGTAGGTCTTCGGTCCTGCGTAGGTATAGTTGATCCAGCGCCCGTCGCGTTCAAGGTTGCGCACCACGAAATCCCCGGCCCGCACGGCGCATTCGAGGAATCGCGCCTCCCCGGTGGCGGCGTGCAGGGCCATCCACCCAAGCATGACCTGCCCGGTGTTGAAGACGCGAGGCCGTCTATGGAACACGCCGATCGGCTCGCCCGCGCCGCCGGTCGGCGACTGGATGGCAGCCTCCCAGTCGCCCATATCCACGGCCATATCGAACCATGTCCGATCGCCCGTAATTCGCGCATAGGCGAGGAAATTCGGAATAATGTACCCCGTCGTCTCGGGGTAGGAGACATCCCATTCCTTGCGGTCCATAAAATATGCGGCGCTCACGCCATCATCAGCGGTGGCCCCGTAGGCCCGGCGTAGCCAGTTCATGCATGCGTCGAGGTGCTGACGGTGCGAGAGGATGCGGTTCTCGCGCTCGTTCAGCGCATCCAGCCGACGGCGAGCATTGCCGAGTGCCTGCGCGCCCGGCCCCTCGGACTCGGCGACCTCCTCGAAACTGGCCCGCATGCGCTGGAAGACCCTGTCGTCCGGGGCCTCGGCAAGGAATTCATGAATGAGGCACAGTGCGTCCTCGGGGCGACCATCCCTGCGAATGATATTGAGCGCCGTCAGCGCGGCGGCGCGGTCGGTGATGTCGATGTCGAGAGCATGCAGAATGTCCTGCCAGCCCTGCTCCGCCTCGCCCGAGGCCATACGCGCCGCGCCACGGTCCGCGAAGTGCCGGGCCGATTCGCCCTTCCCCGCGCAGGCCGAAGTTCCTCCGCCCTTCACGGCCTCAAGGAAGAACATCTGCTCCGGGCGGTTGTCGATGCGGTCCACCTCAGGAATGCGGCTGTCGCGATAGTCGCGCTGCTCTATGCACGTGAACCCGGCCCTCTCGAACAGGAGCCGCAGGGACTCGTAGTCGTAGACCTGCTTGCAGTGCTTGGCTCCGGAAAAGAAGCCGTAGAAGAACTCATTGAGCTTCTCGCCGAAGGTCTCGCCGGGAAAGCGCTGCTCCCCGTTGGCCCCAGCCTGGAACCAGAACGTGGTGTCGCGCTCCAGATAGTGGCGGGCCAGCACGTTGAGGTCCTGCGTGGCGAAGCGCGCGATGCCGCCGGGAGCCAACACGCGGTGCACGTCGTTTATGATCTCCTGCGCGCGCTGGCGGTCGAAGTAGTTAATGGCGGAAATGCACGCCAGAACGCCCACGCTGCCGTCGGCGAAAGGCAGAAGCGCACGTTCGAGGTCGAGGGTCACGTCCGCGCCGGGATTGACGTCCACATTCACCCAGCCGTCGAGCAGCACCGGACCGCAGCAGAGGTTGACCTTGAGAAGTTCGGACTCGCGCATGGGGTACCTCGTCAATACATCAGGCACTCGCCCACGCAGAAGTCCGGGGCGTCGCCGTTGATAATGCGTTCGCGAAATTCCCGGTAGTGCGGGGCATTCCAGATATCCATCACATCGCTTTCGAAAATGTTGCCAAAGGTTGTCACGCCGTCGTGGTCGTAGCAGCAGGCAACCACGGAGCCATCGAGCAGGATGGTGAACACGTTGCGCGCGTTGGGACAGGCGCTCATGGCCCGGATGCGCCCGCGTGGCGTAGCGCTACGCCTGCGCTCCAATCCCTGTATTCCCGAGGGCTTCAGGCTCGACCCCTCGCGGATGTAGGGGGCCTTGAACATCGGCTCCAGCCCGATATCCCGACAGAAGGCCGCAAAGAGCGCCATCTCGTGTCTATTGTGCTCGAAGGCGATGAACTGCGGGGTAATGGACACCCCGGTCCCCAGTTCCGCGTTGAAGCGCTGGAGCATCACCAGCGACGCCAGCGCCCGCTCCACCTCGCCCTTCACGCGGTAGGCCGAGTACACCTCCTGCGACACGCCATCTATGGACACGATGATGTCCGTGACGCCCGAGGTAATAAGTTCCCGCGCCTTGCGGGCGTCGAGCGTGTTGCCGTTGGTACTGATGTTCGTGGCCGTGTAGGCCGAGGCGTGGCGAATCATGGCGATGATGTCCGGGTTGAGCATCGGCTCGCCCCACAGGTGCAGATAGAGATACCGGCTGAACGGGCGGATGCGTTCGGCGATGCGCTCGTAGTCGCCGTAGCTCATCATCCCGTGCCGCCGCCGGACCAGCCCGGACCCCACCGCGCATTCGCGACAGCGCAGGTTGCAGCCGAGCACGGTCTCCACGGCGAAGGTAGTGGGCAGCATATCAGGCATTAGTTTCCCCTTGCGTTCCGAAGGCCGCGCTACCCTGCGGCAGGACGGACGAGCCAAGGGAGTCAAGCCATGTTTCAAGATTGAGCACCTGCCACAGGAACATCATGTGATTCTCGCCGGGTGCGCCGCTCGCCACGATGGCCCGGTGCTCCTGCACGATGCGCTCCACCTCTGCGGGATTGTAGATGCCGCGCTCACGAAATGCCCGCCCGCGCACCATGTCCATGAGCTTCTCCCCATCCCGCCCGGCGAACCACACGTGGGCCGGGGCGTTCCAACCAGTCTTGGTCACACGGGTACGCGTCGGCTCCGGCAGGATCGTGCGCATGGCCTCACGTAGCAGGACCTTGGTCACGCCATCGCGAATCTTCAGATCGCCCGGCACGCGGAACATGAACTCCACCAGCCGATGATCGAGGAAGGGATGCACGTTCACCAGTCCCATGGCCGCACAGTTCCGGTCCCCGGCCCGCAGGCAGCAGGGCAGCGTTTCCCGCGTCATGTCCTGCCATGTCCGATTGCCGAGGCATGTCGGCAGTGGATGGTCCATGACCGGCTCGAACGCGGCGAGATCAAAGAAGCCCGGTGCCAACGCACGGGCGTAGCGCTCCATACGCGCACGATCCGGACGGCACAGGCCCGGACGGGCCGGGTCGGTCAGGCGCTCCATGGCTTCGTCGGCAATGGCGCTGCCCTTGCGATACACGGGGTGATCGTGATGACGCACCCAGCCCGCTATCTCGCGGGCCATATCCATGCGCCGTCCGGCGGCGCGCAGGTCCGCAAAGTGATAAATGAAATACTCGTATTCCCCGGCATTCAGCTCGTCCCCGCCAAGACCGCCAAACAGCGACCGGAACCCGTGGCGGGACACCTCCCGACACAGGAGCCAATGCGAGAGCCACGTAGCCGTGGCCACCGGCTCGTCCCCCGCCGCGATCATCTCCCGCACCAGCGCGAACACGTCCGGCGCATCGACCGGCACACGGTGCCAGCGCGAGGCCAGCGCCGAGGCCAGCGGCGCAATATCCGCCGATTCATCGAATGTCGGGTCCGCATATACGGCGGAGAAGGCATGCCGCTGCCGACCGTCCCCATGCACTGCCGCCGCGAGGACCGACGAGGAATCCATGCCGCCGGACAGTGTGAAAGCTGGGCTTTGCGCCTCGCGCACGCGCAGACGCACGGCATCAAGGAACAGGTCGCGGTAGCGCTGCGCCAGCGTCTGTTCGCTGTGGGTGAATTCCGGCGCGTCGGGCAGCGTCCACCAGCGGCATTCGCGCTCGCCCCCGGCCTGCGCACGTAGCGCGCATGCAGGCGGCAACTGGTGCACCGCCGCATAGGGCGACGCAGAGGGATCGTTGTCGAAGGTCCGATAGTGCGACGCCGCAAAGAGCGCGGCATAGGTCCAGTTCACGTCAGTCGGCACGCCGGGCAAATGCGCCAGCGCACCGGGACGCGACGCGAAGGCGAACAGCCCTGCGCTTCGCGTCCAATACAGGGGCCGCACACCGAAGCGGTCCCGCCCGAGCCACAGCACGCCACGCGGAACGTCGAACAGCGCGATAGCGAAATCCCCGTTCAGGCGCTCAAGCGCAGCGGTGAAGCCATGGCGGGCGTAAAGGTCGATGACGAGCGCCGCGTCGTTCCCCTTGGCCCCAAGCTCCTCGCGGTTCACGACCATACCGTCCACGACGGCGAGAACCCCACCGCGTTCGGCGGCATTTGGAGTCTCCACGCCGGTCCACCCGAACGCCGCACGTGCGCCGTTAAGCACGCGCTCGCGTCTGTGCGCGGGAACCCGCACGTTATCCAACATCCCGCGCAGCAATTCATGCCGCGTGGACGCGTCGCCGGGATGGACGATGCCGCAGATTCTGCTCATTTCGCCCCCTTTGTATCCGTGCGCACCGCCACGAAGAAGGTCCAGTAGTGCGGGTGGCCGATAACCGTCTCCGCCCGTCCCTGCGTGCGCCGATCCTGAATCCGCGCGACCTCGAAGCCGTATCCGCGCATAAAGTCCATAAGTTCCGCCGCGTTGTAGGTGTTCACATGCACATTGAGCTTCACGCCGGAATCGAGATGCCTGTCGCGGACGTAGGCATAAACGGCAAGCCCGTCCCACGCCGATTCCCGCAGGATGAGCGTGCGCCGCGCCACCCGCAGCAACCGTTCGAGAGGCCGGTGGTAGTTGTCGATATTGCTCAACACGTTGAGGCACACCACGTGATCGACCTCCCCGGCCATATCCTCGATGCGCAGCACGCGAAGATTCTCCGCCGCAAGGCCGAACTCCGGCATGATCTCGCGGCCAATGGCCACCAGCGAGGATGCGGCGTCTATGCCGACGTAGCGCACGTCCAGCCCGCGCCGGACCAGCGAATGCCAGAACGCCCCGCTACCGCAACCGGCGTCCAGCACGCTGTCCCCAGCCCGCACGTGTGCGGCCAGCAGTTCCGCAGCCTGCGCGTGGCAGGTCATCTCCTCGGCCTCACCCCGGCTACGCGCCGCATAGAGTTCGCGCAGCGCCGCGCTGTGCTCCCATGTGCAGTAGGCCCGGTAGCCGTCGTCGCGAATCACGTGCGCCTCCCGACGAGCATGAAGGCCGATGCCATGAAGTACCCGCGCCAGTCCTCGGGATTCTCCATGGACAGACTGCGCTCCCGAAAGAACTCCGGCGCGACCTCGGCCAGCATGGGCGGCAGGCAGTGGAAATGGTAGAACAGCGTGCGCACGTCCGCGAAGCCCGCTTGCTCGAAACGCATCCGCAGTTCCAATGGGTTGTGCGTGCGCGAGAGCACTTCGTCATAGCCCGGCTCGCCCCCGCGCCCCGTGCGTACCGGCGGCAGGTCCGTACGAAACATTGACTCCAGAGCGTCAAACGCCGCGCACAGCGCCCCGCTCTCGGCCCCAGCCTCGCGCAGGGTCTCGTCACGGCGGATGAGCCGGTCCATGAAGAAATCCCGGCTGTAGCGATTGAGGGTGAACAGAGCGAAAAGCTCGTTTCGCGCCTCCACCACGGCCAATCCGCCGGGCCGCAGCGCATCGCACAGATTGGCGAACACCGCATCCTCCGTGCCTTCGGGGATATGCGGCAAGACGCCCACGCACACGGCGGCGTCGAAGGCACGCGGCCCCCCGTCCGGAGCGCGGAAGGCTGCGGCGTCGAGCACACTGCCCTGCCAGAGATTGCGGACGGGCACCCCGTCGCGCGCGAGCACGCGCCGCGCCTCGGCGACCATCTCCGGCGTGAGGTCGAAGCCGTAGAGGTCCATGCCCATGTCGGTGACGTCACGCAGGAACGATGCCGGGCCGCAGCCCGCGTCGAGTAGCGTGCGCCCCCCGCCCCCGGCCAGAAGCGAGCGCAGGATGTCCCGGTGCACGGGCGGATACGCGGCCGCGCCGGAATAGTAGTCCTCGTAGTAACTGTCGCTCCACGTGGCGTAGCAGGCCTTCACCGCATCCTCAGGCGAACGCATCAGTCCTCCCCGCCCCGCGAGGGGGCACGGGCGCGCGGTCGAGGACGGACGGACGCGTCAGCGCCACCAGTCCCTTGTCCTCGAAGCGGCCCAAATAGTCGTGAAGCCTCGAAAAGTCCACGTCGAACTCCTCGGCGATGTCGAAAATGGTCCTTGATCCGTCGAAATATCGCGGCAGGCGGTCCTGCATGGCCCCAAAACGCAGTTCCTCCGGCGACAGGCCCTTGTCCACCACCGGGTCCGGGCGCTCCACGTACAGGCCGTAGCGCGGGTTGGACAGCGCCACCAGACCGGTAAAGCGCCGCGTCACCACGCGGTCCTCCTCCAGCACGTCCACCATGGCCTCCAGCGCATCCACCGCCGCATCCAGCCTGTCGCGCCGGATGATGTCCAGACTGTCGCGGCTGGTGTGGTATTCCGGATACGGCCACCGCGAGAGGGAAATCATCGGTATCTCAATGCCCGGAGCCTCCCACACCGTTTCGTCGTTGCCGACCACGCTTCGGAATTCGCCCTCGCCGAAGTCAGGTTCCAGCGCGCCGAGGACGTGGCGCGCCACGCGGTCCACGAGGGAATCGCCGTGGAAGCTGCGTTGCAGCACCAGCGGCCCGGCGGTCCCAAGCATCTCCGCAAACACGCCAAGGCGTATGGACCGCAACCGCTCTTCGGACAGTGAGGCGGTATAGAACACCGTCCCCACATGCTCCGGCGCGAACACGAACAGATAGGACCAGTGCCGTCTGCGCCGCGAGAGCCTCTCGAAGAGATCGACCAACGCGAAGACCCCGGCCATGTCGTCGTTGGCCTGCCGGGGGTGGCAGGTGTGGGCGTTGAAGACCACCGTCCGGTCGCTCTCGCCGGGCAGAAAGGCCTCGCCCACCAGCATCTCGCCCTCGGCCAATTCAGTTTCGAGGCGCACTTCGTAGTCACCGTCCGGCCAAGTGGCATACTCGGCATACGGCACGCAGAATCCCCAATGCCGCTGCCACGGGCGGTAGTTGTACATGGAGTGGAAGGCGTAGGCGTCCGGGAAATCCTTGCGGTGGAAGACGTGCGCATCGAGTTCGGCCTTGGGAATCGTCCCCGCGAAGGACGAGGAATACCCCGCCACCGCCAACGGATGGCAGGTGCCGTCGAACACCGTGCGCCCGCCGTGGCGTATCTGCGCCCGCTGGACGCGCCAGTCGTGCGGGACCACCCAGCCGTTGTGCTCCGCCCCACTCGGGAAACGATGCACGACAAGGGGCACCCGCCGCGAGAGCAGCTCGAACAGCCGCGCGTTCTCGCGGCGACTCACGCCAATGTCCAGCCCCATGGCCTGCGCGAAGAGATCGTAATCCACCATTTCAATACAGGGGGTAGATATCGCCGTCCTTCGGCCTATTCCGCCGGAACAGCGCGTTGATGATGCGCTTCGCCATGGCCTTCAGTCTTGCGAGCATGTCGCCGCCTCCTTGCCTGCGGTGAAGAGCCCGGCGAGATGCGCGCCCACAAATCCGGCGCGGCTCTCGTTGCCTCGGGCGGAAAAGTGCATGGCATCCACGAAGTTCTCAGCATCGGCCGGAAACAGCCGGTCGAAATCCAGCACGTGGCAGCCCTCGTGCCGATCGAGTTCGCGGACAATGTCGTTTATGCGATCGAGGAACGGGCGATACCATTCCCCGCCCTCCATGAGCCGCTCGGTGAGGAAGAGCGCGGGAATGTCCCGGAAGCGGCATAGCGCGACGATATTCTCGTAGTGCGAGCGGATGATGCCGTAGTCGATGCGCTGGGCGATGTGGTCCAGCGCGAACTGCGTGTCATCGCCGATGTGGTGGACCTTGTGTGAGCCGCCAAGCGTGTGGAAGCGGATGTTGAAATCCTCGTCCGACACGGCGAGCGCCGCGAAAAGCCGCACCAGTCCGGACCAGCGCGCCGAGCGCGGCAGCCTGTCGCGCACCTCGGCCACGCACAGCGGGCGGATGGAATGCGCGAGGTCCGGCCGCACCCCCTTGGGCGGAACGTCCGTGTACAGAAACGGCGTGATGTCGTTTATGCCCTGATAGACCACCACCACATGCGGCCGCAGGAAGTCGGCCCATGCCGCCAGCCGCGTAAAGGACTGGAAGCTCGTGAAATTGCCGACCCCGGCGTTGAACACCTTCACCCTGCGGCCCGTGCGCCGGGTCAGCTCGTCCTGCAGGAGCGCCGCGAAGGTCTGCGCGTTGTCGTCCACGCAGGTGTCGTAAACGGTGCTTCCCCCGGCGAGATACACGCGCAGATCAAAGGAATCGACATACTCGCGGGTGTAGTCGACACTGTCGCGAAACGAGCAGTTGTTGTGGATGCGCACTCCGCCCGCAGCCACGAAATCCGGATCCGGCTCGAAGGCCGTGAAGGGGTGGCCGCGATAGCGCATGAGCGAAGGACGCGACAGTTCACGGTCCTCCTCCGCCAATTCCCCGGCACGTCCGGTCAGCAGGTAGTCGATGAACATCCGCCTGCGACGGGGCACCACGACACGCCACAGTGCACGCGCGGCAAGTTCCACCACGCACGCGCCGCCAATCACGGCCCCGGCGAGGAGATATCCGCTCACCGCGCGCCTCCGTTCGCCAAATGCGACAGCGCCTGCAATTCGAGATCAAAGCCCGCCAGAAAGGCCATATTGCGCACATTGGCATCCCCGACGCCGCCGCCCATCCACAAATCGTGCGACAGCCCCTCCACGTGCGCGGCCAGCCCGTCGAGGGCGACACGCCCCGCATCGAATAGAGCGCCCGCATCCGCCGTACGCCAGATGGCCAGCGCAGCCAGAAGCGCCTCCATGGCCCGCTCGTAGCCCCACGCGTCGATCAGCATGGATGGGCGCGAGTGCGTGCCGTAGCGGAAGGACTCCCGCGTGTACCAGTAGATCACCGTCCGCCGCCGCACTTCCGGATCGACGGCTGCCCGGCCCAGTTCGCGCAGGGCATTTCGGACATTGTCCACGAGGCGCGCGGCGTAGGGCAGGCTCATGTCTACCTCGCGCGGCAGGGCGCGTGGGCGCTTCATGAGCACCAGCGAGGCGTAGGCCGCCGAGGAAAAATCGAAATTGCCATACTGCCCGAGGATGCCGCCCTCCCCCGCCTGCTCCAGCGCGTCCATATAGGCGCTCATGACTCGGTAGGTGTGAAACTCGGGGAAGCTCAAGACCTCGAACCAGTATTCCGGCGCAACGGTGAGCAAATCCGCCCCATGCCCGAAGAGCGGATGGGCCAACGCGCTGCGGGTGAAGCCCGTGAAGGCCTCGGCCAGCATGTCCCCGCCCGGCACGTCCACCGCCGCCGTCTCCATGAACTCCGCGAAGCACTGGCCGGGGTCCGCCTCGTCGCGGTCGATCAGGTAGTAGTCGAGCAGCGTTCCGCAGCGGCCGGAATAGGCGTCCGGGCTGACGAACCACGTCCGGTAGGCGCAGAGTCCGCCCTCCGGCGCGAAACCGTGCAACTCGGCAAGGACCGCCCCGGCGAGACGCTCGTGCAACTCCGGCGTGGGATGGCAGTAATCGACGAACGACGCGGCGTCGGCATATTCCGCCACATCCACGATTCCGGCCCCGTTGCGGACCGCGACGTCCAGCGCCGCCCGGCGTACGGATTCGCGCACCCGGTACAGCGAGGCGTCGGACTCGTAGGCCTGCGCGTTCAGTTCGCAGGCCTCCCCGTCGCGATTCGTCATCCTGCACACCCGCGCGATGTTGGCGAGATAGAGCGGCGCGTACTCCGGATGCTCGGCCAGTCCGCGCTCCAGTTCGAACCGCGCGTCCGACAGTTGCCCAAGCCCGGCAAGGGCCGTGCCCAGATTGTTCAGCGCGGCAGAGCGCACGCAAGCCTGCTCCGAGTGCGCAGCCTGCGCGAAATGCTCGCGGGCGAGGGCCCAACGTCCCTTCTCCATGGCCACGACCCCGCCGAAGAGCCACGCCTGATGCTCGCCCTGCGGCTCGTACCATCGCCCCAGGAACTCCGAGATGCGGTCCCGCACGCCCACGGTCTTGAACCATGCGGCATTGGCCAGCCCCACGCCGTGGGGAAAGTCCGGATTCGCCACGGGCACGACCACCACCGCGCGCGCACCGGTCCGGCGCACCTCGCGCAGGGCACGGTCCATGTTGCAGCGGAAATCGTCCAGCGTATTGGCCACGCTCGGCGTTTGCGGCACATCCTCGAAATGCAGTTCGCACATTCCAGCGGGCCTGCGCAGCCCGCCGGAATTCGGCACCAGCGAGCGCAAGGCCCGCCCCCAGCGCCGCAGCCCGCCGTAGCGTCCCTTGTACGCCGACGCCGCCAGTTCGTTGTTGCCGAGGTAAAACACCACGGCCGCACCGGGACCTATCTCCCCGGCACCGGAGAGGTCATGAATCAGCGCGGCGGCGTCCGTGCTGGTGAAGCCGGGGACGGCGCAATTCACGGCCTCGACCGGGCCGCGCCCCGCGTCGCGGAGCAGCCCGACCAGCCGCCGGGGAAAGACCTCACGCCCAAGGCCGATGCCCGACGCCGAGGAATCCCCCACGAACCAGAGCTTGCGTGGTTCGCTCATTCGTTCCTTCCAAGTTCGTCTTCGACCATGAGCCCGCCCGTGGTGGTATGCGACACGCAGCGCAGGCAGTATTCGTTGTCCATATAGCGATGGGCCATATGCATCCGGCGAAGTTCCGAGAACTTCGGGGAATTCCACGCCTCGCGAACACTGACGGCATTCAGGTCGCCAAGGTTCAGCCCCTCCCAGCCGAATACGTAACCGCAGGGCAGGGCCTGCCCGTTGTAGCGCACGTACATTCGCTGGTTGATCTTGGCGCACCGGAAGTCACGCTGCGCCGCCTGTTCGCCCTGTGTGGGCAGGCTGTTTTCAAAGTCCATGATCTCGTAATCGAGCAGGTTCTGAATGGAAAAGTAGTCCGCAACGTGCCGCCAGAAACCGATGAAATCCGCCAGTTCGTCGCGGTTGGCGTCCAGCTTGAGAAAGCTCACGCGCAGCAGGGGAAACACGGAGCCTGCGGCCTCGCGCCGTTCCAGAAAGCCGAAAATGTTACGCAGCAGGCGATAGTAATTCCCGCCCTTTCGCACGGCGGCATAGGTCTCGGGCCGGATGGCGTCCACGGAGACCTCAAGGCGCGTCAGTCCCGAGTCGATGAGCTGGCGCGCCATGTCGTCATCGAGCAGCATGCCGTTGGTGCCCACGCGGATATCCATCACGCTGTGCTGCCGGGCGTAGGTGATCATGTCCACGAGGTCCGGATTAAGCAGGGATTCGCTCTCGAAGCCAAAAGTCATGGCGGGCAGCCCGTGCTCGTGCCCCTCGTCCACCAGCCGCCGGAAGAGGTCCGGCTTCAGAAAGCCGTGCCTGCCGCCGGAATCCGGATGTAAGTTCGTGGAGAACAGGCACATGCGGCAGCGCAGGTTACAGAAGTTGTTGGTCTCGAAATCGAGGCTCAAGGGAAACTCGGGAATGCGCCGTCCATCCTGCGCGGCGTACCAGTCGCGGCGGTAGTCGTCGTACGCCTGCCCGAACTGGGCGCGAAAGATGGCGTCGATGTCCTTGTAGGCGATAAGGCGCACCTGATCGGTGGGTTCGTGATGGCTGTAGGCCAGTTCGCTCATGATCGTCCTCCCGGCAAAGGATTCTTCGCATTGCGGGGCACACCGCCGCCCGCCCGTTTCGCGGCCAGAAGACGCGCCGCCTGCGCGCCGAGTCCCAATCCGTTCATGCACACGGCGCGAAGCTCTTCGAGTGCGGGCACCTCCACCCCAAGGGGACCGGCCAGAATGACCGCCCGATTGAGGATATCCAGCGCGGCCTTATGCTCGCCCGCCTCGATGTGGGCCACCCCGGCATGGACAAGCGCGTCCAACGCCACGAACCGCCCGCTGGCCAGCGCCGAGCGCAGATGCGGATCGTCATAGGCCAGTCGCTGGGGACGCTCGCCCTGAAGCCCGGCCAGAAACCGCGCGATGTCCGCCGAGGGCACATAGGGCCGCGTGCCATCCAGATGCCCGGTCTCGATGTTGAACACGTCGAGCAGCACCGTGCGCATGCGCTCCGTCATCACGAAAGGCATCGGCTGTGCGATGTGCCGGGAAATGAGTTCCGGGATTTCTGCGATGTCCGCACGCAGGGTCGATTCCCAGCCCGAGTCGTGAAAGTAGAAATTCGGGTTGGCGGGATTTCGCCCCTCGCCATAGAGTTCCTCGGACGTAACGAACACCGAGGGCACCCCCTGCAGGCAGGCTTCCGCAAGGCAGGTTGACCCGTAATGCAAAAACAGCCCGGCCCGCACGAGCAGATCGACGATGCGCACCGGCTCGCTGACGTAGACGATGTTCCCCATGCGCGAAAAAGCCTCGGCATAGGGATTGTGCCCCTTGCGCCCGAAGATGATGTGCTCCACCGGGTGACTCTTGACCACGATGAGCGCGTGCGGGTTGCGGTAGGCCGCGCGAAGAATGGCGTCGATCCACATCTGCCGGAACACTCCGCAGCGCCGCGCGCCCTCGATGCCCGCCGCCAGCTCCTCACCAGCGTCCGGGGCGTTCACATCGATCAGGTCGCCCGCGTTGACGATGTCCTGCGCGCTGTAGTCCGCAAAACAGAAGTTGGTGATGAACAGCGCCACGTGGCTGCGGGGCCGCGCATCGAGCCGCGCGGCATGATGCGCGGGAAGCGTATCCTCCGCTCTGTCCCACGGGCGGAAATGGACCTCGTAGGGCGGATAGCCGAACACGCGGATACGCTCCGACGAGGACAGCCTATCCGTTCGCACAAGCTCCTGCCCCGTCAGCTCGGCAATCTTGCGGCTCCAGAACATCTCATAGTCCACGAAGTCCGGGCCGTAGTTCTCCATGCCCACCAGCCACGTGTTCTTGTTGGCGTTGCGGTAGTCGAGCTGCCCCTCCGTGCGCAGGCACAGGTTGAAGCACCCGAAGATATGCTTGAGCACATAGGAGCGCACGGACGTGGTCCGCGCCGTGTACGGGAAGGACACCAACGCGTTCGGCGCATAGGCGATCATACGGCGCATGTAGTCCGCATCGTTGTAGGCGAATGTCCGCATCTCGCAATCCGGGGCCTCGCGTTCGAGGTGGGTGCGGATGGCGTCCATGGTCGGGGCCTCACGTTCCGGCTTGTTGAGGATGGCCGCTATTTTGAAGCTCATGCCGCCACCATCTTCCCGGTTCGGGGGCAGACCTCGCCGCCCCGGCAGTCCAGATAGCGCAGGAGCGGGCTGTTCAGCCCGTGCTGACGCACCACCTGCGCGCGAAGAAGCCCCATGAACACCTCGGAGCACTCATTGTCGTTCTCGTCCACGCCGCAATCCGTCTCGCGGCACAGGCGCAGGTCGAGCCTTCGCCCCTCGCCGACGAGCTTTCGCAAAACATGGGCACGCTTGCCGTGCCAGATGTCGTAGAGGCTCGTCTCGCGGACGTTGCCCATGGGATACAGCCCAGCGTAGTCGCAACAGCACGGGTGCACGGAACCGTCCCACCCCACCAGGAGCCGCTGCCACGGCGAGGCGCAGAAGGCCGAGGCGTCGTGAGCGGGGACATGCTCCGCGAAATTGGACAGCATCTCGCCAATGAGGATGCGATCCGACAACGGACCGAAGATGCGCAGGAACTCCGCGCGCTCCTCCGGGGTGAACCATGTGCCCACGGCGTTGATGCGCACCTTGGGGTAGCTGGCCCCATTGCGGCGCTTGATCTGCGCCAGCAGTCCGAGGCGGGAGACGAGCTCGTCGAACACGCCGGGACGGCGCACGCTGTCGTAGGTGCTGCCCACGCCGTCGGCGGAAATGACGATGTAATCGGTACGGGTGCGAACCAGCAGCTCCATGAGCCGCTCGTCCAGCAGCAGGCTATTGGTCAGGAAGGATATGCTCCCGTCGTAGACCGAACGGGCGTGGTGGAGCATGCGGGCGAACTCCGGGTGCAGCAGGCATTCGCCCCGCCACGACAGGCGGATCGAATAAGGCCTGCGCCCCGCCACCTCGGCCATGACTCTCTCGAAGAGCGGAAAATCCATGAAACCGTGGGAAATGTCCTTGCGCACGGTCTGGAAGCACATGGGGCACGCAAGCTGGCACACGGAGCACGTCTCGATATCCACATGCTCCGGAAAGCGCGACACCCGACCAAGGCGCGGTAGCCACCTCCAGCGCAGACGATGCATGAGATATCCGGCGGGCCTGCGCTGCGTCAGCGCATAGTGCATCTCGCTGCGCAACGTCCCGGCATAGCTGATGTTCGGATCTATCTTGAAGGCCATAACATCCTCCACCTCACCGAAACAATTCACGTTATTTGCCACAGGCGATACGCCTCGACACAGGCGACACCTCTCACAACGCAAGCAACTTACATTCCCCCTTTCCAAACAGGCGCAATTGTCATGTGTTATATGACGAGCACAACAATCCTACAGTGTAACCCCGTGCCATGTGCCAGAAATGCAACGCTCAGACCGCCCACCACGCGGGGCCAAGGCGGTCCGGCTCCAGAAACGCGCGAAGGGTGTACTTGCCACTCGGCTCGTTGACGCGCTCGATGGCGAGCGGCGCGAAACCGGCCCGTTCGGCCATGATGGCCACGGACGCGCACGAGAAGACATGCAGATGCTCCACGAAAAACTCCTCGCGCCATGGGCCGTCGGCCAGCGCCGACACGCCGTCCGGCACTTCGAGGTACACGAAGCCACCGGGTGCGAGCTTCTCCCCTGCCGCGGCGAGCATCGCCACCGGGTCCGCCACATGTTCCAGCACCTTGTTGAAGGTAATGGCATCGAAGCCCTCAAGCCCCGGTAGCGTCAGAAAATCTCCGCACACGGCCAGCACCCCGGCCGCCTTTCGGGCATGGGCCACCAGCCGCTCGTCCGTGTCGAGGGCCATGCAGTTCCAGCCTGCCTGCCGCATGGCATGGGGAAACACGCCAAGGCCGGAGCCGACATCCAAAAGCCTCAAGGCCGCGCCCGAGGGGTCGCTGCTGCGATAACGTGCCTCCGCAAAGGAAATGATGCGCGCCACCCGCCACACGTTGTCGGACCGCTCCGGCGGCAGGGACACGATGCGCGTGAACGCCTCCTCCAGTCCCTTTTCGCCGCCGTAGGTCATGTCCACGTAGTCGCGCTCGTAGAGGTCCGAAATGTCCATGCGCATCCGCGCGAGGAAATGTCCGCAATACCCGCAACGCCACATTTCCCGCAGATACTCGCCCTCGAAGTGAAAACGCGTTTCGCCGTCTGGCGGTGCGTCGAAGAGGAACTCCCGACGGAAGCGCTCGCCGCCGCACAGGCATTTCAACCCATGGCCCACTCCGGTCACGGCTTTCCCTCCCTTCCGAGCGTAGCCAACGCCTCGGGATCGTCGAGACGACACACCACCCGGAGCGATTCCGAATGCAGATACGCCGCGAAATCGTCCTCGCTCCCATCCTCCACCAAGAGGACAAAATGCCGCCCGAGGGTGTTGACCACCAGCACGGGCCGCAGCCCGAAACCGGCCAGCCTGCCGTTGAGCGACGGCGTGGCGTAGAAGCCCCACGACTTGCGCGCCACGTCGTATTCCGCCCCGGACTCGGTGACGAAGGTCACCTGCTCGTCCGGGCCAAGGGCGATGTTCGCGCAATCGCTCATGGTCACGTCGTCGCGGATGCCGGTTCGGAACCGGCGCGGGGGGTCCCTGCGTTCGATCTTCATGTCCACTCCCAATCCGGCACGATGAAGTCCGGGATGGTCCAGCGCCCGTCGTGGCGTGTCCACACGTCCGGATTGCGAAAGCGCTCCGCAATCCGAAAAAACTCCTCGGGCGATATGCGCATGAAGGCCGAAGCCGCCTCGATGTCCTCGCGGGGCATCTCGTCGCCCCGCCGGGCTATCTCGGCCAGGGCCTCGCCCCGCGTCATGCGGCCATTGCGGATTTCCAGCGAAAGATTGTCGAAGGTCCGGGTAAAGCCGAACTTGTACCACTTGAGCCAGTGATGGACGGCGATGAATTCGTCATCCACATCGGCGTAATCGTAGAACCCTGTGCGCGCTCCGTCCGCGCTTGCGGAAAATCCGCTCCCGCTCGCCACCCGGCGCACCGCCTCCGGGTCCCACGGGAAATACCAGCCGAGGAACACGGCCCGCAGCCCCTTCGCCTCCAAATCATCCGGCGACGGCCCGAAGTACGGCGTCAGGTCGCGGGCGCTCAGCCCTTCGCTGCCTATCCAGTCCTCGGCGGTGGTCCCGTGCATGACGCCGTGGCGCGCCAGCCAGCCGGAGGTCAGCCGCTCGCCCATGTGCAGCCCATCGGGCGAGCCGTACTCCAGCGCGGAGTTCTCTCCCCACACCACGAGGGGGATGGACATACGCAGCGCCATGGCCAGCGGAATGCCGAAGATGGCCATGTGCATCGGCAGCCCCGGCGTCCCGAAGCGCCGAAACGCCGCGAGCATAAACCGGCTTTCCACGTCCGGATTCACGGTAAAGTCGATGTGGTCCACGCCAAGGCGGACGAGGTTGTCCAGATTGGCCTGCCCAAGGGCCGTGCGCCCCGGCGGACGCCATGTCACACACAGCGGTTTCAGGCCGTGTTCCAGACAGGTCAGCACCTGCCAGTGGCTATCCTTGCCGCCGCTCACGGGGATAAGCGCGTCATAGCCGGGGCCATCGGACCGCACGGATTCGCACAGCCGCCCGAAGGCCCGCGCCCGCTCGGCCCAGTCCACTTCGGGCCGCAGGCCATGGGTGCGGCAGGCGTTGCACACGCCGTCATCGCCGATGACGATGCCGGGCCGGGTATCCGGCAGCACACACCGCGCACACCACCTCATGACGCATACTCCTCAAGGAACATCTTCACCCCCAGAAAGGCGAACAGGAACTTGCTCTCGCTGTTGGGCAACGCCCCCGGACGATCCAGCAGCTCCGCCACGGCCTCGCGCCGCACCACGTCGAACACCGGGCCATCCGCGAGCAATTCGGCCCGGACCTCCGGGTCGTCGCGGTCAAGGAATGAAAACACCGGCGCGTTGAAGCCCACCTTGCGCCTGTCGTCGAGGATGTGATCCGGCACGATGCCGCGCATGGCATCGCGCAGCACGGACTTGTTGAACCCGTCGCGAATGAGGTGGCGGGTGGGAATGCGCCCGCACATCTCGAAAAGCCCCCGGTCGAGGAATGGCGAACGGTTCTCGATGGAGAAATACATGGCGTTCAGGTCGTCCTCGTGCAGGATGACGGGCACAGCCTCGTGGAACAACTCGTTCAGCATGCGCATGCGCAGCAGGTCCGTATCGTGCGAAACCTCGGTGAAGGGTTCCTCGAACGGCTCGCGCAGGCGCGCCGAAAAATTGGCCGCATCCAGATAGATGTGCCCGCGCTCGCCGGGGTTCTTCACGAACACCTCGGGATCGCGCAGCACGGGATTGCGGACGATCGGCTCCACATGCCGCCGCCAGTTGCGCAGGGATTCGGCGAACAGCGCGGGGTCGTCGCGCACGGCGTGCAGGTACAGGGCGTGGTGGTCGTAGTAGCCGGAAAACAACTCGTCCGCCCCGGTGCCGCTAACGGCGATGCGGTAGCCGTTCGCGGCCACGGCGCTCATGAGCAGCCAATGGGCGTAGTATGTGATGGTGTAGACCGGCGCGTCGTGCTGACGCACCAGTTCGCGCAGAAGCGGCAGGAAGTCGTCCGTGCGCACGGGCACGGCGGTATGCCGGATGCCCAGCTCATCCACGGCCCGGCTCACGGAATCCCACTCCGCGTAGCGCTCGTCGGTGTTGACGATGGTGAAGCCGTGCACGTCGTAGTCGAACACCGTGCGGGCGATGGAGATGAGGCTATTCGAATCCACACCCCCGCTCATGCAGAAGGCCAGCGGCACATCGGCCCGCAACCGTAGGCGCACCGCCTCCAAAAGCGCATCGCGCGCACCGGTCACGGCCTCTGCGCGGCTCATGCCTTCGTCCGGCTCGATGCGTGGCATCCAGTAGCGGGCACGTTCCTCGCGCCCGTCTGCGTAGCGCGTCAGAAGCCCGGCGGCGGGCAACTCCTCCACGCCGAGGAAGAACCCGGCCGGAGTCTTGTAGAGGGACTTGTAGCCGTTGACGAGGAAACGCCGCAGGTGCTCGCGATTCACGGGAAAACGCCTGCCGCACAGCGCTTCGAGGAATTTCACCTCGGACGCGAAATACAGCCCGGTGTCGTCGCGGCAGAGGTAGAGCGGCTTTTCGCCGAACCTGTCGCGCGAGAGGACGAGGGTGCCGTCACGCCTATCGAGCACGGCAAAGGCCCACATGCCTTCCAGCCTGTCCAGCGCGTCAAGGCCCCACGCGCCAAGCGCCCGCGCAAGCACCTCGGTGTCGCTTCGCGTACGGAAGGCGCGGCCCTCGGCCTCCAAAGCGGCGCGCACCTCAAGGTAGTTGTAGATTTCCCCATTCACGGCGAGCACCAGCCCATCCACGGAAAACGGCTGATTGGCGCGCTCGTCGAGGTCGATGATCGCCAGCCGCGAATGCAACAGGCACAGGTTCATGCGCGGCGAGACGGCGGCGCGGTACACACCGGCGGCGTCCGGACCGCGACGGCGCATGCGCTCAAGGCATGTCCGCACGGCTTCGTCGCCGATGACCCGCGTTCCGTGGTATCCCGCAATGCCGCACATGTGCCCTCCTAGGCTTCCCACTCCATGTCCGCTGGCAAAAGCATTTCGCCCCGCCGCACGGCCCGCGCCAGCACCCGCCCAAGCACCACGTCCTCGTCGCCGGGGCGCACTCCGCCTCCGGGCCGCACCCAGTCGATATGCTCCCACCCGATGCGGCTGCCCGCCTCCAGATCGCAGGCCGCCACCACGGAGCGCGTGAAGGCGTCCAGGTTGCCGGCCTCGCAATGCTGAAGCTCCTTCAGCCCCGTGCCGAGCATGATTTCCGCCTCGCGGATGCGCCCCACCATTCGCGCGAAATCCGCCGGGTCCGCAGACAGGGCGTGATCGCGAAAGTCCGAGAAGTTGCGGTCGATGGTGAAATGCTTCTCCACGATGCGCGCTCCGCAGGCCACGGCAAGAATCGCGGCGGCGATTCCAAGCGTGTGGTCGGAATATCCCGGCGTGACCCCAAGCCCGGCCAGCGTCGTCACCGCCCGCAGGTTGGCCTGCTCCGGCGGCGTGGGATAGGCGCTCACGCAGTGCAACGCGGCGATGCCTCCGTCACAGCTGCGCTCCTGCCGGATGATGCCGATGCTGCGGCGCACGGCCGCGAGGTCGGCAAGCCCCGTGGACAGAAGCACCGGCTTGCCCGTGCGCGCCACGGCCCGCAGCAGGGGCACGAAGCCATTGTCGCCCGAGGCAATCTTGAACGCGGGCACCAGTTCATCGAGAAACATCGCGCTTTCGATGTCGAAGGGCGTGGACAGAAACGCCACGCCCTCCGCCTGCGCGGCGCGGGCCAGCCTGCGGAAGTCGTCGTACCCGAGGGCAAAGCGCGAAAGCTGCGCGATGCGCGCCGTCTGCACGCCACTCACCAGCCGCTCGGGCACGATGGTCTGGAACTTCACGGCGTCCGCCCCCGCAGCGGCGGCAAGACCGATCATCTCCTCGGCAAGCGCCACGTCGCCCTCGTGATTGTTGCCGATCTCGGCGATGATGAAGACGCGGTCCGCCGTGTCGGCCCCGCCGATCAGCATTCGTCCCCCTCCTTCGGAACCGACACGCCGCCGTGATAATGGAACACGCGTTCCACGGCGACGGAACGGAATCCCGCCTTGCGATAGCAGGCCATGGCCGGTGCGTTCTCGGCCTGCGTGACCGTGCGCAGAATGGAAAAGCGCCCCAGTTCGCGGCTGGCATGGGCCATCATCGCCCCCGCGACGCCAGCCCCTCGGGCCTGCGCCGCCACGGCCACGAGGTCGAGAACGAGGTCACTCCCGCGACAGAAGAACAGGGCGAAACCAACCACCGCCCCGCCATCCTCGGCAACGACCATGGCATCCCCCCGGCTGCCCACGAAGAAGTTCGCGGCCCACTCCTCCTTGAGGGCATCCGCCGCCGCGCGCGGGATGAAGGGGTCCCGGTGGAAGCGCGACCATGTGAAGCTCTCGCGGGCGATGCGCCGCACGGCCTCCTCATCCTCCCCACGGGCCATGCGCACGGATATTGCGCCACTACCCGCAGGAAAGTCCTCATCCAGGCGACGCTCCATGGTCACCGCCGTGACCACGGGCAGAAAGCCCAGATGCCGCAGCACGCACGCGGTGCCGGCCGCATCGGCCAGAATGCGCGTCCATGCGAACACGGACTTCATGCTCAAAAGCGCGCCAAGAGCGCTACGGATGGCCACCGCGTCAAGCCCCGAAAGCAGGCAGCCATCCACCACGAACGCCGGTCTGCCCAGCCGCCGCGCCAGCCACTCGTCACGGCGGACAAGGTCGGCGGCGTTGCAGACCAGATCGTCCCGCAGGCTCATTGCCGCGCCTCCGGCGGCAGCATTCCCGGCAGCACCGTTGCCGAGGTGAGGCGCGAACCGCCATTTCCATCGGCGTACATATGCTTGTACCACTGGATATACTTCACGAATCCCCGCTCAAGCGGCCATTCGGGGCGATAGCCGATCAGTTCGCGGGCCTTGTCCACGCACAGCGTTCCCCGGTCGGGCGTCAGGTTGTCCTTGGGCACATAGCGCACCCGCGCGCCGGGGAAGTGCTCGCGGACGAGGTCGGCCATGTTCCCCAGCGAACGCGATTCGCCATAGGTGATGTTGAATATCTGATTGCGGGAATTCTCGTTCTCCAGCACACACAGCATGCCGTTCACGAAGTCGTCGATGTAGGTGAAGTCGAGGCGGTCCGATCCGTCGCCAAGCACGCGAATCTCGTCGCCGCGCAGAGCGCTCTCGATGAATATCTGCCCCACCCGGCGGCTCACGCAGCGCTCGCCATAGAGCGCCGAGGGCCTGATGATGGTGTATGGCAGCCCAAACGCCTGATTGTAGGCGATGACGAGCTTCTCCCCGCCGAACTTGAGCGCGCCGTAGATGCCGAGCGGCTCGCACTGGGTGTCCTCCATCACCGTGCCGGTGCGGAAATGCCCGTAAACCATGCTGGACGAGAAATAGATGAAGTGCTCCACCCTATCGCGCGAGCAGTCCAGCGCGTTTTCCAGCGTGCGGAAGCTGTGGTCGAAGGTGCTGTAGGGGTCCTTGTTGGACTTGTTGGCATGGGCCACCGCCGCCAGTTGCACCACCACCTGCGGGTCGATGCGGGCGATGAGCTTGGAGAGCGCGTTGTAGTCGCGGCAGTCCTGCACGAAGAGTGGAATCCCCGCCTGTCGCAGCAGGATAAGGCGGGCGTTGAGCATATCGAGGTAGATGTCGCGGTTTGGGACATCCGTGGCGGTGGAGGCGAAGGTCAGGAGGTTGTTGATCATGAGGCTGTCGATGATCGACACCTCAGCACCCAGCGCCCGAAGCCGCAGGGCGAGATTGTGGCCAATGAACCCGGCGCCGCCGATGAGGGCGATGCGCCTGCCTTTGAAGGGAATGAGGGTCATGACGTTACAACTCCTTGACAGCATTGCTGAACGTTTCGGCAACGTATTCCATGTCGCCGACGCCGAGATGCGGCCCCACGGGCAGCGCCACGGACGAATCGCTTACGGCGCGGGCGTTGGGAAACTCTCCGTCCCGCCAGCCGTATTTCTCCCTGTAGTAGGTCAACCGGGGCACCGGATGCGGGTAGTAGACGCTGAATCCGATGCCCGCCTGCCGAAGCGACGCGGCCAGATCGGGCCGACGCGCCGACAGTGGCCCCTCAAGCACCACGCTCAGGCAGTAGTGGCTCGACTGCGCGCCCGCCCCGATTGCGGCCCCGGCTTCGCCGCCAAATGTGCCGCCGGACACGCCGCCGGACGTGCCACCGGACACGCCGCCTGATGTTTCCCCGGACACGCCGCCGAGGACGCGCACATTCTCAAGGCTTCCCAGCCCCTCCGACAGCACCCGGAAATTCTCCCGCCGCCGCGCGAGCATCTCGTCCACCCGCTCCAACTGGGCCAGCCCAAGGGCGGCCTGCAACTCGCTCATGCGGCAGTTCATGCCCAGCATGTCCACGTCGTACACGCCGGGCATGCTGCGGTCGGCGTGGGTCCTGTCCACGCCAAAGGCCCGCTTTCGCGCCACGGTGACGGCGGCATCGGCATCCCGTGTCACAAGCATGCCGCCCTCGGCCGTCGTCAGATGCTTCACCGGATAGAACGAAAAACATCCCGCATCGCCGAACAGGCCCGCATGCACGCCGTCGAGGCGCGTTCCCACGGCAAGGGCGCAGTCCTCCACCACGCGCAGGTCGTGCCGCCGCGCAATGTCCATGATGGCCGCCATGTCACACGGCACGCCGAGGAAATGGACCAGCGTAATGCCGCGCGTGTTCGGCGTGATGGCCGCCTCCACCGCGACGGGGTCGATATTTCCGCTCGCATCGCAATCGACGAACACGGGACGCGCTCCAGTCAGCTCGATGGCATGGGCAGTGGCCACATGCGTCATGGCCGGGCAGATCACCTCGTCCCCCGGTCCCACGCCAAGGTGGAACCACGCCATGTGCAGCGCGGCCATGCACGAGCTCATGCTCACGCAATGCGCCCCGTCGCCCATGAAGGATGCGAACCGCTTCTCGAAGGCCGAACAGTGCGGACCATGCGTCAGGATGGGCCCGTCGAGCACCGTGGCCACGGCTTCGCGCTCGCGATGCGTCATCCACGGCCTGCCGAATGGAATCTCCCTGCGTTGCGTCATGCGTATTCGATCTCCGTTTCGCTGTTGGTCGCCACCGCCTGGTCGCATGCCACGCACACGCTCACGGCGGCGAACATGTCATCCGTATGCTTGCCGATGTCGGCGTCCGTGCGCACGGCATCCACGAACCACGGCACAAGGGCCGATGCGTCCTCGGGGCGGGAGGACTCGTGCAGTCGCACCGGCGGTCGATCCGGACTGCGGCTTGCGTACATCCGCGCCCCCGCGTCGTCGAAATGGAAGGTGCCGCCCGTCCCGTAGACGCGAAACACGTGCTGATGCGGCTGCACGCATCCGAAGTTCGCCGTCAGCCGCCCCACAACTCCGGACGGGAAGCGCAGTTCCGCCGCGCTGAAGTCGTCGAAGCCCATCGCGCGCGAGGCCGTGCAAATCCTGTTGCCCGTGGCACGAACCGTGTGCGGACGCTCGCCAAGCACCCACAGCATGAGGTCCGCCATGTGCACCCCGCCGCCAAGCATGACCGAATAGTCCCGAATTCCGCCGCGCCACCCGCCCGTGATCTTCTCCAGACGGCCATAGAGATACTCGGCGTCCACCGCGTAAGGAGTCCCGTAGGCCCCGGCCTGCACGTCGTCGCGCACGCGGCGATACAGCGGCGCGGCCCGTAGCACGAGGTTCGACGCCAATTTCACCCGCCCGCCGTGCGCCGCCCACGCGACGCGCAGGGCATGCAGCTCGGCGATGGTGCGACACATGGGTTTCTCGACGAACACGTGCCGTCCGGCCTCCAGCGCGGCCAGCGCCTGCGCGAAGTGCGCATCGTCCGGGCTGGCCACCACCACCAGCTCCACCTCGGGATCGGCGAGGATGGCGTCGAAATCCCGCGCATGGCCCCCTGCACCGAGTTCCTTGGCCAGGGACCGCGCCCTGTCGACGTCCGGGTCGCACAACAGCCGCAACTCGCAGCCGCAGGAGCGCAACGTGTCCGCATGGCGCGCTCCCACCCCAAGCCCGGCCACCGCCGCGACAGGTCGTCCATCAGCCACACCTGTTCTCCCCAGCTGCGGCCACCGCGTCCTCAAGCCGATGAATGTCGGCGAGCGTATCCACGGTGTAGCTATCGCCCCCGTCGGGAATGCGCTCCGGGTTGGGAACGTTAACGATCCTATAGTGGTCGGGATGATTGTAGAAATGCAGCGTTACATGCTCGCGCTCGGCAGGCGTGAGCACCCTGCCATCAACAGCCATGAACGCCGCAGAACGCACCAGCTCCGCCGAGAGGCCGCGCGGGAATGTGCGGGGGAAGACATTGGTCACGATGTCGGCCTGCGCCGGGTCCGCATGGTGAGCCAGCGAGCCAAGAAGGTCTGGACGGATGAGAGGGCTGTCCGCGCACACGCGGTAGAACCAGTCGCACGGATACTCGGCAAGGCAGCCCCGGAACCGCTCGAAGACGTTGTCGAGCGGACCGCGATGCACGCGCACGCCAAGCGTGGCCGCATACCCGGCCAACGGGTCGTCGGTGAATTCGGTGCTAGTGGCCACGGTGATGCGCGAACGGGGGATGACCCGCGCCACGCGTTCGATCACATGATGAAGAAGGGGAAAGCCTCGAAACGGAGCCAGAACCTTGCCCGGAAACCTGCTTGAACTCATGCGTGCCTGAACGAATGCTCTAAACATGCGAATTACCTACCGAACGAGGTTGAAGAGTACAGATTGAAGCGCAAATGTCGCATCTGACACCACTGTATTGCATGTAGCAAATTGTGTGTGTCATTTCAACGTGGCGCATCAATTTCCCCTTATATCAACGCACTACATCACACACCACCAACTCACCGATTTACTGTACGTTTTCATATCAGCGACAATGAGCATAAAGCGTACCCATTGCATGCTCGCCAATCATTTCAATCCGCTACATGAATCATCCACGTCCAATGCGGCAAAAAACAGCAATGGTCCCCACCAGCCGTCAATTTTCGGGCAATTTGATACGCTGATGCGCAATAAAAAAAATTCAGTGATCAAGGCGGACAGGCGACACGACGCAGAGACGAACGTGCCAAAAGGCATAAAAAAACGCCGGGGCGGTCATCACCACCCCGGCGTTGAAAAGCCGTGCGTCACAATGGAAAAACGATCAGGAGCGCGATTTCTCCGCGCCAAAACGCCCCCGTACGAGGCGTTCGGCCCAGTCAATGGCGGCGCGCAGACTGCCGAGGTCGGCCACGTCGTGCCCGGTGATGTCGTATCCGGTGCCATGATCGACGGAGGTGCGCACCACGGGCAGACCGAGGGTCACGTTCACCGCCTCATAGAAATGCAGGAGCTTCAGGGGCGCGAGGCCCTGATCGTGGTACATGGCCAGAACGGCGCTGTAGCGCCCCTGCGCGGCGAAGTGGAACACCGTGTCGCCGGGCAGCGGCCCCGCGACGTCAATCCCCTCGGCACGGGCCTCGTCCACGGCGGGACCGATGATCTCGATCTCCTCGCGGCCGATCTTGCCGGATTCGCCAGCGTGGGGATTGAGCCCACATACGGCGATGGGCGCATCGTCCACGCCAAGGGCGCGCACAAGCTCGCGCGTCAGCCGCAGGCACCGCAGGACGCGCTCGCGCGTGATGAGCGCGGGAACATCCGCCAGCCGGGGATGTGTGGTGACGAGGCTGACACGCAGACGCGGTCCGCCCAGATGCATACACACATTGTCGCGCCCAACGCCAAGGCGTTCGGCGAAAAATTCCGTATGGCCGGGAAAATCGAAACCCGCGTCCTGAAGCATGGCCTTGTTCAGCGGACAGGTGACCACGCCATGCGCCTTGCCCGCCAGAAGGAATCCGCAGGCGGCTTCGAGCGTCAACCCGGCGGCCCTTCCGCCCTCGGGATGGGGCTGGCCCGGTTGCATGACGAAGTCCTCAAGACCTTCGGGAACCACGAGCACCACGGGCTTGTCCGGGCATTCGCCGGGATCGGACACCCGCGTCCAGAACGGCGCGATGCCAAGCCGCCGCGCATGATGCGCAAGCGCCGTCTCTGGCCCGATGAGCACGAGCCGCGAGGACGGCAACTCGCCGGAACCGAGCAGGCGACAGACCAACTCCGGTCCCAGTCCATTAGGATCGCCAAGTGTGAGCAGAAGCGTTTGTTCAGTCATGACGGGGGAGCATACGCAAGGCAAACCCCGCAGTCCAGCGCCGAAGACCGCGCCGACTGCGGGGTATGAAAGAGTGCCTGGTCCGAGGAAAATCCGCGTCCTTCACGACGGGCGAAAGCGCAGCGCGCCACGCCCGCAACCTGTCGCCACAGAGCCGACCCGCCGCGTCAGGTCGTCACCACGGAGTTGTCGCAATTGCCGAACGTGCTGCGCACGTAGGCATCGGCTTCCCCGTCGTTCTCCCAACGGGTCTTGTCGATGAGATAGCGATACTGGAACGAACGCCCAGTTTCGAGTTCGAGCGTCAGCGTATAGTCGCCGTTCTTCAGTCGCTTCATCGGCGTAGACTTCTCGCTCCAATTGTTGAACTCGCCGACGAGGGAAACGTGTTTCGCCCCATCGGCGGATTCCTTCGGAACGCGAAACGTGACCTTGCATACGGGTTTGCTTCTCAAATACATCTTTTTCAGGGACATATCATTCCTCCTTGGGCATCACCCCGTACATTACATCATTTTTGGGGTGAGGTTCAAGCGTCAGGCATGCTCACGCCCAACTCGCGGTACACATCCATATACCCCCGCGCGGAATCCTCCCACGAAAAGCTGGCCTGCATGGCCCGTGAACGGATGCGATTCCACACACCCGGCTTCTCCCAGATGGCCAGCGCCTCCATAATGGACCGCAGAAACGAACTGGGATCGCCCGCCGTGAAGGTGAAGCCCGTGGACCCGAAACGCGGATGCGGAACGATGGTGTCGCGAAGCCCGCCGACGGAGCTGGCCACCGGCACGGTGCCGAAACGCAGGGAATACATCTGCGTCAGCCCACACGGCTCGTAGCGCGAGGGCATGAGAAAAATGTCGGTCCCAGCCTGAATGTAATGCGCCAACTCCTCGGTGTACCCGATGCGTGCGGCAAGACGGCCGGGATAGCGCTCCATGAGCTCCATGAGTTGCGCCTCGAACTCGAGGTTTCCCTCGCCAAGCACCACCACGCCAACGCCGATCTTCATGAGCGCGGGCAGAATCTCGATGAGCAGGTCGATGCCCTTCTGCCGCCGCAGACGTCCAATGAAGCCCAGAAGGGGCCGCTGCGCCACCACCGGGTCCATGCAGTACTCGCGCAGCAGATGCTCCTTGCAGATGCGCTTTCCCTTCATGTTCGCCGAATCATAGACATGGGGCAAAAACTTGTCGGACGACGGGTCCCACACGTCGTAGTCCGCACCGTTGATGATGCCCGTCAGCCGCTCCGAACGGTGGCGGAGGATGCCGTCCAGCCCGCAACCGAATTCCGGCGTCTGTATCTCAAGGGCATACGACGGGCTGACGGTGGTCACACTGTCGGCATAGGCGATGCCCGCCTTGAGCATGTTGAAATCACCCCAGAATTCCGCGCCGTCCATGTTCCACGCATCCGTAGGTAGGCCGGACTCCCAGAACAGGCGCGAAGAATAGCGCCCCTGAAAGGCCAGATTATGGATGGTGAGGACGGTCTTCACGTCCTTCCAGAAGGGGTCCATCTGTCGCCAGAAATGGAGATAGGCCACGGTCATGGCGGCCTGCCAATCGTGTGCATGGACGATGGCCGGGGGCCTGTCGAGATACTTGCACCATTCGAGGGCGGCCCGACAAAAGAACACGAAGCGCTCGCAGTTGTCGAAATAGTCGCCTTTGTGCGTGTTGTAATAGAAACGGCGATCGAAATACTCGCCGCGCCCGATGAAGTAGACCGGAACGCCCTGATACTCCGCGCTGTAGACCTCGGCGGTGATGGGCGGCCACGGAAAGCCTACCGGAACATCGGAATGCAGAAGATGGATGGGATAGCCCCCCGTGGCAAGCCGCCCATAAAAAGGCGTCACCACGGCCACATCCACCCCCTTGCGCGCCAGCGTGGGAGGAAGCGCACCCAGAACGTCCGCCAGACCACCTGTCTTGGAAAATGGGTAGATCTCGGACGTCACATGCAGCACCAGCGGCCGATCAGACATCAATCACCCGTACCCGGCCTCCGCCGGGAAGTCTCCGAAGCAGTGCGTCAACGCCGGCCGACGAGCCGTGCCCGGAAATCCTCGATTATCCGCGCATGGTCGAAGGCCAAAGGCGTAGGAAGGGATTCGAGCGGGAAAAAGCTGGCCGCACCGGCGTCATCGCCCGCGCAGAGCGCATCGGGATCCGCCGTGCGTCCGGTGAAGACCACGCTCAAGGTATGCATGCGGGGGTCGCGCGCAGGATCGGAATAGACACCAAGCAACCCCGTCAGTTCGACATGCAGCCCGGTTTCCTCGTACGCCTCGCGAACGGCCGCCTGTTCGACCGTTTCGCCGCAGTCCACGAAACCGCCCGGCAAGGCCCATCCAGACGGCGGATTCTTCCGCTCCACCAGGACGATCCCAAGACCGGGCTCATGAATGACAACGTCAACCGTGGGGACCGGATTGCAGTATTCCTCAATGACCCCGCCACAATGAGGACAAGACGCGATTTTGAGCATATCTTGCGTTCTTCGAAATTTTCCTGTCTTCTCTGTTACGTTGCGCGCACACCGCGCAGCCGCCACAAAAGGTCTCCAGCAGCAATGGGAACCAAGCAAGTATACAAAGATGTAAGCCATATGCAACGGCAACTCAAGGTCATTCTGCTCGGATGCGGAGGCATGGGCGATTTTCTATGCGCATGGCCCGCCATACGCTCGATCGCCCTACATTATGCGCCACAAAGCATCATCCACGCCGGGAAATCGGAGCATGCGGAATGGCTTGCGCCACTTGGCATTGCCAAGCCCGGCATGGCGCTCGCCGACGCGGTGATGCGCCTGCACGCCGGACACAACACGCTCCCCACGCCAACGCGCATCCTCCGGTTCGGACTGGAGACGCCGCAAACCGCCATGCCCGTCGATCACCACACGGAATTTATCCCCGGCATCGACCCCGTCGGACACATCCACGTACGCGAAGCATATCTGCGCGCCATCGCCGATCTCGGCATCGCCCCTCGGCACGACTGGGCCGAGGCCTTCCGCGAGCTGTTTGCGACCAACGAATGCTCTCCGGCAGAAAAACTGCACGCCCTCGTCTTTCCGGGGGCTGGGCATCCAGCCAAGCGATGGAGCCTCGTCAAATTTTTTGAACTGGGCAAAAGGATAAAACACTTCGGGTTGGAGCCGATTTTCGTCCTCGGACCTGCCGAGCGCGAGCAAGGGCTCGACGCCGCCGGATTCCGAAGCGTCACGCCATCCACGCCGGGTGAACTGCACGCCCTGATGCGCACCGCCCGCGTGGTCATCGGCAACGACTGCGGCCCCATGCACCTTGCCGGAATGCTCGGCCTGCCGGGAGTGGCCCTGTTCGGCCCCGTACCGCGCCACACATGGGCTCCCGCCCATCCGGTGCGCTCGCTTGCAGCCACGATTCCCTGCCGCCCCTGCACCCTCACGACCCGCCACATCCCCTGCCGCCACGAGGCTCCCTGCATGCAGGCGCTGGACGTCGAGAACGTCTGGCGGGAATTCCTCGACGTGTTGAACGAAACCCCAAAGTTCCGAACGCCATAACGACAAAAGCCAGCTTCCCGGGGGCGCAACCCGAAGAAGCTGGCTTTTGCAAAACAAAGAAGGATGATTGGGTATTAGCAACATGCGGGCCAAACCAGACCACGGCCTTCATTTTTCAATTTATACCTTGAAATACAACGTGTTGCACAACTCAACATTTTCAGAACTCGCTGGTTTCTCCGCCAAAACTGGTCAAAAAACTTGAACCGTTCCCCCGAATCCCCGCCATTTGCCCCGTTTCCGGTCAAAGCTTTTGAACCACCCGCCACACAGGGCGAAAGCCCGATGCGCCAAACGCCACAAAAAACAAAAACCGGCTTCCCGGGGGGCGCAACCCGAAGAAGCCGGCTTCTGCAAAACAAAGAAGGATGTTTTGGTATTAGCAACATGCGGGCCAAACCAGACCACGGCCTTCATTTTTCAATTTATACGTTGAAATACAACGTGTTACACAACTCAACATTTTCAGGACTCGCTGGCTTCTCCGCCCAAACTGGTCAAAAAACTTGAACCGCTCCGAGAATCCCCAGCGTTTACCCCATTTCCGGTCAAACTTTTTGAACCGTCGCCCCAAACGCCTTTCGCAACGGGGTAATTTCGGCGCCGATTCGCGTCGGGCGGGGAAGCCCGCTTCCGCGAAACGATACGACAAGGCCCCCGCACATACGCACGGGGGCCTGCTTCATGAAAGGACTGCCACTCGGGCAAAAGGATCAGATCACGCGCCGGACGGTGAAGCCCACGGCCTCCAGCCGCTCCACGGAGACAGCCCCCTCGCGATAGACCGCGAGCCGCCCCTCGCCCTCGACGCCAACCACGGTGGACGGCAGGCCACCCGCAGGCCACGGGCGCTCATCGAGCACGAAGTCCGCACCCGCGCAAAGTCCGGCATCGAGCTGACCGGGCACGCACACGGCGGGCTGACCGCTGATGTTGGCGCTCGTCGCCACGATAGGCCGTCCGGTCCGACGCGACAGTTCGGCCGCAACGGGGTGCGGCGTGACACGCACGGAGGTCAGGCCACGGCGGTCCTGAATCTGGGCGGGAAGGCCCGCACGCGCGGGAACCAGCACGGACAGCGGACCGGGCCAGAAATGTTCGGCGAGGACGGAAATCTCCTGCGGGGACCAGTCCGTCACCAGGGAAAGCTGGGCGGCATCGGCCACCAGCAGGGGAAGCGGCTTGGACGGATCACGCCCCTTGAGGGCATAGACCCGCGCCGCAGCGGCGGCATCCAGACCGTCGCAACCGATCGCATAGAGCGTCTCGGTGGGATAGACCAGCACGCCCCCGTCGAGAATCACCCGACAGGCGCGCTCCATGGCGGAATTCATCTCGTGCACCACTCGTCAACCATCTTGTCCAATGTTTCGGAATCGTACGTAGGCTGGTCATACATGCCCTTGGCCATGCGCTGACGATAGGCCTCGTACAGGGTAACCGCCGCAGCCACGGAAACATTCAGGCTCTGCACCATGCCCTGCATGGGAATGTAGACCTGATCCGCGGCCAACCTGTCCAGTTCGGCATCCACCCCGCGGTGCTCGTTGCCGAGCATGATGACCGTGGGCAGCGTGAGGTCGCAGTCCATGAGCGGACGCGCCGTCTCGGAAAAGCCGGTGGACAATATCTGATAGCCCTCGGCGCGCAGGCCGCCAATGAGCGCCTCGGCATTGGTATGCCGCTGGCACTCCACCCATTTCTTGGCGGAGCCGGACGCCTTGCGCCCAATGTTCGGAAAGGCCGTGTCCGTATAGTAGAGGTGCACGCGCGGAACCCCGAAGGCGTCGCAACTGCGCAGGATGGCGGAAACATTGTGAGGATCCCATATATTGGCGAGTATGAGCGATAGATCGTTCTGCCTGCGCTCAAGAACCGAGCGCATCCTGTCCCTGCGTTCCGGGGTACGGCACTGTGCGAATTTCCTCATCCTGCTCCTCGCTGTTGGGGTGCGCGGCCAGCGGCCATCCTCATGTTCGGTGCGATTCGTACACTTTTTCCTCGAAAATGAAAATCGCCGGAAACGCAACCAGCTCTGTCGCCAACCATGAGACATGAAGCACGCCAATGCCAAGCGGGCATCCATCACCACACCGCTCGACAGGCCGACACGCTCCCGCAGCAGAACGTTCCCTACAGAGAACACACTTCTTTCCGGAAAAAACGGCCAAGCACGGATGTTTCTGCCGATCGTCCTACAAGCGGCACCACGTCACACCTTGCGCAACTTTTCACAACTGTCAGGATGCCGTCAAAAGCAAGGCAATCACTGCATTACGGAAAAAAAGCGGCACAATTGGATTGATTTTTTCGGGATTAGCTGACAAAAGACTTTCACCGCCAATTGTTCTTTTTTTCTCAAGACCTGTGCTTTCGTTTCGCCTGGAAGGTGCCCCTCCCGGACATGACGAACGTGCTGAAGGCCAAGCGGAAAAGGCGAAACGGACAGACGTGTTCGGATCGTCCACCGCCAAGGCGAACGGAGTACCACGCAGCTTGCCCAGCTTCGCGAGACAATGCTCCGATCAAAGGCTTGCGACCACCGTGCATACCGCCAACTTGCACACGTGGTCTAACCTGCATGGTTCGAGGGCCATCGGCCCACACCGCCCGAACCCTGCGTAGCCCGCCGAAACGGTTTCCCCGCCTTGGTCACGCGGCATGCACAAGCCATCGCATCGACGGAAGGGTGCCCAATATCTTCCCGACAATGTGGGGGTCTTGAGGTGTGACACAGTTGGACGGGCAAACGACGACTGTTTGCTTGCCCACCACCCCTCTAACGCTTGTTGTCTGACGGAGGATCTTGATGGTTGAAAAAGCAAAGGCCGCCGTTGAGGAAGTGATGTTCGATAAGACGCGGCTCATCGCCATGCTTACCGGTGTCCTTCTCTTCGTCGTGGTGTACTGGTCCCCCATGTGGGCCGACGCCATCGACCCGGCTGGCAAGCACTTCGTGCTTACTCGTGAAGGAAAGGGTGCCCTTGCCGTATTTCTGCTGGCAGGCACCTGGTGGGTCTTCGAAGTAGTCCCCATCGGCGTGACCTCTCTCATGATCGGCATCCTTCAGGCCCTGTTCCTGATCCGTCCGGCCAAGGTCGCGTTCAAGGACTTCATGGACCCGTCCGTGATGTTCATCTTCGCCTCGCTGGTCATCGGCGCGGTCTTCACCAAGACCGGCCTCACCAAGCGACTTGCCTACAAGATGCTCGCCATCGTCGGCGAACGCACGTCGATGATTCTGCTCGGCACGTTCGTCGTCTGCGCGGCACTCACCCACATCATGGCCCACACGGCGGTCGCGGCGACCCTGTATCCGCTGCTGGTGGCCATATACAGCCTGTACACAGATGAAACCGAACCCACCAAGTTCGGCAAGGCCCTGTTCATCGGCATGGCCTACGTGGCAGGCGCAGGTTCCATCATCACCCTGCTCGGCGCGGCTCGCGGCGCCGTGGCACTCGGCTTCTTCAAGGATATCATGGGGCAGGAGATCAGCTTCTTCACCCTGACCTACTACATGGCTCCCATCGGCTGGCTTATGACCTTCCTGCTGTGGGGATTTTTCATGCTGGTGCTGCCCCCCGAGCGCAAGACCATCCCCGGCCTGCGCGAAAAGGCGGCAAAGCTCAACGCACAGCTCGGTCCCATTACCCGCAAGGAAATCATGGCCGCGACCATCGTTGGCGCAGCCATCCTGATCATGAGCCTCAGGTCGTTCATCCCAGTGCTCAAGCCCGTGGACAAGACGGCCATCATCCTGTGTTCCACCGTCCTCTTCTACGTCTTCAAGATTCTTGACCTGAAGGACCTCGAAGAGGTGCCGTGGAACATCATCCTGCTCTTCGCGGGTGCCATGAGCATCGGTTTCTGCCTGTGGGAAACCGGCGCGGCCAAGTGGCTCGCCGTGAACTGGCTCGTACTCTTCGAAACCGCCCACTGGTTCGTCTTCGTGATGGGCATCGCCTTCTTCGTCATGGTCATGACGAACTTCATCATGAACGTCGCGGCGATTGCCATATCGCTGCCCGTTGCGCTGGTCATCGCCCCCTATCTGGGTGTCACCGGCGAAGTGATCCTGTTCGCCTCCCTGATCGTGGCAGGCATGCCCTTCCTGCTGCTCGTCGGCGCTGCGCCAAACGCCATCGCCTACAACTCCGGGCAGTTCACCAGCGGCGAATTCTTCAAGTACGGTGTGCCTGCCAGCATTCTGCTGCTGGCTGTCACCGCATTTGCGGTACTTATCCTGTGGCCCATCATGGGTATGCCCATCACCCTGCCGGTAGGCGGCTAGGCGAGGCGCTCATGAACAGCTAGAATACAATACGGCCCCGAAGGTTCATTGCCCGCCTTCGGGGCCGTACAGCCTGAACCGGTTATCGATGGAGGGAAGCAAACGCATGAACCAGCTCCAGAAACTGCTGGAAAGCATCGTCACCCGCGTCAACGTCAACCTGCGCGAATTCACCGACGTGGGTCCGCACATCCGCAATCTTGTAGACCGCAAGCGACTGTCCGGCTTCTACGCATTCTACGGACTGACACAACACCATCCGCTCTATTTCAAGTTCGTGGAATCCTGCTTGTCCGGCACATATTTCCTCGGGAAATGCGATACAAGTCGCTCTATCATCTACAAAAGCGACATCCGCGGCGACGAGCTCAAGCGCCGCGGCGACGTGGTGACTGTCGGCGGCCTGAAGGTGCGCCTGCTCAGCGACGAATTCATCTCCATCCGCGACAGCTATCTCGTAAAAACCCTCGTGCACAACCATTCGCACGATCTGGAAAACCTTGAGAAGTTCGCCATCCGCAACACCGTGGCCCTGCACTGGTCCAACATCCACGGTTCGCCCATGGAAGGCTGCTTCCTCGGCCCCTTCGCCACGGTCGACCTCACCAGCGCGCACAACTGCGTGTTTGGCTCCTACTCCTACACGCAGGTCGGCGACATCTCGAACACCTACGTGAAGCCCGGTCGCGTGTGGATCAAGTCCGAAGGCGAATTTGAATTCAACTACCAGTTCGACGAGGACGTCCTCCACCAGTACGTGGCCTACGAGACCGGAAAGCCGCCCAAGGGAATCCTCATGGACTACGTGGAGGACCGCAAGGCCGACTTCCTGCCCATCTACAGCTTCGTGCAGGAGCACCCGGTACCCGTGCCCCCCGGGGCGTCCCTCTCGCCCTACGCCGTGGTCAAAGGGCAGACCCGCGTGGACCGCAACGTGCTCGTGGCGCAGCGCGCCTACCTTGAGGAGGCATGGCTGGGCGAAGGCTCCAACGCGCAGGAAAACTGCTACATCGTCCACTCCAGCCTCGAAGCCGAGGACGTCACCGCGCACGGCGGCAAGATCATCCACGCCCACCTCGGCAGACACATCTTCGTGGGCTTCAACGCATTCCTGCACGGCACGCCGGAGAATCCGCTCCAAGTGGGCGAAAACTCCATCATCATGCCGCACACCATCATCGACGCGGACGAGCCACTCGAAATTCCCGCCGAAACGCTGGTCTGGGGCTACATCCGCACCGCCGCGGACCTCGAACAGAACTCCATATCCCTAAAGGAACTGGAAGACATCACCGACGGCCTCGAAATGGGTGCCATGCGTTTCAGCGGCAACGGCAAGATTTTTGCCAACGTCTTCCGCGACCGCATCCGGCACATCCTTGAGGAAAACGGCGCGTTCTACACCCCGACCGGAAACAACGCTGGTCACGCCCAGAAGAATCAGGAAATGGCCTTCAACATCATGCAGCCCTACCCGTCCGGTGACCTTGAGGGACTCTACCCGGCCCTTGAGATCAACCCGACGTCCGTGGACTATTTCGCGCCCATCGAAGACTGATCAGCCAACACACGCCACAACAGAACGGGCCGCAGGAGCATCCTGCGGCCCGTCTTTTTCCCGACGCGGCGATTTTCGTGGCATCGCCCGCCCGCTGTGCTATCATCGTGCGGATTCCACTGGTCACCCCCCACTCGCTCCCCCACAACCACGTGCAGCGCAATCGACATTCCGGCCTCTCGTCTCTCTAGTGGCCATCGCGACATGTCAGCAACACGACTATTATGGCGGATGCAATCACGGCAAACTCACATGCACAGGGGGCATTTCGGCACGATCCGGGGCGGAATTGCGCAGCGCAACGCACAGGTGCAGCGGCGAGAAACCGCATCCCTGCCCGGTGCAGCCGAGCGCTCACTCGGGAAAAATGGAGAAACACGCACCGATTCAGGTTTTTTCCGCCCGAATGGTATTCAAATATTGTTTCAAATAGGGTAAGCAGACGGGGACTTTTTGGGAGGAGGTGCCCCCAAAAAGAGAAGGAGAGGAAACTTACCCATATAATTCGTTACTGTTACAAACAAGGATTCGCTCATGGCCATTTCCAATGACCGTCTTGAGCGGCGGTACGGACCCGCCGCTGGGACAGGTGCGTCCGCCGAGCCGCAGAAGCGGCGCATCGGACCCATGGTTGTCACGTTCGTCATCATGGCGATCACATGGGTTGTTCTTTCGGGGCAGTTCGATCCCTTCCACCTGAGTCTAGGGGTCATATCCTGTTCCATCGTTGCCTGGTTCTCCAGTGACCTGCTCTTCCCGCCACGGGAATCCAGCGGGCCCGATGGTACGTGGATTCGCTTCTGTCTCTACATCCCTTGGCTTCTGGTCGAGATCTTCAAGGCCAATCTGTGGCTTCTGTACCTGGTCTTCCATCCGCGCATGATGGACCTGATCGATCCCAAGATCATCAAGTTCGACACACGCCTGCGCAAGACCATGTCACGCCTTACCTTCGCCAATTCCATCACGCTCACGCCCGGCACCATCACCGTCTATGTGGACGTTGACGGCCGCTACACCGTGCACGCCATCGACGACAAGTCGGCGGCGGGTCTGCCCGGCGAGATGGAGGAGAAGGTAGCCAAGACCTTCGGAGAGTAACCCATGGATTCATTCTTCCTGTTCTCCGCCCTGTGCCTCGTGGCCGTCATGATCATCACCCTGTACCGCACGGTGGTCGGTCCCACGGTTCTCGACAGGCTTTTGGGCGTCAACGCCATCGGGTCCAAGACGGTGGTTCTGCTGGTCCTTCTGGGCTTCAGTTTCCAACGCGTGGACATGTTCGTGGACATTGCACTGGCGTACGGCATGCTGAACTTCATCGCCGTCATTGCCGCCAGCCGCTACTTCCAGAAACGAAAGGGACTGCACGACGAGTCCCAGGGCAGCTAGCCCCAACAAAGGAGAGCAAGACATGATACTCGACATCATCGTCATGACGCTGCTGCTTCTGGGCGTCGTGGTCTTCGCGGGGGCGGCCCTCGGAATCCTGAGATTCCCGGACTTCTATTCGCGCCTGCATCCCGCGGGCAAGATGGACACGCTGGCCTCCGGATTTATGCTGCTGGGTCTCGCCCTGTACAACCTGCATCACTTCGATGTGGCGAATCTGCTGACCAGCCTCAAGATCATGCTCATTCTGGTCTTCGTGTTCATCGCCAGCCCCACCGCCACCCACGCCCTCGTGGACGCCGGCTTCAGGGCTGGCCTCAAGCCCTGGCAGAAGGGTCAGGAGAGGAGATAGCGCATGATCTGGCAGATTGATCAAGCAATCCTCGTACTGGTCATGGTATGCGCGGTGGCCGCCCTGCAGATTCGCGATCTGCTCGGCGCGGGCATCGTGTTCGGAGCGTTCAGCTTCATGATGTGCCTTCTGTGGACATCCATGGGCGCGGTGGACGTCGCCTTTACCGAGGCGGCCGTCGGCGCGGGCGTGAGCACGGTCCTCTTCATAGCGGCCGTGTTCCGAACCTCAAGGGGGTCGAAGGACTGATGATGAAGCACATCGCACTGGCAACGGTCGTCCTGACCGGCCTGCTCATGATCTACGTGACGGAAAGTTTCCCGACGTGGGGCGACCCCAACTCCCCGGCGAGCCTGCACGTCTCCAATCATTACATTGAAAACTCGCTGCCCGAGACGGACGTGCCGAACATCGTCACCGCCGTGCTCGGCGACTACCGCGGATTCGACACCATGTTCGAGACCACGGTCGTCTTCTGTGCGGGCATGGCCTGCTTCTTCCTGCTTGGCGCGTACAAGCGCGAGGAACCCGCCATCCGCTACTACCGCCACACGGCCACCGGCGTGGTCCTGCAATTCAGGAACGGGGCCAAGGGCCCGCGCCAGGGCGGAGCCTTCGAGCGCATCGACCCCACGTGGACGCCTTATGACTTCATTGTCTCGCGCGTGTGCAAGCTGATGATTCCCTTCATCCAGATCTATGGTCTCTACGTCATCGCCCACGGCCATCATAGCCCGGGCGGCGGCTTCCAGGGCGGCGTCATCCTTGCGGCAGGCTTCCTGCTCTTGGCCCTGTCGCACAACCTGCGCACCCTCACCGAACGTATCTCCCACCGGGTGCTCGGCATCATGTCCGCCATCGGCGTGGTGATCTACGCAGGCTACGGCGCACTGGCCCTGCTCTATGGCGGCAACTTCCTCGACTACTCGGCGCTGGCCGGGCTGCTCGGCGTCGATCCCATCTACGCCCGCTCCCTCGGCATCATGATCGTCGAAATCGGCGTTGGCACCACCGTCATGTCGACCATGGTCATCATCTATAACAACGTCGCCTCTGTCGGCCGTTACGACGAGGGTCTGTAGCCATGTACGAACTGTTCGAGACCGTACTCGCGGCAAAATACAACTACTGGGCCTATACGGTGCTGATGATGATCGGCGTGTGGGCGATGATCGGAAAGAACAACCTGGTCAAGAAGGTGGTCGGCATGAACATCTTCCAGACCTCGATCATCCTCTTCTACGTCTCCATCGGCTCCAAGAAGGGCGGAACGATTCCGATCCTGATGCATGCGCACGGCGCGGAAAGTCACGCCGTTCACGCGGCGGACTACATCAACCCGCTGCCCCACGTGCTCATGCTGACGGCCATCGTCGTGTCCGTCGCGACCCTCGGTGTGGCGCTGGCGCTTCTGCTCAACATTTACAAAGAGCACAAGACGCTGGAAGAAGATGAAATCTTAAAACACCTCAGCGAATAATGAACCAATATCCTGCGCTTATACTCATCGCACCGTTGTTGTCGGCCTTTGCCGTCGCCATCGGCGGATGGTTCGGCCGGCGGATCCACTTCCCCGTGGCCGTCGCCGCGCTGGGCGTGTCCGTCCTGTCCGCCATAGGGCTTCTGCTCGAAGTCCTCGCCGACGGCCCCTTCAGCTACCGCCTCGGTGGCTGGGCCCCGCCCTTCGGCATCGAGTACTACATCGACTACCTGAACGCGCTAGTCCTCGTACTCGTCTCCGGTCTGGGCTTCGTCAACCTCATCGCCACGCGCCCCGACGTCGAGCGCTGCTACGAAGGCAAGGTCCCGGTGTTCTACACCCTGTACCTGCTCTCCGTGGCCGGTCACCTCGGCATCGTGGTCACGGGCGACGCGTTCAACCTCTACGTTCTGCTCGAAATCGCCGCCCTGTCGGGCTATGCGCTTCTGGCCATGGGCAGCGCGAGATCCGCGCTCTCCACCCTGCGCTACCTGTTCATGGGCACCGTTGGCGCGTCCTTCTACCTGCTTGGCGTGGGCTACATGTACATCATGACCGGCTCGCTCAACATGCAGGACCTCGCGTCCATTCTCCCCGGGCTCTACGGCAACCCGGCCATCATGGCCTCCTTCGGCCTCGTGCTGGCGGGTGTGTTCGTCAAGATGGCCTTCTTCCCGGTGCATGCTTGGCTGCCGGGCGCATACGGTGATGCCGGTTCCCCGGCGTCGAGCCTCATCGCGCCCATGACCACCAAGGTCATGGTCTACGCGATGATCCGCATGATGCTCACGGTCTATACGCCGGACTTCGTCTTCTCCTCCCCCGTATTCTGCGAGGGTGTGGTGTGGGCAGCCGTGGCGGCCATGCTGGCCGGCGCGTTCTTCGCCCTCGCCTCGCGCGATCTCAAGCGCATGCTGACCTTCATCCTCATCTCCGAGGTTGGCTACATGGTCGGCGGCGCATGGCTCGGCAACCGCGTTGGCATGACGGGTTCCATCCTGCACATCGTCAACGACGCCGTGATGACCCTGTGCGTGTTCCTGTGCGTGGGCTGCATCGCCTACCGCAACCGGAGCACCCGCTTCGAGGACCTCAAGGGACTCTTCCGCAGACAGCCCTTCACCATGGCGGCTCTCGTCATCGGTGCGCTGGCCATGATCGGCGTCCCGCCGACCTGCGGCTTCTTCTCCAAGTGGTACCTCATCCTCGGCGGCCTTCAGGCCGGTCATTTCGGGTTCGTCGCCGCGCTGGTGCTCTCGAGCCTCATCAACATCGTCCTGTTCTTCAGGATATTCGAGATCGCCTACTTCGAACCCTTCGCTGAGGGACACGGTCACGAGCACGGGCATGGTCCCGCGCCCGAACCCATCAACGACGCACCGTGGAGCATGGTGGTGCCGCTGCTTCTCGTGGCGGCCGGCCTCATCGTGCTGGGCGTCTTCTCCGGCGACATCGTGACCCGCGTCATCGACTTCGCCATACCGGCCAACATCGTCTAGGGGACTCGCATGCACATCGAAACCGTAGAATCCATCAGACCGCTTATCGCCGTCCTGGTCTCGCTGGCGGTCATGCCGATCATCGCGTCGTGCGGTAAATCCCCCAACGCGCGTGAGGCATGGACCTTCATCGCCGCCGCGATCAAGCTGGCCATCATCGCCTCCATGATCCCCGCGGTCCTTGACGGCATCCAGTTCACATACACCATGTTCGAGGTCATCCCCGGCGTCCCGCTCGCATTCAAGGTCGACGCGTTCGGCCTGCTCTTCGCGATCGTCTCGTCGTCCCTGTGGATCCTGACCTCCATCTACTCCATCGGCTACATGCGCGCCGAGCACGAACACAGCCAGACGCGCTACTTCGCGTTCTTCGCTCTGGCGCTGTCGTCCACCATCGGCGTGGCGTTCTCCGCAAACCTGCTGACCATGTACATGTTCTACGAGATTCTCTCCCTGAGCACGTACCCGCTGGTCACCCATCATCAGGACCGCGAAGCCCGCGCATCCGGCCGCAAGTACCTGCTCTACATCATGGGCACGTCCATCGGCCTCGCGCTGCCGGCCATGCTCATCGCCTACTTCCAGGCGGGCACGCTGGACTTCGGTCCCAACGGCTTCCTCACCGGCCACGTGACCCCGACCATGGCCACCACGCTGCTGGTGATGTTCCTGTTCGGCTTCGCCAAGGTCGGCATCATGCCCGTCCACTCATGGCTGCCCGCAGCCATGGTCGCGCCCACCCCGGTCTCCGCACTGCTGCACGCAGTTGCGGTCGTCAAGGTCGGCGCGTTCTCCATCCTGCGCGTCATCACCGGCGTGTTCGGCGTGGACCTACTGGCCCAGATGAATCTGTCATGGTTCATCTGCACGGCGGCGAGTGTGACCATCATCACGGCCTCGCTCATCGCGCTATCGCAGGACGGACTCAAACGCAGGCTGGCCTTCTCGACTATCGGCCAGCTCTCCTACATCGTGCTGGGCCTCGGCCTGCTGGCTCCGAAAGCCGTCATGGGCGGCAGCATGCACATCGCCATGCACGCCTTCGGCAAGATCACGCTGTTCATGTGCGCCGGTGCCATCTTCGTGGCCACCGGCAAAAAGTACATCAGCGAGATGGTCGGCATCGGCAGGCGCATGCCCGTGACCATGACCGCGTTCCTCATCGGTTCGCTCTCGGTCATCGGCATTCCGCCCACGGGCGGCTTCTTCTCCAAGTGGTACCTGCTGCTTGGCACCATCGAAGCCGGACAGTGGCCCTTCATGGTGGTGCTGCTGGTCAGCTCCATCCTCAACGCCGCCTACTTCCTGCCCATCGTGTACAAGGCGTTCTTCTGCACTCCGGAGGAATGCATGTTCAATGATGGTGTCAAGGAAGCGCCCATCCAGTGCGTGGCGCCGCTGGTCATCACCGCGGCCTGCTCCGTCGGGCTTTTCTTCTACCCCGACGTGTTCATGAATCTGGCCGCGCTGGCCGTGGGCGTGACCCCCTAAGGAGAAGGACGACATGAGCCAAAAGAAAGAATTCGACTGGTTCGATCACGACAAGAACAGGAAGCTCCTGTGGAAGCTCTTGTTCGGCACCTGCGCCCTGACGCTGGCCCTTGAGCCGTTCGCCCACGTCCACGGCCACTTCGGCTGGGACGACTTCTTCGGGTTCTCGGCGCTTCTGGGCTTCGGCTCCTGTGCCGTGCTCATCATTCTCGCAAAGCTTATGGGCTATGTGCTGAAGGTGCGGGAGGACTTCTATGATCGCTAACATTCCACCGTTCGCCATCCTCATCCTCGGCGCGGCACTGGTGCCGTTCTTCCGGGACAGGATGAAAAGCATCTACGTGTGCATGCTGCCCGCTCTGGCTTTCTGGGTCATCACCCAGTTGCCCTACGGCGAGCATCTCGGCGTGCACTTCTTCGGCTACGACCTGACGCTACTGCGCGTGGACAAGCTGTCCAAAATCTTCGGATACATCTTCACGCTCAACGGCTTCGCGGCCTTCCTGTATGCCTTCTACCTGAAGGACAACCAGCAGCACATGGCCGCGCTGGGATACATGGGCGGCGCGCTCGGCGTCGTCTTCGCGGGCGATCTGGTCACTCTCTACTTCTTCTGGGAGTGGATGGCCGTGACCTCCACCTTCCTCATCCTCGCCCGCAAGACCAAGAAGGCCTACGGCGCAGGCTACCGCTACGTGCTGATGCATCTCTTCGGCGGCCTCGTGCTGCTGGCGGGCATCGTGCTGCACGTGCAGTCCTCCGGCTCCGTGACCTTCGAGCACTTCGCCACCCGCGGCCTGGCCTCCTACCTCATCCTGTTCGGCATCCTCGTGAACGCGGCGGCTCCGCCCTTCCACGCATGGCTGTCCGACTCGTACCCGGAGGCCACCGTCACCGGCGGCATCATCCTGTCCGCCTACACGACGAAGACTTCGGTCTACACGCTCATCCGTGGGTATGCAGGCTATGAGGTCCTCATCGTCATCGGCTGCGTGATGGCCCTCTACGGCATCATGTACGCGCTGCTCGAAAACGACATGCGCCGCATTCTGGCCTACTCCATCATCAACCAGGTGGGCTTCATGGTCTGCGGCGTGGGCATCGGCACCGCCATGTCCCTCAACGGCGCGGCGGCGCACGCCTTCTGCCACATCATCTACAAGTCCCTGTTGTGGATGAGCGCTGGTAGCGTGCTGTACATGACCGGCAAGAGCAAGTGCACCGAACTCGGCGGTCTGTACAAGACCATGCCGTGGACAATGATATTCGGAACAATAGGCGCACTCGCCATCTCGTCCGTGCCCTTCACCAGCGGCTACACGTCCAAGCCTCTCATCATCGAGGCCGCCGTGCACGAGCACTGGACCTGGGCATGGCTGGTTCTCGAAATCGCCTCGGCGGGCGTGTTCCTGCACGCGGGCATCAAGTTCCCCTACTTCGTGTTCTTCAATCAGGACAGGGGGCTACGCCCCGGCGAACCGCCGCACAAGACCATGCTCATCGCCATGGGCCTCATGGCCTTCCTGTGCATCTTCCTTGGCGTGTACCCCGATCCGCTCTATGCGATCCTGCCGTTCGACATGCCCGCCCACGTGCCCTACACCTTCGGCGGCGTGGTCAAGCAGTTCCAGCTGCTGATGCTCTCGGCTCTGGCGTTCTTCGTGTTCCTCAAGCTGCTCAAGCGTACGGACACCATCGCGCTGGATACGGACATCTTCTGGCGCTTCGGCGGCCGCGCGTTCAGCTGGTTCATGGACAAGACCCTGAATGGCCTGAACGCCATATGTGATGCGGTCTTCGTCAAGGGACTGGCGGGACTGGTCAACGCATTCTTCGTGAATGCCCCGCTCAGGCTGACCCAGCTGGTGCTGAACCCCGTGCTGAACGGCGCGCAGCGCGACAGACTGGCAAAGCAGTTCAAGGCCGGAGTGTCCCCCATCGGACTCTCGGTAGCCGTGTCCCTGCTGTACCTGTTCGGGATCATCGTCTTCACGATGAACCGCTAGCAACCCGACAACATCGATCGAGGTTACGAATATGATCACGCTCAACGATCTGAAAAGCGTTCCCATGCTGCAAGGCCTCGGCGACGAGGCACTCAAGAAGATGCTGCCCCTCGCCCACATCGAGACCTACGCCGAGGATCAGATCATCTACGAAACCAATTCCCATGCCGAGAACTTCTACATCGTCCGTTCCGGCAAGGCACTGCTCGAAGGCGACCTGAACGAGGACGTCACCGTGTCGCTGGCGGCGCTGAAGCCGGGCTACCTGTTCGGCTGGTACGCGCTGCTGCCCAACTCGAACCACACCATGCGAGCCCGCGCCACCGAGAGCTCCGAGATCATCGTCATCCCCGGTGATGGCCTGCGCATGCTGATGGACGAGGACCACGACTTCGGCTACCGCCTCATGAACCGCCTGTACATGCTGCTCAAGATCCGTCTGGACCACCGCAGCGAGCAATTCATGAAGATCCTCGCCCGCCATCCCGACCTGACCTCCGGGACCGAGGACTAAAGACGCCCGCGCTTCTGCGCGAACCTCACCGATATGGCGGCGTGCGGATTGTTCCGCACGCCGCCTTTTCATTTGGACAAACGAAAGCCCCAGCCCGAACGCTCGCCGAACGTGCACACCACCGCGCCCATCACCATGCCTCCCCCGCGCGTGACACGCGACTTCGGCCCGCAATCCCATGCGAAAAAAATGGTACCCCTTCCCCATCCACTCGCCAGGCCCACCCGAAATCCCGCACAAAACGATTCGCAACCCATCGACTTGCCGTACAAATCTTTTCCGACGCTTCGACGAGGCCCATCCACCCCCAGCCTTCCATTCCTCTATACAATCATACGTTCGCTCATTGATTGACCGCTCAACAGACACGCCGTGAAATCCATTGCATTGACTGTGGCACTTTCCGCAAAAATATATTACGAGGAACGCCAAGACACACGGGGATTCCCCCTGTGCACCCCATTTCACGGAGGTCGTCTTGATCCGCACCGCATATGCCTTCACGCTCCGGACAGTCCTCGCCGCCCTCTTCGCGACGCTTCTTCTCGCCCAGACCGCCCATGCCCATCGGGTGACCATCTTCGCCTGGGAGGAAGACGGAGCCATCCATACCGAGAGCACCTTCAGCGGCGGAAAGAAGGCCCGCGACAGCAAGGTCGTGGTGTCCGACGCCGCATCCGGCAAGGAAATTCTGACCGGCACCACGGACGACAACGGCCTGTTCACTTTCCCCATCCCCGCCGAAGCCAAGGCCGCACGCATGGACCTCAAGATCGACCTGTACGCAGGCGTCGGCCATGCGGGGCAGTGGATCATCGCCGCCGACGAATACCTCGGCGAGGCCGAAACCGCTGTCGGCACCGCCACCGCCCAGTCCGCCGACGCTACGCCGCAGCCCGCACCCGTGGCCCCCGCAGCGGGCGCGCAGACCCTGTCCGGCATCGACGAGGCGACACTCACGCGCATCGTGGAGCACGCGGTGGACCGCAAGCTCGCGCCCATCGCCCGCAAGCTCGCCGAAGAGGAGACCGCAGGCCCCGGTGCCGTGGAAATCTTCGGTGGCATCGGCTACATCTTTGGCCTGTTCGGCGTCGCCGCGCTGGTCCGCAGCCGCCGCAACCCATAGGACACGAAACGGCGCGCCATGCTCGATGAACACTTCGCCTACGGCACCTCGCCCGTTCACGCGCTGGACCCGCGAGTGAAGATCACGGCGGCAACGGCGTTTTCCGTCGTAGTTGCCGTATCGCAGCATCCGCACACGCTCTACGCGGCGCTGGCCGTCTCCGTCGCGCTCCTCGCGGCGGCCCGGCTGGACGCCCGCCCCGTGCTGCGCAGACTGCTGGGCGTCAACGCGTTCATCGCTTTCCTGTGGCTGTTCATCCCGTTCTCCGTGCCCGGCGAGGCCGTGCTTTCCGTGTGGAAGCTCGTCGCCTCGCGCGAGGGACTCGAACTCGCGGGGCTGATCACGCTCAAGTCCAACGCCATCGTCATCGCCTTCACCGCACTCATCGCGACGACGCCGGTTCCCGACCTCGGGCATGCGCTGCGCAAGCTGCACGTCCCGGACAAGCTGGGGTGGCTGCTCATCTTCACCTACCGCCACATCTTCCTCATCGCGCAGGAATACCAGCGCCTGAACGCGGCAATGAAAGTCCGTGGATTCCGCCCCCGCACCGACCTGCACACCTACCGCTCCTACGCCTCTCTCATCGGCATGGTCCTCGTGCGCAGTTGGGACCGCTCGGAACGCGTGTATCAGGCCATGCTCTGCCGAGGCTTCAACGGCACGTTCCACTCGCTCAACGGCTTCGCCCACTCAACCCGAGACATCCTCTTCCTCGCGTCCATGCTTGCCGTCACATGCGCTCTGGCCGCCGGAGAAATCATACTTCCATGACCGATTCGACCCCCATTTTCGAACTTCGCGGCGTCAGCTTCGGCTACCCCGGCCGGGCCAACATTCTCAACGAACTCGACTTCGCCCTGCCACGCGGCGCGCGCGTCGGCATTATCGGTCCCAACGGCGCGGGCAAGACCACCATGGCCCACATCCTCATGGGACTCGTGAAGCCCACTTCCGGGCGCATCCTGTTCCGGGGAAAAGCCGTGGAATCCGAGGACGGATTCGTGGCCCTACGCAAGGCTGTGGGACTCCTGTTCCAGAACGCCGAGGATCAGCTCATCTTCCCCACCGTCATCGAGGATGTGGCATTCGGGCCGCTCAACGCCGGGAAATCCGCATCCGAAGCCAAGGACATCGCCCTGCGCACACTGGCGTCCCTCGGGCTAAGCGGCTTCGAGCACCGCGTCACGCACAAGCTCTCCGGCGGCGAAAAGAAACTCGTGTCCCTCGCCTCCGTGCTGGCCATGGACCCGGAGGCCCTGTTCCTCGACGAACCCACCAACGCGCTGGACGTCGACACCCGCGAGCGCCTCGTGTCCATCCTGAACGGACTCGACAAGGCGCTGATCATCATCTCCCACGACTGGGACTTCCTCGCCCGCACCACGCACGACATCTACGCCATGCGCAACGGACGCGTCACCTTCGACGGCGAAACGCACGCGCACCAGCACATCCACGCCCACGTGCACGGCACCACGCCCCACACCCACGGCGAATAACCCCGGCCCACGGGCCCACACGGGGCACCCCATTCCGGAAATGCGCCCTCGCGGGGCTTCGCAATCGGACGATTGTCTGATATGTACGTGAGTTGTGCCGTACGGCACGTTCCATTCACATCCCATCCCCGAAACGCATGAAAAAAGGCATTCTGCTCGTCGCATTCGGCTCCAGCCGCGAAGCAGCGCACCTCTCCCTCAGGAGGTTCGACGATGCCGTGCGCCTACGCTTCCCCAAAATCCCCGCCCGCTGGGCCTTCACGTCCGGCGTCGTACGCGGCAAGCTCGCGGACAAGGGCAAGAAGACGGATTCCGTAACCAAGGCGCTGGAAAAGATGTGGTTCGAGAAATTCACGCATGTGGCCGTGCAGTCGCTGCACGTCATCCCCGGCGACGAATTTCACGACCTCGTGCAGGATGCCGACCGTTTCCGTGGCGGCGACAGAGGGTTCGAAAGCATCGTCCTCGGCCGTCCGCTCATCGCCGGGCCGGAGGACGTCCCCGCCGCGGCCGACGCGGTGATGGCCGCACTACCGCCCGAGCGCACGCCGGACGAGGCCGTGGTACTCATGGGCCACGGCACATGGCACGCCGGAGACTGCATGTACGACGCGCTCTACGACGAATTGCGCAGCCGGGACGAAAACGTGCTCGTCGCCACCATGGAGGGCCGCCTCGTTATCGGCGACATCACGCGCGAGCTTGTGGAACGCCGCATCGGTCGCGCGTGGCTGGTGCCGCTTCTGGCCGTGCCCGGCCGTCACGTACAGAAGGACATGTGCGGCTCCGGTCCCGAGTCGTGGGTCAACATCCTCGCAGCGGCGGGCATAGAGCCGCGCTGCGTGCTGCGCGGCACCGCCGAATACGGCGACTTTCCGAAGCTGTGGCTCGACCACCTCGAAGAGGCCATGCGCGACCTGTAGCCGCCGCATCGTCTCTCACGTAAACTACCGCGCGACGCCGCGCAAAACGGCAACGTCCCTATCATCCCGCACACGCTCCCGCCCCGTCTCCACACTCCGATTGACATTCCCCTCGGAACGGATGCACATCACGCATCCGGGGATTCCCCCGCACGGACGCCACGCACTCACCCGCTCTTCACCTTAACGAGCGATGACACGCCTGCCCGCGCCCGCCGCAAACCGCCCTCCACCGTCGAGGTACAACGCATGCATAAGCTTCTGCCCGTTCTGTTCCTCATCCTGTCGAACATGTTCATGACCTACGCATGGTACGGCCACCTGAAGGACTTCAGAAGCAAGCCGCTTTTGGTCGTCATCGTGCTGAGCTGGGGTGTGGCCTTCTTCGAATACTGCCTGCAAGTGCCCGCCAACCGCATGGGCAGCGGCATCTACAGCCTCGGCCAGCTCAAGGTGATGCAAGAGGTCATAACCATGTGCGTCTTCGCGGGCTTCTGCACCTTCTACATGAAGGAACGCCTGACGTGGGATTTCCTGTGGGCAGGCTGCTGCCTCGCCGGCGCGGCCTACTTCATGTTCCGGGGCTTCAATCCGCCGGCGTAAGGGGGAGACTGACCCGCCACGCACATCACCTTTCAACCTCGCGCCACCCACCATTCATCGACCGACAAGGAGAACGCCGTGGAAGAAAACGTGAAACTCACCGCTGAACACATGCACGAGGCCCTCGACCGTGCCTACGTGATCAACACCATGTACGATCAGATACTGATGCAGCACCCAGCCGTGATGGGCACCCCGAAACTGAAGGAAAAGGCCGAAGCGATTGCCGAAGCTCTGGCCAGCTTCTACCAGTTGTGCGGCAAGGTCTCTTTCGACTTCCACGAAGCCGCCGAAGCTCGGGAAAAGGACGACCGCTAGGGCTTGGCCCCGCATTAGCCACAAACGAAAAGCCCCCGGCATGCCGGGGGCTTTTCGTTTGTATCATCGCGTCGCTTGTAGACCTATTCCGCCCAGCGGATGAGTCCGAGCGAATGGGGGTCCAGAAGGTGTCTGTGGCGCGGTAGCACGCGCACGGTGAAGCCGAAGCGCCCTGGAGCAACAGGCTTGAACGCGCCGGAATACCGGCACCATCCATCCTCCACGAATTCGCCCGGCTTCATCTCCACGGCCTCGCGCTGGGAGAACTGCCCATCCTGATCGAGTGCGCCGGAGTAGATTTCCACAAGGACATTCTCTGGAGCGATGCCGTTGAGACGGACCTCCGCCGCCACACTGACAGGCTCGCCCACATGAATCTCGCCGAATTCCTGCGCGGTGACGTGCCGGATGCCCAGCCCATGCCACTTGGTCATCATGTCCATCCGCCACTGAGCGAGATCCTTGGCGGCCTGGAAGCCCTGTTGCGTGAGCGCCACGAAGTTCTGGTAGGCGGGGATGTAGGCGATACGCGCATAATCCTCCACCATGCGGTGCGAATTGAACATCGGCCCCAGTTCCACCAGCGCGTTCTTCATGCGCCGGACCCAGTGCCGCGGCAGGTTGCCATGCCCCCGGTCGTAGAAGTCAGGCACGACCTCGGTTTCAAGCAGCGTGTACAGAATCTGGGATTCCACGAAGTCCTGATGGCGCGGGTCGTCGTAGATTTCGCCACGTCCGATGGACCAGCCAACGCTGTTGTCATCCCGGTAGGCCTCGGCCCACCAGCCGTCGAGGGTGCTCAAATTGATGACGCCGTTGGCCATGGCCTTCATGCCGCTGGTGCCGCAGGCTTCGAGAGGAACGCGCGGATTGTTGAGCCACACGTCGCAGCCCTGAAGCATGTATTCGGCCACCTCCATGTCGTAGTCCTGCAGAAACACCATGCGCGGACGGCAATTGCCCTCGCGACAGAACTGGACGATCTGCTGGATGATCTTCTTGCCCTCGTTGTCCTGCGGATGGGCCTTGCCCGCGAAGATGAACTGCACGGCGCGCTGACTGTCGCCGATAAGCTTCATCAGCCGGTCGCGATCCTGCAGGATGAGGTTCGCGCGCTTGTAGGTGGCAAAACGCCGCGCAAAGCCGATGGTCAGCGCCTGCGGATCGAGCACGTCCTCGGCGGCCTCCACCTCGCTTCGCCGCGCGCCCTTCTGCAACAGCTCCTGCCGCAGACGATGGCGCACGAAATCCACAAGCCGCTCGCGCAGACGCTCGTGCGTCCGCCAGAGTTCGGCGTCCGGGATGGCCTCGGCATTGCGCCACACGCGCACGCAGTCCGGGTCCTCACGCCAGTTCCCGCCGAGGTAGCGGTCGTAGAGCACGGCCAGATCATCCGCCACCCATGACGGATGATGCACGCCGTTGGTGATGGAGCCGATGGGCACGTCCTCGGTGGGGAACTGCGGCCACACGCGTTTCCACATGTTGCGCGAGACATGTCCGTGCAATTCGCTCACGCCGTTGTTGAAACGCGACAGCCGAAGCGCCAGCACCGTCATGCAGAACGGCTCCGCGTCGTCGCGCGGATCCTCGCGTCCGAGGGCGAGAAAGACCTTGAAGGCAAGGCCCAACTCGCGGGCGTAGGGTTCAAGGTAACGCTGCATGAGGTCCGGAGGAAAGCGGTCATTACCCGCCGGGACCGGGGTATGCGTGGTGAACACGCAGCTCGACGCCGCAAGCTCCACCGCAGCCTCATAGCTCATGCCGCAGTCCTTCATGAACAGCCGAATGCGCTCAAGGCCCGCGAAGGCCGAATGGCCCTCGTTCATGTGGATGATGCGCGGCTCCAGCCCAAGGGCGGCCAACGCCTTGATGCCGCCGATGCCGAGCAGGATTTCCTGCTGGAGGCGCATCTCCCAGTCGCCGCCATACAGGCGCGTCGTCAATTGGCGAAACTCCGGCGGATTCTCCGGAATGTTGGTATCCATGAGGTAGAGGTTCACCCGCCCCACCGCCGCCTTCCAAATCTGGACGATGAGCTTTCTATCCTGCAGGTCTATGGTGAAGGTCACGGGCCGCGCGTCGGCGTCCTTGACAAGGGTGATGGGCATCTGCTCGAAATCGTAGACGGGATAGCGCTCGTGCTGCCAACCGTCCGGCGTGAGGCGCTGCCGGAAGTAGCCCTGCTGATAGCACAGGCCAATTCCGACGAGGGGGACATTGAGGTCGCTTGCGGATTTAAGGTGATCACCGGCCAGAATGCCGAGTCCGCCGGAATAGATGGGCAGGCAGGGGCTTAGGCCGAATTCGAAGCTGAAATAGGCCACCACGGGCTGGCCGGGCGTCGCGCCGGGAAAGTCCACGACGGACGTCGTGCGCGAAAGGTAGGCCCGAAGTTCATCGACCGTCTCATGCATGCGGGAGAGGAACAATTCGTCGCCGGAAAGCTCTTCCAGCGTCTCCTGCCCGAGGCTGTTGATGAAGCGCACGGGATTGTTCTCGCTCATGCGCCACAGACGGGCGTCGATGCGGGAAAAGAGATCGACAATGTTTCCGTTCCAGGAGAAGAGGAGATTGTAGGCAAGATCCCAAAGCGGCTTCAGATTCTCCGGAAGCCGCGGGACCACGCTGAAAACCTGGATAGGCTGCATGGCGCACTCCTTGGGGGCGCGGGCCTGCCGCACCCTTCCGAAAAAGTTCTCCGGCACGTTCTAAACTGCCAACCCACCCGGAAAATGGCAAGCCCTCTCTTGCCCCTTCTCGTCGAATCATGCCTTGGTCTTTGACTTCCACACCGCTGTGGACTACTTCTTTGCCCCACGTTTACGAAACCGCCTGCCCTAGGGCAGCCCCATCCCGGAGCTTCAAAATGTACAGCGACAACCTCGGTCCCATCGCCGGGACCATCGACGTCGACATCAGAATCCTGCATCCCGTGCTGGAGGAAAACCAGCCCGGGTACTCCACGCAAGGTTCCGCAGGCATCGACCTGCGCGCCTGCATGGACGCGGACGACGTCACCATTCCCCCGGGTGGACGCCATGCCTTCGCAACCGGCCTCGCCATAGACATCCGCACCCCCTCGATGGCGGGATTCGTCTATTCGCGCAGTGGCCTCGGCACGAAGGAAGGCCTCACCGTGAGTCAGGGCGTCGGCGTCATCGACCCCGATTACCGCGGCGAGATCATCGTTTCCCTGCTCAACACATCCGACGCGCCACGAACCGTCCGACGAGGACAGCGCATTGCGCAGCTCGTGTTCCAGCCCATCCACCAGGCCCGTCTGCGGCAGGTGGAGGCTCTCTCGGAAACCTCCCGCGGAAGCGGAGGGTTCGGTCACACAGGGAAAATGTAATCTGCCTCAGGCACAGGGAGATATTGCCATGTCCGATGCATTCGAAGCGCTCACGAAAAGGGACCACGACTCCATCTGCAACACCTACGCCCGCTATCCCCTCGCCATCGACCACGCCAGCGGCACGCGCCTGTTCGACGTGGACGGCAGGGAATACGTGGATCTGCTTGCCGGAATCGCCGTCTGCAACCTCGGCCACGGAAATCCCGAACTTCTCGAAACCGTCACCCGCCAGTGGACCAAGCTCGTCCATTCGAGCAATCTCTTCCACCAGCAGGAACAGGTGGAGCTTGCCGAAAAGCTGCTCGCCACCTGCGGCGCGGACAAGGTCTTCTTCTGCAACTCCGGCGCGGAGGCCAACGAGGCCGCCATCAAGATCGCCCGCCGGTACATGCATGTCGTGCGCAAGCGCGACGCGTACGAGGTCATCACCCTCGACGGCTCCTTCCACGGCCGCACGCTCGCCACGCTGACCGCCACCGGTCAGGCCAAGGTCAAGGACGGCTTCGATCCGCTGCCCGAAGGCTTCAAGACCGTGCCCTTCATGGACCTCGACGCCGTGCGCGAGGCGATCACGGACAAGACCGCCGCCGTCATGGTCGAACTGATTCAGGGCGAACGCGGCGTGCGTCCGCTGTCGCAGGAATTCGTGGACGGCCTCGTGGCCCTGTGCCGCGAGCATGATATTCTGCTCATCGTTGACGAGGTGCAGACCGGCCTTGGCCGCACGGGCAAATACTGGGCGCACCAGCACTACGGCATCACGCCCGACGTGTTCACCACCGCCAAGCCACTGGCCAACGGCCTGCCCATGGGCGCGATGTTCGCCCGCGAGGAAATGGCTGCGGCCTTCACCCCCGGCACGCACGGCACCACCTTCGGTGGCGGCGCGCTGGTCAGCGCCGTGGCCTCGCGCGTGCTCGACATCATGAAGCGCGACGCCATCTGCGAACGCGCGGCCGACACCGGACGCTATGCCATGGGCCTCTTCGAGGGCCTCAAGGCCGCCCATCCGGACAAGGTCGCCGAAGTGCGCGGCCTCGGCCTCATCATCGGCATCGAGCTGACCATGCCCGGAAAGGACATCTGGAACGCGCTGATCGACGCGGGCTTCGTCTGCAACCTCACGCAGGGCAACATCCTGCGCCTGCTGCCCCCGCTCATCATCGAAAAGGACGACATCGCCCGCTTCGCGCAGACGCTCGACGGCCTGCTGGCCGCGGCGGGGCTGCCGAAGTCCGAGGCATAGCCCGATAAACGCCGCCCCTTCGCGGCACGAAACCACAGCCGGACGGAACCATGCGCCAAGCCGCCACAACCGCGCGCTCACACAGGCGAATTCCCGTCCCCGAGAGCCGAACAATGAAGAATCTGCTACAGATCGAATTCGCCGTCCCGGATTCCCGCGTTGACGACGTCACCGTCTACCTGACCGAGAACGCCCCCCACGGCTGGCAGGAAGAACTCGTGGTGGACCGCGAGGAAGTCATCTTCCGCGTCCACTTCGAGGACACCGCCGCCGCGCAGGGCGTCATTCAGGGCCTGTGCGCCGCATGGCCGGACCTCGTCGTGAACCGCGCCACCATCGAACAGCAGGACTGGGCGACGGCGTGGAAGGAATTCTTCACTCCCGTCGAGGCCGGACGCTTCATCGTGCTGCCCCCGTGGCGCGCAGACGAGGCCCCCGAGGACCGCATCCCGATCATCATCGAGCCGAAGACCGCCTTCGGCACCGGCCACCACGGCACCACGGCGCTGTGCCTCGAAGCCATCTCCAATCTGGCCGGTGAAGGCACGCTGACCGCTGGCTCCAGCTTCTTCGACCTCGGCACCGGTTCCGGCATCCTCGGCATCGGCTGCTGCAAGCTCGGCCTCACCGGTCTGGGCTACGACATTGATCCGCTGGCCATCGAGAACGCCGAGGAAAACCGCGCCATCAACGGCGTGGCCGAAGAGGCCTTCAGCCTCGGCACCGGCTCCGTGGACGGCCCGGCTGCTGGCGAGCGCTTCGACCTCATGGTGGCCAACATCCTCGCCAACCCGCTCAAGGCCATGGCCCCGCAGATCATCGACAGGGTCCGCCCCGGCGGCTGCCTCGTGCTGTCCGGCATCCTCGTGGAGCAGGGCGACGCCGTGGCCGAGGTCTACATGGCCAACGGACTCGGCGAGCCGGAGCGCCATTCCAGCAAGGAATGGATCGTGCTCATCTGGCGCGGCGTGAACCGCTAGCCCGGTCCGGATTCATCCAGTCAACGAACGCACGCGGGGCGGCACTCCTTGGGAGAGCCGCCCCGCTTTCTTTCGTCCGATTCCCCCACAGGGGCTAGTCCACATCGCCAATGTCGGCGTTCAGCCGATAGGCCCGCACCATCGGTCCGCGATCCACCACGAGGGTGAAATACGGCTCGAAATCCGCCGGGTCGCCAAGCAGCATCCGCGTCATGAGCGCACCGTACGCCGTGCCGTCCATGTAGAGCATCTCGCCGGTCCGCTCGTCCGCCACCACATGTCCCTGCCTGCCCGTGGGCCACGAGTGGCGGCGCAGCCGCCCCCTTTCGTCCACCATATCCAGCGAGGTCAAATGAACCTCGGAGCCGGAATCCGTGAAGGCTATGCCGCGTTGCAGGTCAAAACGCACGCCCTCGCCCACGCGCCGGCTGCGCCCCGCGCCCGCCGGACCAGACGCCAGGTTCCACAGCCCGAAACGCGTGATCCACGAGGCGATGCGCAGGTTCTCCCACGACACCACGAAATACTGCTCGGGCAGCTTGTCCGGCCATGGCCTACGACGCACGGCAAGGCTGCGGACGAAATCCTCCGCCCCACGCGGCCCCATCGCGGCCAGTTCCTCGACGGGATTGTAGGGATAGAGTTCCGGCCGAACGCCCGGCAACGCGACGACGCCCGCCGCACGGGCACGCTGCGCCTGCGCGGCGCGCCCGGCGGCCATGAAGCGCATAATCTGCCACGCCTGCAATGGCGAGGGCGTGGTGTGCACCTTCGCCAGCGGATACAGGAAGTCCCCTTCCTGCCGCGCTCCGTCGCCAAAGGTTTCGCGACCTGCATAATACTGCGCCGCATAGCCGAAGTCCCACCACTGCCACAGTTCGGCGTCGGGCTTTGCCATACGCCCGATGTCCCGCAACGTCTGCGCGTAGGCGGGGCTGAGCACCGGAATGGGGCGATAGCCGCCAAGATTCCAGGCCAACGGCAGCACGGCGAGGCAGGAAATCCCAGCCTGAAACACCCAGCGCGTCGCCCGGCGGTCACGGTAGGCACGTGCGGCGACGTCCGCCAGCCAGCCGAGGCCAAGCCCGAGGGCCACACCGGAATACATGGTGAACCGCGTGCCGAGCCAGTATCCGGACAAGCCCATGCCAAGAAACGGCAAAAGCATGATCGCGACGGGCCTGCGCAGGACCAACCACAGATACCCAGCCACACCGGCCAGCGCCACGCTCCAGTGCCCGGCCATGTACATGAGCAGTCGCGCCGGTTCGGGGCGCGTCGCCTCGCGGACGCTGACGATAACCGAGGGCAGGTTCAGTCCGCCCCATGCCCTGCGCACAGCCTCGTCCACCGGTCCCATGCCCAGATACTTCGCGGCGATGGTCGCGATCTCCGCCACCTCGGCCCGCCGGGTGACGAGCATCCCCGTCACCGCCAGCAAAAGACCAACGAGTGCGGCCATCCGCACCCGTCCATGAATCAGTTCCGGCCGCATCCATACGACGGCGGCACCGCACGCAAACAGAGGCCACGACCATGGCCCAAGAAGCCACGAACCCACCGCACCGCCAACGGCAAGCACGACATGCCAACGCATTCCGGGCCGGGCCAGAACCAGCCCCGCAAGGCCGCAGAATCCGCACAGCGCCATGCCCACGGCGAATCCGGAGCCGTAGAACCACGTGTAGAGCCACAGACCGACGCCAACGGCCAGCCCGCCCGCAGGCAGGCGCGACGCATCAGCCGGTAGGGATTCGGAGGTATCGGCGGGCCTCCACGTCTCCCGCACGAGCGGCGCAAGGAGCGTCAGAAGCCCGGCCGCCACGCACAGCGGCAGGAACAGCGTGAGGATATCCGTATCGCAAAAGCCCACGCGGGTGCGCATGTAGAATCCGGGCATGGCCGCCGCAGCGATACCCGTGGGCACTCCGGCGGACGGCCCAATAAGCCGCGCCGCGATGAGACACGCGGGCAATGCGGCAAGGGCGGCGGCAAAGGGCGGAATCCAGAAGGCGACATTACCCATGGCCGCACCGGAAACGGCGGCAAGGGCTTCCAGCAGACGGCTCATGGGCTGCATGGCGAGGCGTCCCGTGCCCATGGCCCCGGCCATCCACGCGTAGGCATCGTGCGTGGCCATGATGAATTCGCCATCCACTGTAAGGCCGGAACCGAGCCACGCGGGGACCTCCGCCATGTGCAGCGTGACGGCGACGGCATAGGACGCCGCGAAGGCCGCCAGAACGCCAAGCGCCTTGGCCCTGCTCCAGCCGGAACCCGTTGCCGCTTCATCCGCCATGTCGCGAGTCATCGTTCCACCGCTTCTGGTGATGGTTGCACAAAGAACCCGGGAACATTAGACTCCCCGGATTCGCGCCCACCGGCCACGAGGACCATGGGGCGCAATCCAAGGACACATCCAGCCAATGAAACGTGAAGCCCTGCTCGGCGCAATGTACGCCTCCATGCTCGAATCCATGGGCCCCAGCCACTGGTGGCCGGGAGATACGCCCTTCGAAATCGCCGTGGGCGCCATCCTGACCCAGAACACCAACTGGGCGAACGTGGAAAAGGCCATCGACAACCTGAAGCGGGCCGACGCGCTCAGCGCGCTCGCCATTCGCGACATGCCGCTGCCGGAGCTGGCGGAACTGATCCGCCCCTCGGGCTATTTCCGCATGAAGGCCCAGCGTCTCAAGGACTTCACGGCATTCCTCGACGCCGAATGCGGGCTGGACATCGAGGCGCTCATGGACGCGGACCCCGACGCCACGCGCGAAAGCCTTTTGGCCGTACGCGGCATAGGCCCCGAGACTGCGGACAGCATACTGCTCTATGCGCTCGGAATGCCTACCTTTGTAGTCGATTCATATACCAGACGCATACTGTCGCGTCACGCACTTATTCCGGAAGATGCACCATACGACGAAATGCGGGACTTCTTCATGGACGTTCTGGAACCGGACGCATCCATGTTCAACGAATTCCACGCCCTTCTCGTTCGCGTTGCAAAGGACTGGTGCCGCAAGGGTGAACCGCTGTGCGACAAATGCCCGCTTGCGCCATATCTTCCATAACCGCCGAAGGAATCGCCAGACCGTGACCGGATCGACCCCATACCGCGCCGTCCTCGCCGCGACAGTGCTGACCCTCTGCCTCGTGGCGCAGGCCTCGCCCGCCTCGGCCCGCAAGGCCGCGCGCGACCCCTACGCGCTACGGCAATCCATCAGCATCGAAACCCAGCGCGCCGAAGAGGGCCGAAGCCGCGTCGAAACACTGACCGACCGCGAGCGCGAGCTTCACGGCGACCTCGCTGGAATCGAGGATTCGCTAGGTTCCCTGCGCGACGACATTCGCGACAGGGAAAACCGCCTCGCCCAGTTGGACCGCAAGCTGGAACAGACGCGACAGCGCCGCGAGGCCCTCGAACATCGGCAGGACCGCACCCGCGACACCCTGCGCGGACTCGTCGCCGCGCTGTGGCCCCTGCGCGTACAGGCCATGCAGGGCCGCACCAACGCGGACCCGGACTGGGCGGCAACGGATCGGCACTTCGCATGGGGTGCCAGCGTCTACGACGACGTCCGCCGCACGCTGGCCGAACTCGCCGAACGCGACCGGGAACTCCAAGCCGTCCTCGCCGAGCAGGAGCGCCTGCGTGCCGAGGCGGAAAAGAGCGTGGACGACATCAACGCGGCCAAGGACCGCCTGCTCGCCAAGCGGATCGACTTCGTACGCTCCATCCGCGAGGTGCGCGCGGAACGCATGAACGAGGAGCAGGCCCTCTCGCAGATTATCGCGGCCATCGACCAGATGAACTACCGCCTGAAGACCATGTCCGGCGGCACGTTCAAAACCCGCAAGGGCAGCCTGCCCCAACCCGTGGCGGGCAAGCGCTTCCGCCCCGACGGTAGCGGCGGACGCCTCGCCGCAGCGCCGGGTCGCAACGGCGCGAGCTACCACACCGTCAACGGCGCGCCGGTCAATGCCGTCTTCGCGGGGCGCGTGGCCCACAGCGACATCCTGCGCGGCTTCGGGCGCGTGGTCATCGTCTCGCATGGCAACCAGTACTACACGCTCTACGCCTTCCTGTCGGAATGCTCCGTTTCGGCCGGGCAGGACGTGGCCGAAGGACAAACCCTCGGCTGGACCGGACCCTACCCCGCAGCGGGCGGTTCCGGACTCTATTTTGAATTGCGTTTTGGGCAAAAAGCAATTAATCCTGATGAGTGGCTGACAGCCCCAAGATGACGGCCGCAACGCGACCGCCCCGTACCGCCCCGTCAGGTTCCGGCCCGAGGCAGGGCCGCTCCATTATACTCAAGCCGGAGGCTTACATGCGTTTTACCGTCTGGATCTTCACTGCAATCCTGCTCCTGGCAATGTCCGTTTCCACGGGCAGCACGCAGCCTGCCGGAGAGGACCTCTATGGTCCCCTCAAGCGGTTCAGCCAAGCCATGGACATGATCGAACGCCAGTACGTGCGGGATGTCCCGCGCGATGAACTGATCAATGGCGCCATCAGGGGCATGCTGCAGGATCTCGACCCCCATTCCGCCTTCATGACCCCTGAAGAGTTCAAGGAGATGCGCATCGGCACCTCCGGCGAATTCAGTGGCATCGGCATCGAAATTTCCCTGCGCAACGGCAGACTCACCGTCATTTCCCCCATCGAGGACACCCCGGCGGACAAGGCCGGGCTCAAGGCTGGTGACGCCATCCTCGAAATCGACGGCGAATCCACGCAGGACATCACCCTCATGGAAGCCGTCCAGCGCATTCGCGGACCCAAGGGTTCCGAGATCGAACTGACCGTCCTTCACAAGGGCGAAACCGTGCCGGTCACGGTCACCATGCGCCGCGACACCATCCCGATCATCGGTGCCAAGGGCGAGGAGCTGGAAAAGGGCTACCTGTACCTGCGCCTGACCCGCTTCCACGAGCACACCACCAAGGAAATGCGCGCGCTCATCAAGAAGCACTCCGCCGATCACGAGATCAAGGGCATCATCCTCGACCTGCGCAACAACCCCGGCGGCCTGCTCGATCAGGCGGTCTCCGTGGCGGACACCTTCCTCACCGAAGGCAACATCGTCTACATTCAGGGCCGCGACCCCAAGAGCCGCAAGGACTTCAACGCACGCAAGTCCTCCGGTGACCTCGATCAGCCGATGGTGGTGCTCATCAACGCCGGTTCTGCCTCTGCCTCCGAAATCGTGGCCGGCGCGCTGCAGGATCATAACCGCGCCCTGCTCGTCGGCGAACGCACCTTCGGCAAGGCCACCGTGCAGAGCGTCATTCCGCTGGCGGACGGCTCCGGCATCAAGCTGACCACCGCCCTGTACTACACGCCCAGCGGGCGCTCCATTCAGGCCGAGGGCATCGTGCCGGACATCGTGCATCCCTTCGAGGCCCCGCGCGACAACGCCGGCACCCCGCGCCGCGTGATGCGCGAAAAGGATCTCGAAGGCCACATCGAGAACGCCACCGAGGAGCACAACGGCGAAAACAACCCGATGAACGACACCGCCGCCGAAATGCTCGACAGGGACAACCAGCTCCGACTGGCGCTGCAGCTCGTCAAGAAGCTGCCGCAACTCAAGGAAATCAAGTAGCACCTCTGGTGCGAAGGAAAACTCACAGCGCCGGGCCTCGTGCCCGGCGCTGCCATATGAGCGCATGAACGACACCAACGGGCCAAAGAAGCCCCTGCACCTGCGTCCGGCCCACATCGCCGCCATTGCCGCAGCCCTTCTCGTGGCTGTGATTCTCACCATCATTCTTGCCAAACAGCAGGGGTGCAGATCCGAGGTCCGCCAGAGCGTGGCCCCGGAGAATGCCACAGCCCAGCAGGCACTCCCCCCGACCCAGACCGAGGCCGCAACCAACGCGACGGACAACGCCACCGACGTCCAACCGAACGGGACGGACGCCGCCGCACAGGACGGCGACTACCCGCACTTCGAGGAAAACCTCGGCGTACCCATCGAGCGCCTCGTGCGACAGGTGGACTACGCAATCACCGAAAGCCTCGTGCTCACGGGCTACGGTCCCGGCCACCTCACCTTCACCGAAATCACCCTGCGTCGCTTCCACGGCGAGGCGTACCATCACCAGAAGATCAGCATCGAACTCGACGGGCAGCCCCGTCGCTTCGTGAACTCCTTCGAGCACGCACTCGGCAAGTGGGTGCCCGAGGCCACCCTCACGCGCGAATCCGAGCATTCCCTCGTGGTCGGCGTCATGGGCATCCCCACGCACGAGATCACGCTCACCGAGGATGAGGACCAGCCGTCCGCCGATGCCGGTCAGGGCCGCATGGCCATCGTCATCGACGACATGGGGGATGACCAGCGCTTCGCGCGAAAGCTCGCCGCGCTGCCCTATCCCGTCACATTCTCCATCCTCCCGCACACGCGCCATGCGCACGGCGTGGGCACACTGGCGCGCGACAAGGGACTCGACGCGCTGCTGCACCTGCCCATGGAGCCACGCGGCTATCCGGGCGTACGCCCCGGTCCGGGCGCGCTGTTCACATCCATGAGCAACGAGCAGATTCTCGCCACGCTACAAGACGACCTCGAACAGCTTCCCGGGGTGCAAGGCGTCAACAATCACATGGGGTCGAAGTTCACCCAAGACAGCCGCGGCATGTCCGTGGTAATGGGCGAACTCAAACATAGGGGTCTGTTCTTCCTCGACAGTCTGACCACGCCCGCCAGCGTGGCCGACGCGGAAGGACGCGCCGCCGGAATCGCGATGTACAAACGCAACATCTTCCTGGACAACGTCCGGGATGTCCGCGCGATCCGGCGACAACTGGAAAAGGCGCAGCGCGTCGCGGCGTCCACGGGGCAGTCGGTGGCCATCGGCCATCCCTACCCGGAAACGCTCAAGGCGCTGCAGGACTGGGCAGACAGAAGCAACCGCACCGTTCGCATGGTGCGCCTGTCCGCCCTCGAACCGACTCGCTGAGGAAGGGATACCATGAAGCGATTCACCATTCTCGCACTGGCCGCGCTGCTGCTCGCGGCGCTGCCGCCAACGGCGGCCATGGCCAAAACGTTCACCGTCTCCGTCAACCAGTTCGTGGAACACCCCGCCCTCGACGCGGCGCTCAAGGGATTCCAGGACTACCTGAAGGAGCGCGGCGTGGACGTGGAGTACAAGGTCCACAACGCGCAGGCCAACATGGCCACCGCCAACCAGATCGCACAGGCCATCGCTGGCGAGCGCCCGGACCTCGTGTACGCCATCGCCACGCCAAGCGCGCAGACCTGCGCGCAGATCGTCAAGAAGGCTCCGCACATGGCCGAGGTGCCGCTCATCTTCGCGGCCGTTACCGACCCCGCCGGTGCGGGCCTCGTGCGCGACATCGCCGCGCCCGGCGCCAACGTGACCGGCGTGTCCGACATGACGCCCGTGGACAAGCACGTCGACATGATCATGGAGTTCATCCCGAGCCTCAAGGAGCTGGGCGTGGTCTACAACTCCGGCGAGGCCAACTCCAAGACCCTCGTGGACATGCTGCGCAAGGCCTGCACCGCCAAGGGCGTGACCCTCGTCGAGGCCACCGCGTCCAAGACCGCTGACGTCTATCAGGCCACCAAGAGCCTCGGCGGCCGCGTTCAGGCCGTCTACGCGCCCACGGACAACACCGTGGTGGCCGCCATCGAATCCATGGTGAAGGTCTGCCAGCAGAACTCCATGCCGCTCTTCGCCGCCGACGTGGGTTCCGTGCCCCGTGGCGCAGTCGCCGCACTGGGCTTCGACTACTACCTGCACGGCAGACAGGCCGGAGCCATGGCCGAACGCATCCTCGTTGGCGGCCAGACTCCCGCCGCGACCCCTGTGGAATTTCAGGAGGGCATGACCCTGCACCTGAACCTCCCCGCCGCCAAGGCGCAGGGCGTCGAGATTCCGGAAGCGCTCAAGGCCCGGGCCGACAAGATCATCGAGTAACCACCAGACACCAGATCAATCCAACGGGGGCGCGGCGGAAATGCCGCGCCCCCGGTACATATTCCCGGAAGACATCATGACTCTCTTCGCGTTTCTGGGTGCCCTCGAACAGGGCCTCGTCTACGGAATCATGGTTCTCGGCGTGTACCTCACGTTCAGGATCCTCGACTTCCCGGACCTCACCGTGGATGGCAGCCTCCCGCTCGGCGCGGCCGTCTCCGCCGTCGCCATCACCAATGGCGTGAATCCCTACCTGTCGCTCCTTCTGGCCATGGGCGCTGGTTTCCTCGCCGGAATGGCCACCGGCATACTCAACACGAAACTCAAAATTTTGCACCTGCTCGCCTCCATCCTGACCATGACCGCCCTGTATTCCATCAACATCAGGATCATGGGCGGCCCGAACGTCTCGCTTCTGGGCGTGGACACGGTGCTCGATTCCGCCATCGGCCTCGGCATTCCCGGCTACTTCGCCTCGCCCGTCATGTTCGGCGCTGTGGCGATCGTGGTGGCCGTGGCGCTGGTGTGGTTCCTGTACACGGAACTTGGCCAGACCATGCTCGCCACCGGCGACAATCTTCAGATGATCACCAGCCAGGGCGTGGACACGGACAAGGTCATCATCTACGGCGTGGGCCTCTCCAACGCCATGGTCGCCCTGTCCGGGGCGCTCATCGCCCAGAATCAGGGCGCGGCGGACGTAAACATGGGCGTGGGCACCATCGTGGCCGGTCTGGCGTCCGTCATCGTCGGCGAGACGCTCCTCGGCTGCAATTCGCTGCCCCGCGCCATCGCGGCGGCGCTCATCGGCTCCGTGCTCTACCGCGTGACCATCGCCCTCGCCCTTGGCCTGCACATCGGTGACTTCTCCTTCACCCCGAGCGACCTGAACCTCATCACGGCCGTGCTCGTCGTCGTGGCGCTCACCATGCCCAAACTCAAGAAGAGGTTCGCGCGATGCTGACACTCAAGGACGTCACCCTCCATTTCCACAAGGGCAGCGTCAACGAGGTGCGCGCGCTCAACCGCATCTCGCTCGACATCAAGGATGGCGACTTCATCACCGTCATCGGTTCTAACGGCGCGGGAAAATCCACCCTGCTCAACACGCTGGCGGGCACCTTCAAGCCCGACGGCGGCTCCATCACGCTGAAAGGTGATGACATTACGCGCTGGCCGGAGTACAAGCGCGCCCGACACATGGGTCGTGTTTTTCAGGACCCACTACTCGGCACCTGCGCATCCCTGACCATCGCACAGAATCTTGCGCTGGCCCGTCGCCGGGGAAGCACCCGCTCCCTGCGCATGGGCGTCACACAGGACGACAGGAACTTCTTCCGCTCCGAGGTTCACAAGATCGGGCTCGGCCTCGAAAGCAGGCTCGACGACCGCATCGGACTGCTCTCCGGCGGACAGAGGCAGGCGCTGACGCTGCTCATGGCGATCATGGTTCGACCGGACATCCTGCTCCTCGACGAGCACACCGCGGCGCTCGACCCCAAGACGGCGAACTCCGTTTTGCTGCTCACGGAGCATCTGGTATCCGAAATGAATCTGACCACGCTCATGGTCACGCACAACATGAATCAGGCAATAAAGCTGGGCAACAGGCTCATCATGCTCCATCAGGGCGAGATCATCATGGACGTCTCCGGCGAAGCTAAAAGCTCGCTGTCCGTGAACGACCTGCTGGCCCAGTTCTATGCAGTCAAGGGAGAGGAGTTCTCATCCGACAGGATGCTGCTCACCTAGACATTACAGGGCGGGGGCACGCCCCCCGCGTTGGCACCGCTACATCGCAAACGAGAACGAACACGGAGGAATCCCATGGAACGCACTTTTTCTATCATCAAGCCCGACGCCGTCGAACGCAACCTCATCGGTTCCATCTTCCAGATGATCGAGGAAGCTGGCCTGCGCATCGTCGCCACCAAGAAGATTCACATGACCAAGGCCCAGGCCGAGGGCTTCTACGCCGTCCACAGCGAGCGCCCCTTCTTCAACAGCCTCACCGAGTACATGTGCTCCGGCCCCTGCGTCGTGTCCGTGCTTGAGGGCGAGAACGCCATCAAGCGTTACCGCGAGCTGATGGGTGCCACCAACCCCGAGCAGGCCGCCGAGGGCACCATCCGCAAGCGCTTCGCCCAGAACATCGAAGCCAACGCCGTTCACGGCTCCGACGCTCCCGAGACCGCTGCCGTCGAGATCTCCTACTTCTTCAATCAGCTCGAGATCGTGGGCTAACGGTACGGCCATGAAGTCCGTCATCGGTGTCATCGGACTCGGCAACATGGGCGGGGCCATCGTCCGCGGTCTTTCCGGCCGCGACGACGTGACCCTCGTGGGCTACGATCACAACGAATCCCGCATGCGGGAACTCGCCGAAGGCTGCGGTCTCGAACCCGCGGCCAGCGCCGTGGAAGCTGTCGAACGCGCGGACTACGTACTGGTGGCCGTGAAGCCGCAGCACGTGAAGCCCCTGCTCAAGGAGACCGCCCCCGCCCTCGCGCAGGGCGGAAAGTGCGTACTCTCCATCGCCGCGGGCATCATGACGGACAAGCTACGCAAATACGCCGGGACCAGCGTGCCCGTGGTGCGAATCATGCCCAACACGCCGGCCATGGTCGGCGCGGGCGTATTCGCCGTCTGCCTCGAGGACGAGAACCTCACCGACGGGCAGAAGGCCTTCATCACCGACGCGCTCGGCTCACTCGGGCAGGTGCATGTGCTCGGCGAACGTCAGTTCGACGCCTTCACCGCTCTTGCGGGCTCCGGCCCCGCCTACGTCTTCTACTTCATGGAAGCCGTCATTGAGGCGGGCGTCACCATGGGCCTGACGCGCACACAGGCCACGGACATGACCAAGGCGCTCTTCTCCGGCTCGTGCAAGCTGGCCGAGGAAAGCGACAGGCACATCTCCGTGCTCCGCGAAATGGTGTGCTCCCCTGCGGGAACGACCATCGCCGCGACAAACCACATGGACGCCAGCGCCGTACGCGCGTCCATCGTGGAGGCCGTGCGCAAGGCGTACGAACGCAGCATCGAACTCGGCAAATAAACTGCCGACACGGTCGCACTTCAAGGGCGCGCAACGCTACGGCGTTGCGCGCCCTTTTCCTTTGCTTGCCCCCTCCGAAATCCGCGCCAACCTCCGCGTCTTCACCGGACCGTCACAGTGGCGAAATGCCTTCGTCATGTCCGAAGTCTATTCCCCGCTTCAGCCCAACACGCTGACGTGCAACGCCGTCCGGATGCCGACGTTGCGGCGCGGATTCCGAATGTCCGCCACATTCGTCACGAACATGATCACCATTTGTCAGAACGGGGAAGGCCTTGATCCACCGGCATCCGCAGTTGTTTGACCGACCAAACACAATCAGTACACTTGCAATGAACGTCCAATTGAAGTAACCGCTGCAAAGCGAACCATTTGATTTGCATTCACAATAGTTCATTTCGCCTCTGCCACCGTCCGCACATCGACGGCCGGGAACTCCTTCCCACTGCCATCCGCATGGCGACGGCACCCGACGAATCCATGTCCTCAGCCGCAAGGCACAAGGGCCAAACCTCAGACAGCGGCACTCCCGACAATGCAGATTACCCTCGAAAACATCTCCAGACACTGGAACTCGATCAAAGCGGTAGACAATGTCAGCTTTTCCGCAGAATCGGGACAACTTCTCGTCATCCTCGGCCCGTCCGGCTGCGGCAAGTCCACCATGCTCCGCCTCATCGCCGGACTGGAGGACGTGACCGGCGGCACCATCAGGATCGGCGAGACGGACGTCACCTCGCTTCCGCCTTCCAAGCGCAGAATTTCCATGGTCTTCCAGTCCTACGCGCTGTTCCCGCACCTGACCGTGGCAGAGAACATCGTCTTCGGCCTCAAGGTGCGCAACCGCCCCAAGGACGTGCGCGACCAGCGGCTCAAGGAAGCCGCCGAAATCCTCGGGCTGACGCCCTACCTCGACCGCAAGCCTTCGGAGCTTTCCGGCGGCCAGCAGCAGCGCGTGGCCCTTGGCCGTGCCATCGTCTCCAAGAAGCCCGTGTGCCTCATGGACGAGCCGCTCTCCAACCTCGACGCCAAGCTGCGCAACGAGATGCGCCGCGAAATCCGCGCGCTGCAACAGCGGCTGGGCATCACCATGGTCTATGTCACCCATGATCAGGTCGAGGCCATGACCATGGCCGACAAGGTCGTGCTCATGAAGGACGGCCACAAGGAGCAGCACGCCACGCCGGAGGAACTCTATCGCCGCCCGGCCACCGTTTTCGCCGCGCAGTTCATCGGCACCCCGCCCATGAACATCCTGCCGCTCACCGGCGGCGTGGGAGCTGTCCGCGTGCGCGGAGTGGACACGCCAATTCCCGGCATCCCCGCGACCTGCGCGGGCGAGGGCAATCTGCTCGGCATCCGTCCGGAGAACATCCGCCTCGCCGCCAGTGGCATTCCCGCACAGGTAACGGGCGTGGAATACCTCGGCGCGGACCACATCCTCTCCTGCCGCGTCGGCGAAAGCGACGCACTGGTGAGGCTTTCCGGCGAGGTCGCCCCCGCGATGGGCGACGCCGTGCATCTGGACTTCAGCCCCTCGGACATTCATCTCTTCGACGCCGCCACCGGCATGCGCCGCGAGGGATAGAAGGCATTTCGGCTTCGTGACTTCCGGTGCGACGTCGCGCGGGAAGTGCAAAGCCGCGCATCGATAACCGGACCACAGGAAGGAGGATTCCCGAGATGATGCGAAGCGTGAGGAAACTGGTGCTTGCCCTTGCCACCGTGGCGCTCATGGCCGGGCCGGCGTTCGCCGTGGATCTGACCATGTACTATCCCGTCTCCGTCGGCGGACCCATCACCAAGGTCATCGACGGCATGATCGCCGATTTCGAAAAGGAAAATCCGGACATTCACGTCAAGGCCATCTACGCCGGAAACTACGACGACACCCGCGTCAAGGCGCTGGCCGCGCTTCGCGCGGGCGAACCGGTGCAGCTTTCCGTGCTCTTCTCCATCGACCTGTTCGAGCTCATGGATCAGGACGTGGTCGTGCCCTTCGACGATGTCGTCACCTCCGATGCCGACCAGCAGTGGCTCCAGAGCTTCTACCCCGCTCTCATGGAGAACAGCTCCGCCAGCGGCAAGGTCTGGGGCGTGCCCTTCCAGCGTTCCACCATCGTCATGTACTACAACAAGGACGCCTTCCGCGAAGCCGGTCTCGATCCTAACACCCCGCCCCAGACCTGGGACGAGATGGTCGAGATGGGCAAGAAGCTGACCAAGCGCGACGCGTCCGGCAAGGTCGTCCGCTGGGGCCTGCACATTCCCTCCACCGGCTATCCCTACTGGATGTTCGGCGCGCTGTGCATGCAGAACGATCAGGTGCTCATGAACGGCGACGGCAACACCACCTACTTCGACAATCCCGCCGTGGTCGAGGCCATGACCTTCTGGCGCGACCTTGGCGGCAAGTACGGCATCATGCCCGAGGGCACCATTAACTGGGGCACCCTGCGCCAGAAGTTCCTCGAAGGCTCCACGGCCATGATGTGGCACTCCACCGGCAACCTGACCCCCGTGCGCGAAAGCGCGCCCTTCGACTTCGGCGTGGCCATGCTGCCCGCCAAGAAGCGCCCCGGCTCGCCCACCGGCGGTGGCAACTTCTACATCTTCAAGAAAACCACCCCCGAGGAGCGCACCGCCTGCCTGACCTTCGTCAAGTGGATGACCGCTCCCGAGCGCTCCGCGAAGTGGTCCATGGCCACCGGCTACATCGGCACCAGCCATGACGCCTACGCCACCGAGGCCCTGACCACCTACTGCAACGACTTCCCCGCTGCGGCCGTTGCGCGCGACCAGCTCGACTACGCCACCGCGGAACTCTCCACCTACGAGAATGCCCGCGTGAAGAAGCTGCTCGACGACGCCATTCAGGCCGTGCTGTCCGGACAGGACAAGCCCGAAGCCGCTATGGCCGCCGCGCAGAAGGGTGCCGAGCGCATCCTTAAGCGCTACCGCTAACCACGAAACACCAGCGCGCCCGGTTCCATGCGGAATCGGGCGCGCTCATCAGACATGAAGCTCAATACAAAGATTTCCACACAGGTCTACGGGTGCCTGCTGCTTCTGCCCGCGGCCTGCCTGCTCGTCCTCTTCACGCACTACCCGGTGCTGGAGACGCTGAAGTCCAGCTTCTTCACCACCCCGCGCGGCCTGCGTGAAGCGGCCTTCGTAGGGCTCGAGAACTACTCCATGCTCCTCGAAGACGACGTGTTCTGGCAGGTGCTCTGCAACAACGCCATCTTCTCCCTCGGCACCATCCCGGTGAGCGTGGCGCTGGCGCTGATCATGGCGCTGTGGGTCAACGGCAAGCTCCCGGCCAAGAGTTGGGTTCGCGCGGCGTACTTCACGCCCACCATCCTGCCCATGATCGCCGTGGCCAACATCTGGCTGTTCTTCTACACGCCGCAGATCGGACTCGTAGACAAAATCGTCACAGCCCTCGGCGGAGCCAGCCACAACTGGCTCGGCGACCCGGCGACGGTGCTCCCCTGCCTCATCATCATGACCATCTGGAAAGAGGCGGGCTTTTTCATGATCTTCTACCTCGCGGCGCTTCAGGCCATCCCTCCAGAATTGCAGGAAGCCGCGCGCGTCGAGGGCGCGGGACGCTGGTACTTCTTCCGTCGCGTCACGCTACCGCTGCTGATGCCGACCACGCTGTTCGTGTTCATCAACGCCACGATCAACTCCTTCAAGCTGGTGGACCACCTGTTCATCATGACCAAGGGCGGCCCGGACAACGCATCCTCGCTGTTGCTCTACTACATCTACGAGGTCGCATTCAGCTTCTGGGACACAGCCTACGCGTCCACCCTGACCATCGTGCTGCTCGCGCTGCTGGCGGTACTGGCCATAACCCAGTTCGTGTTCATCGAACGCAAAGTGCACTACCAATAGGTCGACAATGCAGAAAGGCTTCTGGCACTACCTCGAATGGACCGCAGCGTGGCTTCTGGCCGCGCTGTGGGCGGCTCCGCTGCTCTACGCCATATGGGGCGCCATCCATCCGGGCGAGTTCACCACCCACTTCGATCTCACGGCCCCGCTGACGCTCGAAAACTTCCGCGAGGCTTGGAATACCGCGCCGTTCGCCCGCTACTTCCTCAACACGTTCATGTACGTGAGCATGACCCTCGTGGCGCAGTTCATCATCTGTACGCTGGCGGCCTTCGCCTTCGCGCGCTTTGAGTTTCCCGGCAAAAACATCGCCTTCATGCTCGTGCTCGTGCAGATGATGATCATGCCCGAGCAGCTCATCGTGAAGAACTACGAGATCATGAGCTCGCTCAACCTCGTGGACACGATTCCGGCCATGGGCCTGCCCTACATCGCCTCCGCCTTCGGCATCTTCCTGCTGCGGCAGACCTTCAAGCAGATTCCGCTGGAGCTGGAAGAGGCCGCACGCGTGGAAGGGGCCAGCTGGCTCGGCGTACTGCTCAAGGTCTACGTGCCGCTGGCGCGCCCGACCTACCTCGCCTACGGTCTGGTGTCCGTGAGCCACCACTGGAACAACTTCCTGTGGCCCATCGTCATCACCAACTCCGTGACCACCCGCCCGCTCACCGTGGGACTGGCGATCTTCGGCGCGCCAGAGTCCGGCGTGGACTTCCCGGTCATCGCCGCAGGCACGCTCATCGCCGTGGCTCCGCTGCTCGTCTCGTTCCTGCTGTTCCAGCGGCAGTTCGTGCAGAGCTTCATGCGCGCGGGCATCAAGTAGCGCACAACGCCGCGCCACCATCCACTTGCGCCCAAGGCCTCGGGCGGCTATGAACTCCGGCTGGACCGGCCCGTTCATCGCCGCCGGAGGCCTTTTTCAACCACCCCGACGGATACGGAATCTCGTGCACCGACTTCGCCACCTGCTTTTCGCGCTGACCGCCAGCCTCACGCTCGTTGCGCCATCCACTGCGAACGCCGCATCTCCTGTCGGCATGACCATCGACGCGAACAACGCCTGCCGCCACCGGGCCGTGTACTGCGGCCTCATTGCGGGCGACGCCTACAAGGTGCGCATAGCCCGTGGCTACCGCAAGGGACGCCCCCACGCACAGACACAGGCGTGGATCGACGGAGCATGGCACTGGCTCAACGTCACGCCCGAGGGAGACGTGCGCACCGTCGACACCGATCCGGACTTCGAAATACGGGAATACACCACGCTTGAACTCTACATCGACAAGGTGCTCGGCTGGAGCCGCGACCAGCGCATCATCGCGCGGTACAAGCGCGGCGAACTGCGCGACACCGTCGATGCCCAAACAGACTAGACAAGGACACCACCATGCGCCCACTCAAAGATTTCCCGCGTGAAGCCCGCGCCGCCGTGCGCTACGTCCTCACCGACATCGACGACACACTTACCAACTCTGGCCGTCTGCCCGCCCCCGCGTACGCCGCACTCGAAGCCCTGCACGAAGCAGGCATCCGCGTCATCCCCATCACCGGTCGCCCCGCCGGCTGGTGCGACCACATCGCCCGCATGTGGCCCGTGGACGGCCTCGTCGGCGAGAATGGCGCCTTCTACTTCCGCTACGACGAAGCCGAACGCAAAATGATCCGTCGCTACTTCAAGACCGACGAGGAACGCACCGAGGACCGCCACCGCCTCGACCTGCTGGCCAAGAAAATCCTCTCCGCCGTGCCCGGAGCTGCCATTGCTTCGGACCAGGCCTACCGCGAGGCCGACCTCGCCGTTGACTTCTGCGAGGACGTGCCAGCCCTGCCCATGGACGACGTGCGCACCATCGCCCGCATATTCACGGAGTCCGGCGCGGAGGCCAAGATCAGTTCCATCCATGTCAACGGCTGGTTCGGCGGCTACGACAAGCTGTCCATGACCCGCACCCTGCTGGCTGAGGTCTTCGGCGAGGACATCGACGCCATCCGCGAGCAGATCGTCTTTTCCGGCGATTCGCCGAACGACTGCCCCATGTTCGCCTTCTTCCCCAATGCCGTGGGCGTGGCCAACGTCCGCGCGCTGGCGCAGGAGATGGAAGCCCTGCCCGCATGGATCACCGACGGCGAGGGCGGATACGGCTTCGCCGAACTGGCAGCCGCGCTCATCGACGCACGCTCCTGATCTTCATCATTTCGACATTCCAGCCCTACCGCCGTCAACGGCGGTAGGGCTTTCCCCCAAATATATCATCCATTCCCCCAGACACCCCACGCCGCCCCACAGTTTCATCCCCGAAAACACCCACCTCGCGCGCAATTCCCAGTCCCCCCACGAGCTCGCAACCCCCGTACATTCCTGAAAATTCACCTTGACCCATGTCTGATTCCCGATATAGTTGGGGAAATATCACACCTCGCTTTGGGGGCATGGCGTATGCAAATCGACTTCCACCATGCGGTAACCTATGCCGCCGTCAGGGAAGCTGGCTTCAGCCACGAGGACGCGTCACGCGTCGCGTACGCTGCGCAGTTCGTTGATGACGCCGCCAACGAGCACCTCGTCCGCTTCGATGGCGGCGAGATGTATGCCCGCATCGCCTCGGCCCACAAAATGGTGGATTATCGCAACCTGCGCGACCTCGCCAACCACAGGGTCTGGATTCCCTTCCACTTCCTGCCCGGAAACGACACGGGAACGTCCTTTGCCGAGCGGCTTGTCTGTCGGCCGGACAGTCCCGTCGCCCGCGAGATGGTCCGCTCCTGCATCCGTGACCGCAACGCCGAATACGGCCTCATGCGTCTTGGCGTCACACTCCACGTCTATGCGGACACATGGGCGCATCAGGGCTTCGCCGGTATCAATCACGAGGTCAACGACATAGGGGACATCACCCACTCCTCGCGGCACACGCAGGACTGGAAGGCCAAGATGTCCCACTACTTCGGCACGCTCTTCAGCCGTGCGGCGGGTCATTTCGTCGGTGACACGCTACCGCTGGGCCACGGCGCGGCGCTCTGCCTTCCGGATCTGCCGTACCTCGAATGGACCTACGTCACCCATGATGGCGCCACCGTCCCCCGCAACAACCCAAGCGATTTCCTCCACGCGGCAGACATGCTCTGCCGCGCGGCGCGTGGATTCCGCCTCGGCGGCGAAAACTTCGAGGAACTGGACGGCCTGCCCGAGCACCGCAAGGTTCAGATTCTCGCAAACTTCCGGAAATTCGAGGAGGAAGACGGGGATCGGCGTCACAGGCTGTGGCTCACGTCCCTCGTGGACGACTTCGGCTACGAGCGTGCCCCCAGCTATGCGACAAGCGGCCCCCGTTCATGGAAGAGCCTCGCACTTGGCCGACCTGCCCGAGCCAACGCGGATGGAATCATCTACCACTTCCAGCCCGATTTTCTCGCCAGCGACTGGAAGCTGTTCCACGATGCGCTACACGCGCACCGCTTCCACGTCCTGCATCATGTCCTTCCAGCCTTCGGAATCTGCGCGGCCTAGCGCACATCGCACAGTCATCACATTTCGGCGCGGTCGGTCTGGAGAACCCCTCAATACCCCCTCCCGGCCCGACTGCGCCGAACACAACAAAACGGCCCGGAGCTTGCGCTCCGGGCCGTCCTCATTGCATTGCACAATCCCTGCGAAGATCAGTCCTCGCCACGGGTGGCCAGTCGCACGGCCTCCACGACATCCTGCACAGCACTCAAATTGTCGAGCGCGCGATAGAGGTGCGCGGAATCCCGCACCTCCACGGTAAAGATGAGTTCGGAATTGCCGTCCACGTTGGACTTGAAGCGTCCGGAATCTATGTTCACGTCCTGCTCGGTAAGCTTGGCGGATATGGTCGAGAGCATGCCGCGCTTATTCCGGCACACGATGCGAATCTTCGCCGGATAGGGCTTTTGCTGGTCACTCTCCCACCAGATGTTGAGCAGGCGTTCAGGCTCCATGCTGCCCATGTTCGGACAGTCCGTGGTATGCACGGTAACGCCCTTGCCACGGCTGATGTAGCCGATGATCGGTTCGCCGGGCAGCGGATTGCAACACTTGGCGAAACGGATGAGCACGTCGTCCACACCGTGGATGCGCACCTTGTCCGCGCCTTTATCCTTCTCCGGTGCGGGTTGCTCGCGGGGGCGCTCCTCGTGGACCACGTCGCGCTCGTCCAGCTTCGGATAGAGCTTGTTGAGCACCTGACGCGGGGTGAGACGCGCATAGCCGATGGCAGAATACAAATCGTCCACGGATTTGAACGAAAACTCCGCCGCGATGGGGTCGAGCTGTCCGGCCTTGATGACCTTCTGCACGTTGATGCCCATCTTGCGGCCTTCCTTCTCAAGCATCTCGCGGGCAAGCGCGATGGAGCGTTCCCGCTCTTCGGTACGGATGAAATGCTTGACCCGCGTGCGCGCCTTGGCCGTCTTGACGAACTTGAGCCAATCGCGGCTGGGCCTGCGGTTGAGATCGGTGATGATTTCGATGGAGTCGCCGTTGCGCAGCTTGCGCGACAGCGGCACGAGGCGACCGTTGACCCTCGCTCCCGCGCAATGGTCGCCCACTTGCGAGTGGATGAGATAGGCAAAGTCGACGGGCGTGGCACCCTCGGGCAGTTCCTTCACGTCGCCACGCGGGGTGAAGACATACACCTCGTCCTTGAACAGGTCGAAGCGCAAGGACTTCATGAACTCGCGAGGATCGGACTCCTCCTTCTGCCAATCCATGATCTGGCGCAACCACGAGAAGCGGTCCATGTCCTTGGCGCGCTTCTTTCCCATGCCCTCCTTGTAGCTCCAGTGGGAGGCCACGCCGTACTCGGCGATGCGGTGCATCTCTTCAGTTCGTATTTGAATTTCGATGCGCTCGCCCTCAGGCCCAATCACTGTCGTGTGCAGGCTCTGGTACATGTTGGCCTTGGGCATGGAGATGTAGTCCTTGAAACGCCCGGGAACGGGCTTCCAATCCGCATGCGCAAGGCCGAGTACCGCGTAGCAGTCCTTGATGCCGGGGACGATGACGCGGAATGCGATGAGGTCATGGACCTGATCGAGGTCCAGCCCCTGCTGCTCCATCTTGTGGAACGTGCTGAAGATGTGCTTGATGCGGCCGGTGACGCGGCCCTTGATGTTGTTCTCGCGCAGCTTCTCCTCGATGAGCTCGATGACCTTGTCGATATAGGCCTGACCGCGCGTCGAGCGCTCGTGCAATCCCTTCTGGAGTTGCCCGTAGATGTCCGGCTTCAGATACTTGAGGCTCAGGTCCTCCAGCTCCACCTTGATGCGGTGCAGACCAAGGCGGTTGGACAGCGGAGCGTAGATGTCCATCGTCTCCTGCGCGATGGCCCGCTGCTTGTGCGGCTTCATGTATTCGAGGGTGCGCATATTGTGCAGCCGGTCGCACAGCTTGACCAGCAGCACGCGAATGTCCTCGCTCATGGCCAACACCATCTTGCGGATGTTCTCGGCCTGCGCTTCCTCCTTGGTGTCGAAGGTCATCTGCATCTGGCTGATCTTCGTCACGCCATCCACGATGTCCGCGACTTCCTCTCCGAAGAGGCTGTCGATATCCTCAATGGAAGCCTTGGTGTCCTCCACGGTATCGTGCAGCAGACCGGCGACAATGGTGTAGCCGTCGATGCGCATGTCAGCCAGCAGGTTGGCCACCTCAAGCGGATGCGACAGGTACGGCTCTCCGGAACGGCGTATCTGCCCCGCATGCGCGGTGGCGGAATAGACGTACGCCTTCTGGATAAGCTCCCGTTCCTTGTCGGAGAGGTATCCCTTGGTCTTTTCAAGAATCTCGTGAATTCGAATCATTTCAGACTGCTACCGAATATGGCCGCGCTCATGGCACGGCGGTGTATCGTTGACGGTTTTCGGGCACCCACCACCATTCCATGTTGTGGGAAACGCCCGCGGGTGCCGCCTCCACGTCCATGAAACGTGAGGAAACGACAGGCAGGGCCAGCGGCACGGTAAGAAAGAGATAGGGCTGGTCGTCGTGGAGGATTTCCTGCACCCGATCATACACGGGCTTGCGCTCCGCGGGGTCGATCAGGCTGCGTCCCTTCACGAGCAGTTCGTCCAGCTCGGGATTCCTGTAGTCTATGAAATTGAGTCCGCCGGGAACGGCCTTGGACGAATGCCACACGTTGAAGAGGTCGGGGTCCTGCGGAATGGTCCAACCCATGACGACGGCGTCGAAGTTGCCCTTGTCGATGAATTCCTTGAGGAACGCGGCCCATTCCACGGTGCGCACCTTCACCTCTATGCCGACGTCCTTCAGGTTCGCCTGCGCGATGGTGGCTATCTTGATGCGCTGCTCGTTGCCCTGATTGGTCAGCAGCGTGAAGCTGAAGCGCTTGCCGTCCCTATCGAGCCAGCCGTCGCCGTCGCTGTCGCGCCAGCCGACCTCGGCCAGCATGTCACGGGTCTTCTGCGGATTAAAGTCGTAGTCCGTGAGCTTGTCGTTGAACATCCACGTACCGGGCTTGTAGGGACCGATGGTCGGCTCGCCAAGGCCCATGAGCACACCCTTGATGAGGGCCTGCTTATCCACGGCATGGGCCAGCGCCTGCCGGACGCGCTTGTCGGCGAACATGGGCAGCCGCAGGTTCCAGCCAATGAAATTGTAGCCGAAGGAAAGGTACTCGAAGCGGTTGAAATTCGCCTCCCACTCCGGCCCCTTGGTCTGAAACAGGTACTGCTGGGGCGTCAGCCCCATGAAATCGAGGTTTCCGGCCTTGAGTTCGAGGAACATGGTGGACATGTCGGGGATGACGCGAAACACCACGCCATCCAGATGAGGCCGCCCAAGAAAATAGTCGTCGTTGGCCTCAAGTACGATGCGCCGCCCCGCTTCCCACGACTTGAGCTTGAAGGGGCCTGCACCCACGGGCTCACGGCTGTAGCGGGTATTCATGAGATTCTCGCCCTCGAGAATGTGCTTCGGGAGAATCTCCATGGCCCACGAAACAAGAGCCTTCGCATAGGGCTTATCGTAGGTCACTTCGAACGAATACTTGCCGGTTTTCGTAAACTGCTTTACGAGCTTGTAATTCTCCGAATACGCTGTCGGCGTTCCGGGGTCGATCATGACCCTGTAGGTGAACTCGACATCATCGGCCGTGAGCTCCACGCCATCCGTCCAACGGATATCCTCGCGCAGCTTGAAACGCAGAAGACGCCCGCCATCGAGCACTTCGTAGCTTTCGGCGGCGTACGGCTCCAGCTCGATGTTGCGATTGTAACGCACGAGGGAAACGTAGAGCAGCGCAATCACATCGTGGGATGCGCTGTCCGACGCAAGGGCGGGAATGAGGTTCGACGGCTCGGCAATGGAGCCAAGCACCAGCAGATCGCCGCGCTGCGGCGTACCGGGCGAGGCGGTGGCGGTGGCTTTCGTCCCGGCCGCAGGCGCTGCGGAGTCGGACGAATCCTGCCCACAGCCGACAAGGCCGCACAGGGCAATACAGAGAAGAAGCGCTATATTTCTGATCGACATGAAGCCCCCGTTGCGGTTTCCGGTTCGAAGCCGATGGCATCTTTCGTGTGACAAATCGACCACCCGGGCGCAGAGTATGAATCAGAGTCCGCCAAATGCCAAGGGACTCTTGAAAATCTGGGGCATATGGATATAATCGCGCAGGCTCAGCGGGTCTTCGCCGAAAACTGTCGTCCCCGGCGGGACATTCCACAGGGCCAATTCCAGCGAGAAGTGAGAGGCTACCGACATCATGGATAATGCTGAAGAGAAGGTTGTAGAAAGCCTTCTCCAGGAATTCACGAATTTTACCGTCCCCGAATACATCGTGGACGGAGCGAAGCAGATTCTGGCCAACAACGGCGTCCAGAAGCTCTCCCTGAACAAACGGGAAGGCTACTGGGATGTGGAAGGCCAGATCGAAGGCGAGGACTTTCAGGCGTACAGTGCCGAGATCGGCCTGAACATCAAGGAAGGCACCATCAACTTCTACTGCAACTGCCCGGACTCCTTTTCGGGAGTCTGCAAGCACGTCGCAGCAACGGCGCTGAAACTCTTCCAGACCTTCGAGGTGAAAAGCGAGGAGCAGGTCGTCCCGTCGCAGACCGACTGGCGGCAGATTTTTCGCGCCTACTTCGCCACGGAACCGGAACCCGAAGCCGGTCGGCATTACCTGATCTTCCGCTTCTATCCGGAGCACGGTCGCTTGCAGGTCGCCTTCTTCCGTGCGCGCCAGAACAAGTCCGGCCTGTCCACGGTGCAAAACGAAGTCACCCTCGAACAGATCATCGCCAATCCGGACTGGTCCGAACTTTCGCCCCGCCTGCCGCAGGTGGCGGAACAAATCAGCCGCTATCTGGATTATGCCGGGCACCGCGTGGACGTTCCGGACGGCCTCATGTCGTGGTTCTTCTGGGCCATCAAGGACGAGTACTACCTCTTCTACCGCGACACGGAACAGCATCTGCGCATCGAGCCGAAGACCATGCGCCTCAAGCTCTCGCCGATCATCTCCGAGGACGGCCTGACCTTCGACGTTCTGCTAGACCGCGAAGGCAAAGTGCCGTTCTCCATCAAGGGCGAACACGTCTACTTCTACGGCCAGCTTCCGATCTGGGTGTACCACAAGCAGGCGTTCTACCCCGTGCAGACCGGCCTGTCCCCGGTGCTCATCCAGGAGATGACCGTGGCCCCGCCCGCCATCTCCAACAACGACATTTCCGAATTCCTCGACAGGGTGTGGACCAAGCTCCCGGCCTCGGACCTACACGGACAGGAAAAGTTCATCGACAAGATGAGCCCCTTCTTCGTCCCGGCCGAATACGCGCCGAAGCTCTTCCTCGACGAGGAAGGCAGCCTGCTCACCCTGCGCGTGCACAACGCCTACGAGACGGAACACGGCGAAGCCGCCCTGCCCGGTCCCAACCCGGACCTGCAGACCGGCAGCTACACCTATGGCGGAAAATCCTTCCTGCTCCTGCGCCAGCAGGAAAAGGAAGCCGAACTGACCGCCACGCTCATTTCCATGGGCTTCCAGCCGCGCGACAACGACAACTGGTTCCTCGAACCCGAGGAAGCCATCAACTTCCTGCTGGACGCCTATCCCAAGCTCATCGAGAAGTACCGGGTATTCGGCGAGAAGAATCTCACCCGCTACAAAGTTCGCCTGACCTCGCCGACCATCGTGGCCGAGGTGAAAAGCGCCGAGGACGAGGAGAACAAGGAGAACACAAGCTGGTTCACCCTCGACCTCGCCGTGGACTACGATGGCCAGCGCGTGCCCATCGACAAGATCTGGGAGGCGTGGACCAGCGGCAAGCGCTACGTGCAGCTCAAGGACGGCACCTACACCAGCCTGCCCGAAAGCTGGCTGGAAAAGCTCGGGCACAAGCTCAAGGCCATGGGTCTCGATCCGGAAAAGCCGCCCAAGTCGGAATTCCAGCAGTTCGAAGCGCCAGTTCTGGACCGCATCCTCGAAGACCTGCCCGAGGCCGTCACCGACGGCTTCTGGGAGGACCTCAAGCACAAGATCCACAGCTTCGAGCGCATCACGCCGGTCACCCAGCCGCACACGCTCAACGCGACGCTGCGCCCCTACCAGTTGCAGGGCCTGTCGTTCCTCAACTTCCTCAAGGAATACGGGTTCGGCGGCATTCTTGCGGACGAAATGGGTCTCGGCAAGACCATCCAGACGCTGTCGTTCCTGCTGTACCTCATCGAGAAGGGCAACGACAAACCGAACCTCATCGTGGTTCCCACGTCGGTTCTGCCCAACTGGGAGCGCGAGGCAAGCAAGTTCGTTCCGCAGTTGAAGCGGCTGGTCATCTACGGCGCACGCCGCGACCACCTCTTCCGCAAGATTTCCGATTCGCAGATTGTGCTCACCACCTACGCTCTGCTGCGTCGTGATCTCGAAGAATTGCAGAAGCACGAATTCAACGCGCTGGTGCTCGACGAAGCCCAGAACATCAAAAATCCGAACACGATCACCGCGCGTTCCGTGCGCAAGATCGACTCGGAGCTTCGCGTGTGCCTCTCGGGTACGCCCATCGAGAACAACCTCTTCGAGCTGTGGTCGCTGTTCGAATTCCTGATGCCGGGCTTCCTCGGTTCGCAGCATTCGTTCCAGCGCGGCATCGTGAAGCCCATCAAGGACGGAGACGAGGAGACGCTCGAATACCTGCGCAGCCGCGTGAAGCCCTTCATTCTGCGCCGCACCAAGAGTGCCGTGGCCAAGGACCTTCCGCCCAAGATCGAGAACGTGCAGTACTGCGCGCTGGCCGACGAGCAGATGGAGCTGTACGCCATGCTCGCGAAGAAGCTCAAGGAGCAGGTGCTGGCCGACGTGGACGAAAAGGGCATCGCCAAGAGCCAGATGTCCATCCTCGACGCGCTGCTCAAGCTTCGGCAAATCTGCTGCCATCCGCGCCTGCTCAAGCTCGACATCCCCGGCGTGTCCACCAACCTGCCCTCCGGCAAGTTCGACGCGTTCAAGGATATGGTCACGGACATCATCGAGGAAGGCCACAAGGTGCTCGTGTTCTCGCAGTTCGTGCAGATGCTGCACATCATCCGCTCGTGGCTGCAGATCAACGACATCCCATTCTGCTACCTCGACGGCTCCAGCAAGGACCGTTTCGAGCAGGTGGACAAGTTCAACAACACACCCGAGATTCCGATCTTCCTCATCTCGCTCAAGGCTGGCGGAACGGGCCTCAACCTGACCTCGGCGGACTACGTCATCCACTACGACCCGTGGTGGAACCCCGCCGTGGAAGCACAGGCGACGGACCGTACCCACCGTATCGGCCAGACCCGACAGGTCTTCTCGTACAAGATGATCTGCCAGAACACCGTCGAGGAGAAGATCCTCACCTTGCAGGACCAGAAGCGCGGCATCGCCGACGCCATCATCCCCGGCAAGGATACCTGGAAGTCCCTCACCCGGGACGACCTCGAAATGCTCTTCGAAGTCTAGCTTCACTGACAGCAACGGCCCCCGCTCCGCACCGGAACGGGGGCCGTTTTCGTTGCACTCGCATCGCAAGGCGTTCTCTTCATGATCGCTCACCGCGCGCCATCGCCAGTTCCCCGTTCACAACCTCTAGACATTCCCCACAGATACCACTAACCGCCAAATTCTACCGTTAAGGCTTCATTTCCCGACACGGCATGCTATACTCATGGGCAACACTGTCCGCAAAAAGGAGTAAACCGCCATGGCGTCCCTTCGCGACATGAAGCTTCGCACGAAGCTTTTGGCAACACTGCTGGGCTGTAGTCTTGTGCCCCTGATCGTCCTTGGACTTTTGAGCGCCGAAGTCGCCAAGACAGCCCTCGTCCACAAATCCTTCGACGAACTGGACGCCATCGCCCAGATCAAGCGAAACCAGATCGAGACCTATTTCGCCAGACGCGGCGATGACGTGTCCTCCCTCGCCATGTCGCGCGACGCGGCTCAACTCTTCTCCATCCTCAACACATACCGAGAGGACACGAATACCCAGCCCGACGGCAACTACGACGTCAAGTCAGGGGAATACCAACGCATCTGGCAGGAGAACTCCGGCTTCTTCACGAAGTACATGCAGGTCTATCAGTACTACGACATATTCGTAATCTCCGCAGACCACGGCCATGTAATGTTCACCGCCGCGCGCGAGACCGACCTCGGCGAAAATCTTTCCGCCGGCAAGCTCAAAGATTCCGGTCTTGCCTCCGTATGGCGCAAGGTTATCGAGACGGACAGCACCCGCTATGAGGACTTCGAACCTTATGCCCCTAGCGGCGGAGCGCCCGCAGCCTTCGTCGCCGCCCCCATCCACGTGCAGGGCAAGACCGTCGCCGTGCTTGCGGTCCAGCTCTCAATCGATGCCATCAATTTCATCATGCAGGAGCGCACCGGCCTCGGAAAGTCTGGCGAAATCTATCTCGTCGGCCCGGACAAGCGAATGCGTTCCGACTCCTTCCTCCAGCCGGACACGCACTCCGTGAAGGCATCCTTCGCCGGAAGCGTCGAGAAAAACGGCGTGGACACCGTGGCCGTCAAGGAAGCCCTCGAAGGCAAGACCGATCACAATATCATTACCGACTACACCGGAAACAGCGTGCTCTCGTCCTACGGGCCCATCAACTTCAGCCGCGAGCGCTGGGCCATGGTCGCGGAGATCGACGAGCACGAAATCATGGAGCCGGTGCGTTCGCTCCAGATGACCATCACTATCATCGCGATCATCGCCGCCATTCTCATCGGTGGCATCGCCATCTTCTTTGCGGGGTCCATCACCAGCCCTGTCATTGCCATCCAGGCATTCGCCAACAAGGTCGCCCAGGGCGATCTGCATTCAAAGCTCACGGGCGAGTTCGGCGGAGAGCTTCGAATGCTGGCCGAGGACATCAAGAAGATGGTGGCAGAACTCAAGAACAAGCTCGGATTCGCGCAGGGTGTGCTAAACGGCATCACCCTGCCCTGCTCCGTGGTCAGTGCCGATGACAAGCTCATCTTCATCAACCGCCAGAAGCTCGACGTGCTGGGCAAGAAGGGTAAGCCCAAGGACTTCGAGGGCATATCGTCCGGCAAGTTCTTCTACAACGACGCAGGCCGCGAAACACTGGCCGTGCGCTCGCTCAAGGAAGGCAAGCAACTTACGGCCGAAGTTCCCATCAAGAGCGAAACCGGCAAGGATTACCTCATCAACTCCACCTGCACGCCGATCAACGATCTGGACGGGAAACTCATCGGCTCCCTCGTCATCTGGTTCGATCTCACGGACATCCGTGCGCAGGAGCAACGCATCCGCGAGCAGCACGACCGCATCGCCAAGGCCGCAGACAAGGCAAACGTCGTTTCCGAACAGGTGACGTCGTCCGCCGAGCAACTCGCGGCGCAGATCGAGCAATCGAGCCGCGGAACAGAAGTCCAGCGCCAACGCACCACCGAGACGGCAACCGCCATTGAAGAGATGAACGCCACCATCATGGAAGTGGCCAAGAATGCGGGGACCGCATCGGATAGCGCCAAAGGAGCCAAGGAGAGGGCCATGGCCGGGGGCGAACTGATGCAGAAGGTCATCGCCTCCATCAACATGGTTCAGAAAAAAAGCCTCGAACTGAAGGAGAGCATGGCGGATCTGGGCACGCATGCCGAGGGCATCAGTCAGGTCATGACGGTCATCACCGACATCGCGGACCAGACCAATCTCCTCGCACTCAACGCCGCCATCGAGGCCGCGCGCGCTGGGGACGCCGGACGCGGCTTCGCCGTGGTGGCAGACGAGGTGCGCAAGCTGGCGGAAAAGACCATGAACGCAACGCAGGAAGTCGGCAACGCCATCTCCACCATCCAGACGGGCACCCGCACCAGCATTCAGGAAATGGACGAAGCCGCCAACCTCGTCGAGAAGAGCACGGAACTGGTCAACGATGCGGGAACGGCCCTTCAGGCCATCGTCAAGCTGGTGGAAAGCACCGCCGCCGAGGTTCAAAACATCGCCACCGCCGCCGAGGAGCAATCCGCAGCGTCCGAGCAGATCACCCGCGCAGCGGACGAGATCAACACCATCGCATCGGAGACCGCCGACGCCATGAACCAGTCCGCCGAGGCCGTGTCCAACCTGACCGGGCTAGCGCAGGAACTCAAGACCATCATCGAGGACATGCAAGAGGATTGAGCATCCGGTAGACGAAACGCACCACCAAAACAAGAGAGGGGAGACGGCAAACCGTCCCCCCTCTTTCTTTTACACCCAGCGTAAAGGCTTACCGCGTGCCCACGCATGGGCCACGCATCAGCGCAGGCCCAGAACCACCAGCCGACGTCCATGATCGCTCGCGGGCGGTGTCTCGCCAGCGGCCGCCTCGCGCAGGAACACCCGTGCGGGATCGACGCCCTGCGCAATCAGCCAGTCCATAACGGCCTTGGCCCGCCGCGCCGCCAGCGCACGAAGTGCCTCGGGGTCCTCGGCCACGCTCCGGCGCATCAGGTCTTCCATCACCTCCACGGGCTGCTCCTTTACCATGCCGATGATATTCGTGGGCTTGTCGAAGGGAGCGGCCTCGTAGGCGCGGGTCAGCAACTGCGGATACTCTGCCGGGTCCACCGTCACGTCCCTCACGGACGCGGGGGCTTCGCCCCGGCGCTCCAACTCCATCATCTTCCGCATGCGCACCGAGCGCTGTAGAAACCGCTCGCCAAGGGCCGGGCCGTCAGCCTCGGCATCGGCGAATCCGGCAATCTCCAGCCGCAGCCGAGGGCGCTTGGCCAAGGCCTCGGCCACGGCCTTCAGCTTCGCGAGCGTCTCGTCCGTCGGCGCGGAAACACCGGGGTCGAACACCAGCAGATTCACGTCCTCGCCACCGCCGAAGACCGACCCAATGAGCGAAAACGGCGAGGCCACGATCTTCACCAGCAGATTGACGATGGCTTTCATCACCACCTTGCCTACGCGGAACTTCGGATCGTCGAGGTTGCCACGCACAGGAATGTCGAGCTGAATGTTGCCCTGCGAATCACTCAGCAGGGCAATGGCGAGACCTATGGGCAGATTCGGAGCGTCTGGATTGTTCACCCGCTGCCCCAGCGCGAGGTTCTTCAGCAGGAAGTTGTTGTCCACGGCCAATTCACGGCCCTGCAGGTGCAGCTTCACGTCGGCAAGCATCTTGCCCGTTGCCAGCGGATAGGCGATGTGGCGCACGGTGTAAGGCGACAGGGGCGGCAGTTCCGCATTACTCAGTGCCACATCGAGATTCGTGTCCAATGTGCGGCCGAAGGGAACGATGTTGCCCTCGACACGAAGCGGAGCATGCCCGCCTATGGTCGCATTCATGGCCACATCCGCCCGTGCGCCCTCATCAAGGGAGAAGCCGGAGATGCGGCACTGCGCGGCCTCGACCGAAGTCTTGAAAAACGGCGAAGTCGTCTCGTCCAGGAAACGCACATCGCCCCCGCTCATCACGAACTCGCCGATACGGATATCGGGCCGGGATTGCGCTGTATCCGCTTGCGCAACCTGCGCGGTCTCTGCGGCCTGCGGTTGCTCGGCCGAAGTCTGTGCCTCGGTCGCCGGAGCCTCGCTCGCGGTGGCGTTCTGCCCATCGGGAGCCGCACGGCGCATCAGCCGCGCAAGATTCAGGCGTCCATCCCGCTCGACCACCAGCCGCAGCTTCGGATCAACGACCTCCACGGTCTTCACATTCACGGAAAGCGGCTCGCTGACCACGGCGGCCTTGCGCACGGCAAAGCGCCCAAGCGTAGCGACACTCGCCCCGCTCTTGGCATCACGAAGCGACACGCCGTCGACAACGAGGGAGCCATTGAACGCCACACCCACGGGATCTCCCTTGGACACGCGCCACGTTCCGCCAAGATTCACGCGCCCGTCGGCAAGATCGACATCCGTCCCCTCGCGCAGGTAGCCGCGCATGGCCGACAGCGGGAGCGCATCCAGCCGGACGCTTCCCGACAGAGCCAACGGGTCCAGCGCCCCCTGCGCGTCAAGGGCAATCGCCCCACTGCCCAAGGCCGTTCCGGACAAACGCAGGCTGATCGGTGCGGCCAGATCACTCGACAGTCCCTCCAGTTCGACATCAAGCCCCGCCAGCCGAAGCGCGGCAGGAACGGCAAGGGCGTTGTCATCCAGCGCAAAGGACGCATCATCCAGTGTCAGCGCGCCAAGACGTACGGTCCAGCGCGGCTCCTCGGCCTTCGGCTTCACCGCGCCACGCGCGGGGGCCGCCACGTCGCCCCCCCGATGCTCCGTCGGAGCGGGCGGCGCTGCAAGGCGAAGCAGATCGATGCCCTCGCGCGTCCGCTCCACGTGCACGTCCAGTCCGTGCACATCAAGCCGCGCAAGATCGACGGACCGCGCACCCACATCGACATGCCCGCCGGAAAGCGCGATGCCATGCACGCCGACGGCCTTCCGCCCGTCCGGACGCTCAAGCCCCAGTTCGCGCACATCCACGGCCAGTCCATCCACGACGACGCTCTCCGGCGCTTCCCCACCATTCCACGCAAGGGACAGCCCCAGCACGCCGGAAACGAGCCGCACCGGCAGCAGTTCGCGATGGTACGCGGCATAATCAGCAGCGTTCACACCCTGCACGTCGAGCTTTCCGCGATGGGTCCGCGCGGCGATATCCACGCTGCCGGACAGGGCCACGCGCTCGCCGCCTTCCGAGCCGAAGGACAACGCGAATGTCCCTTCGTGCTCGGGCGCGGTGTCGAGCTTTTCGAGCGTGGCCGAAATATTGCCAACGGTCTTGCGGAAGCCGCCAGCCGCCGCATCGGTGAAGGCCACGCGACCGCCGGTGATGTCCAGCCGTTCGAGCACGGCGCGAAAGGCCGCGTCGCTCCCGGAATCACCAGCGCCCTTCGCGACGGTGGGCGTATCCGCAGGCGCAGAGGCAGAACTCGCGAACCATCCCGCAGCGTCGATGCGTCCGTCGGCCTTGCGCACGATGCCCACCCTCGGCCCCACGATTCGGCACGGGCCGATCCGCAGCATGCGGTCACCCAGGTCCAACTTTTCAAGCCGGACAGCCACCTCGTCCACACCCAGCACCTCGGCCCCGCCGGACGCGACAAGGGAGACCTCGCGCAGTGTCGCGTCGCCACTGACGGCAACGCGCGGCGCATGCCCGCCCTCCAGCTCGAAATCGAGCGCAATGCTGCAATCCAGGAGTCCACTGGCGAGCGAAAGGTCCGTCTTTACGGGCAAATAGGCCCAATAGAAGGGAAGGTCGGCATCGCGCAGGGTAAACACGAAGCGCGAATTGAGCCGCTCCTCGAAGGGGCGGGTTCCGCCGTCGATGATGAAGGGCTTGCCGTTGACCACGGCGGAAAGATGCGGACGGACGAAATGCTCCCTGTGCTTGGGTAGGCTGGAAAGCAGCGGAACGGACGCCGTCAGCTTCTCAATGGTGTGTGTCTTGCCACGTAAGGTGTCCTCAATGACGACCCGGCCGCCATCGAGCTCCACCCCTTCCACCACCACAGGCACGGGCAGCCCTGCGGCCAGCGGGTTGGCGATATCCTCCGCCACGGCCTCGGTCTCCTGCGTGGCTTCGTCCGACGAGGCGAGATCGGCAAAGTTACTTTCGGTCCCAGCCAGCACGAGGCGCAGGTATGGTCCGGATAGCCGAACCTCCTCCACCACCAGCGACAGGCGCGGGATGCTCGTCCACGCGACATCGACACTCAGGGCATCGAAGGACGCGAAGACCTGCGAGCCGTCCGGCTCCATCACCGTCACTCCGTCGATCTCGGCCCGAAGCGTCAGCGGATTGAAGCTCACCGATTCGATGGTCACGGGCCGCGACAGCGCCCGCCCGAGTTCCTCCTCGGCAAGCCCCCGCGCCACGCGGGGCACCACGAAAAAACCACCCAACATATAGGCCACGGCCACAACAGCAAGCGCCCACGCGCCAAGCCGTCCGAAAACCGTCTTCCGCCCTTTTCCGTTCATCGCTTCCGCCTTGATATTCCACGTTTCCATGACAAATGGCCCACGCCATCGTCACGCAATCGCACGCAAAAATCTAGCACGGATGAAAGAGGAAAGGCCAGCGCCGGAGCGCGACTCCGAGGCGGAAATGGCAACATGACTAGAACATCAGAGGCGGTATGTCCTGAAACTGATAGAACCGTGGATCGACAGGCACGACCTGCACAGGAAAATTCTGCATGCCGTTGACCTGAAGCACATACGGCCCCGGCTGGAGATTCCAGAAGAAGTAGAATCCCTGCCCGTTCGTTCGCGTTCCGCCCATGTGCATCCACTGCCCGGTCATCATGTCATGCCTGTACAGTTCGATCATCACACCGGGCGAAGGAAACATCTGCCCGGTATACGGGTGTCTGCTCGTAACGAGTCCCCGGATACTGGTTCCGGAATTCTGCGCGGACGCATCGGAAATCATCATGGCGAAAACGATCAGCAAAGCAGCCAGAAAGATACGCCATGCGGCACCATGACGCTCCGATCGCAAGCCGATGGGGAATGGACTACGCATCATTCGGCCTCCCGCGAAGAATTCGCTCCCGCATTCCCGTCACCCATGTCTGGCGCGGGCACATCCGGCATATGTGGTAAAACACGTCCCTCTTCGGGCACGGGCGGTCCACCGGGAATAGGCACGACCGGTTGCGTCATGAGCGGCGAATACTGCTGCTCGACCTTGACCAGCCGCACCTCGCTGATGGAAATCTCGTTACTGTTCTCGTCCTGCGTACATGTCGCCGATTCCACTCCGGGCCGAATAAGCAGGGACTGACCGGCATAGCCGTCCATTTCGAAATCCACGCGCACAACCTTGAGCGGCGGAATCCAAAACGACACCTGATCGTCGCTGGCGACCATACCGTCGGGATTCAGGGCCACGCGCAGCCGCTCCCTCACGCTGCACAGTTCGCTATGGTCGGTAATCGGTCTGGCATGACGATCAAGCAACCGGATGTTCGCGACGACCTTCCAGCCGCGCTGACGTCCGGAAAACACTTCCTCGTGCTTCGCATATTGCTGCGAAAGAGCCATGAACACGATGAGAATGACGACATACGCGGCGAACGCACCCGTAGCGTTCAGCGTAAAATCGGCCAATGGTCCCTTGAGACCAACCTTCGTATTGGGAAACAGATAGTAGATGACCACCGCAGGGATGAGTGGAAGAATGAGGGCGGCGGCTATAAAGGCAATGAAACTGAACATGGCTGCGCATCCTCCCTTCTTGTTGTATACAACCTACATAGAAGGCATGCGATGTCAACCATCAAATACGTACTATTCTATTCGCCATCCACCGCATGCACCCGCGACCGCACCATGGCGCAGGGCGTGGGGTCCGCAGCGAAATGGGCTTCGCCGATCGCCGTCACGGGCAGCATGCCTATAAGTGAATTGAGTGAGTAGATGGCCTCAAAACGCGACAGTTCCTCAACGCACACAGGACGGGACTCGATGGGCAACACCTCCCGCGCGGCGGCAAGAGCCGTGGACGGCAGGATTCCCGCCCGCCCCGCACCCTCGCCCGGCGCGGCGGGGGCGACATAGCGCCCGCCATCGCGCTCATGTTCCCGCAGGATGAGCGCGGCATTCGAGGCCTCAAGGACATGACCGTCCGGCGTGGTCAGGACTGCGCCGTCAAGGCCCTGCGCGGCAGCCTCGCGTCCGGCCAACCAGTACGGCAGATGGTTCGCCGATTTGTGCGCGCCAAGCCACGAATGCAGGGGGCGGGGACAGATGCCGAGCGCCAGCGCCCTGTCCGGCGACGGCACGGCGTATGGCGCGATGAGTACCACCGGGTGCAGAGGTCGCGCGTCAGACGCATCCGAAGACGCATCCAAGGCCGCATCTGGAGCAACGTCCACATGGTAGATGATATTCACGCGCGCCGTGCGCCCGATAAGGCCGTTTCGCGCCGCGACCTGTGCGATAACCGGGCCGAGGTCCGAGGTCTCGTGACGCAAGCCGAAGGCGTCGAGGCTCGCATGAATGCGCCGCAGGTGCGCCCCCAGCCGACACGGCGCACTGCCGTTCCACAACAGCGTCTCGAAGAAGGAAAAGCCGAAGCGAAACGCCGGGCCAGCCGCATTCAACTCGATGCTGTCCTCTCGGAACCCGTAGCCGTCGTGAAGGATCACAGCCCTGCCAACCTCGCGAATTTTCCGGCCTTGGCCAGCGTTTCGAGATATTCGGACTCCGGGTCGGAGTCCACCACGATGCCGCTTCCCGCGTGATGACGAAACACGCCGTCGCGCGAGTCATGCACCGCCGTGCGAATGGCGATGCTCGACTCCATGTTGCGTGCGTCCTCCACCACGACCATGCTTCCGCAGTACACGCCACGGGTGTGCGGTTCAAGCTCCTCGATAATGCCCATGGACGCGAGCTTGGGGCAACCGGTCACCGACCCGCCCGGAAAGGCGTCCAGCAGCAGGTCGAGGCAAGTTCGGTCCGCACGCAGGCGTCCGCGCACGTTGGTGTACATCTGGATAAGATTGTCCACCACGAAGGTGGACTTGTGCCCGTCCACGCGCACGGAGCCGTACTCGCAGTTCGCGGAGATATCGTTACGGATAAGGTCCACGATCATCGACAGTTCCGCGCTCTCCTTGGGCGAGGATGTCACGCGCTCGGCCAGCTCTGGCCGGTACTCGTCGAAGGCCAGCGTGCCCTTGATGGGCTGGGAGAGCACCTCTCCATCGGCAACACGCAGGAAGCGCTCCGGCGATGTGCTGATCACCGTCACCGGGCCAAGGCGAAACAGCGCGTAGAACGGCGCGGGGCACTCCCGCCACAACCGCACGAAAAGCCCCGCGGGGTCGAGGTCCGGCGCGTGAACCGCGAATTCCGAGGACAGGCACAACTGGTAGGTATAGCCGCCCCGAATGCGTTCCAGCACCTCCTCCACGCCGCGCATGTAGCCCTCGCGCCCAAGGGACGCGCGTTGCGTGCCTGTCCCGCCGGTCCCGCTGGGTGCGGACGGCGCGGCGGCCAATGTGGGGCGCAAGGCCTCTGCCACCGCAGCACGGGCATAATCCGTGTCGCCCTCGGCCCGCAGTTCACCCGTGGCCGGATCAAAGACCACAAGCGCCCGGTAGCGACGAAAGCGCCCCGGCGGGCACCACGGCATCTTGTCGGACACCACCCCACGCAGGGACAGGCCGTAGTCGTAGGTCAGGCAACCGAGGGACGTGCCGGGCGTCGCAAACAGGAACTCGGCAATGGCCTCACGCGGCGTGCCCGGTTCCACGAGAATCTCCGCACACGGCGCAAGGCCGATGCGGCAGGGACCGGCCCCGGCACGCTCCGGGGCGGACAGGAAGAGGTCTGCGTCGGGCCGGACGGCAAGCCCCTCCACAAGCGCGACAAGGGATTGGGAATCAGCGAAGTCCGCAATGTGCGAGTGCATGATTGATGAAGAATCCGCCATCGGCGGTCAGAAATGATTCGGGATGAAATTGCAGGCCGATGAGCGGCCGCTCGGGATGAACCACGATCATGGGCACGCCGTCGGCATTGGCGGCGCGCACCGAAAGCCCCTGCCCCACGCGGGACAGATGCAGCGAGTGATAGCGGGCGACCTCGAACCGACGGCCCGCGAAGTCGATGACGTCGGCCTTGCCATGCACGCAGCCCGGCAGGCGGGACGTCTCGCCGCCGAAATGCGCATTGAGAATCTGCAACCCGAGGCACACGCCAAGGACCGGCACGCCGGAGTCGATAATCCGCCCGTAGCCGGGATACTCGCCGGGGTGCCCCGGTCCGGGTGAAATGACGACCATGTCCCACCGCGCGGGGTCCACGCCCGCAAGTTCGGCCACGGGCCGCACAGTCACCCGCGCCCCAGTGGTCACGACGATCAGATGTTCGAGGTTACGCGTGAAGCTGTCGTTGTTGTCGATGATGACGATATCCATTGAATCTCTCCACGAACGCGCCATGCGCCGCGTTTCGCGCCACGAACTTCCCGCTGACCAAGCGCCGCGGGGTTTGACATCCGCCGCGCCATCGCCCACAACCGTTGCGGGCACAGCCCGGGAGGAATCTCGAAGACCATGCAAACGAAAGATATTCTCGAATTCGACAGGACGCACATCTGGCATCCCTACACGTCCATGATCGACCCGCTTCCGGTGTACCCGGTGGAGCGCGCCGAGGGCGTGCGCCTGCATCTGGCCGACGGCCGCGTGCTCGTGGACGGCATGAGTTCGTGGTGGGCCGCCATTCACGGCTATTCGCACCCCGTACTCGTGGATGCGCTGGCCCGGCAGGCACAGACCATGTCGCACGTCATGTTTGGTGGCATCACCCATCGCCCCGCCGTGGAGTTGGCAAGCCGCCTCGTGCGCATGACGCCCGCACCGCTCGAACGCGTCTTCTTCAGCGACTCCGGCTCCGTGGCCGTGGAGGTCGCCATCAAGATGGCTTTCCAGTACTGGCTGTCCAAGGGCGAACGCCGCCGCACGAAGCTCCTCACCGTACGCGGCGGCTACCATGGCGACACCTTCGAGACCATGAGCGTGTGCGACCCGGAAAACGGCATGCACGGCATGTTCTCCGGCGTGCTGCCCCAGCATCTCTTCGCGCCGGTTCCCTCGCCCGCCTTCGGTGACGCGTGGAACGACGCACACTTCGAGGCCTTCGAAACTCTCCTGCGCGCCAACGAGGGCGACATCGCCGCCGTCATCCTCGAACCCGTGGTGCAGGGCGCGGGCGGCATGCGCTTCTACTCGCCGGAGTACCTGCGCCGCGTACGCGGGCTGTGCGACGAAACGGGCATCCTGCTCATCGCCGACGAAATCGCCACCGGCTTCGGCCGCACCGGCACACTCTTCGCCTGCGAGCACGCGGGCATCGCCCCGGACATCATGTGTGTGGGCAAGGCGCTGACTGGCGGCATGATGACCCTCGCCGCCACCCTCGCCACGGCAGAGGTGGCCGAAGGCATCTCGCGCGGGGAACTCTCCGTGCTCATGCACGGGCCGACGTTCATGGCCAATCCGCTGGCCTGCGCCGTGGCCTGCGCCAGCATCGACCTGCTTGAATCTTCGCCGTGGCGCGAGCGCGTGAGCGCCATCGAAACGCAGCTTCGCGAGGAGCTGGCCCCCTGCGCCGACGCGGATACCGTGGCCGACGTGCGGGCACTTGGGGCCATCGGTGTGGTCGAAACCGTCCGCCCCGTAAACATGGCCGCCATGCAGCGCTTCTTCGTGGAGCGCGGCGTGTGGGTCCGCCCCTTTGGACGACTGGTGTACATCATGCCGCCCTTCGTCACCGAACCGGACGATCTGTCCCTTCTCACCCACGCGGTGCGCGACGCCGCACGCGATCCGAGGCTCTTCTCATGACCGGAAATCTTCCCTCTCGCCTCTTCGTCACCGGCACGGACACCGACGCCGGAAAGACCGTCATCAGCGCCCTGCTCACCGCCGGGCTCGACGCCCACTACTGGAAGCCCGTGCAGAGCGGCGTTCGCGAGGGCACCGACACCGAAACGGTGCGCCGCCTCACGGGCCTGCCCGCAGAGCGCTTCCTGCCCGAGGCCTACCGCCTCATGGAACCGCTTTCGCCCCATGCCGCCGCGCTCATCGACGGCGTGCGCATCGACCTCGACGCCATCCGCATGCCCAACCTCCCGGCCGATGCGCGGCTGGTGGTCGAAGGCGCGGGGGGCATAATGGTCCCGCTAAACGAAAATGCGCTGATGATCGATCTCATGGCTCGGCTGGGTCTGCCGGTGGTGCTGGTGGCCCGCTCAGGGCTGGGAACCATCAACCACACCCTGCTCTCCCTTGCGGCCCTGCGGCAGGCGGGGATCGAAGTCTGCGGCGTGGTGCTGAACGGTCCCCGCAATCCCGCGAATCGGGACGCTGTGGAAGAGTACGGAAAGGTGCGCGTGCTGGCCGAGGTGGAACCGCTGCCGCAGCTTTCCCCCGCCACCCTGCGCGAGACCTTCGCCCGCGTCTTTGCGCAGGGCTGACACATTCCGGGGTCGCGGGGGGCGACGGAGCTAGGCCACCCTGCGGCCCCACAAATAGAGCACCCGCCACGTAGCGGCGACGCCATCCGCATCGCCGTGCAGCCGTCGGTATGTCGTCTCGAAATTCTCGTAGCATCGCCGGGAAAAGGCCCGTCCGGCTCCGGCACCGGTCACGCCGCTGCGCTTGAGGGTCCGCAGCAGGTCGCGCACGGTGGCGTAACGCTCCCGAACCTCCCACAGACGGCTCTCACACTCCACACCGGGCACCCCGTCCACAATCCACTCGTATTCCTGCGCACTGCGCAAGTGGACCACATCCCCGAATCCGCTCAAACGGCTGGCCTGCGCCAATTCCGACAGCGTCCCCTCAACGAAGATTGAGAACGAAAAAGCGCCGCCGGGCCGCAGCAACCGCAGATTGGCGGGAATGGACCGGGCGGGGTCGCGATACCATTGCATGGTCGAGGAACTGACGAGCAGATCGGCACAGCCCTCGGTCAGCGGCGGACATTCGCCGTCGGCCACGACATGGAGTTCGCGCGGGCCGCGTTCGGTCATTGCCGCCAGCATTCCCGGCGCGATGTCGAGGCCAACATAGCGCTCGAAGGAGATGGACGCCCGCAGCATGGCCGTGGCCATGCCCTGCCCGGTGCCGATCTCCACGACCACGCCATGGTGACCGCCGGGCACGGCGCTCACGCAGTCGCGCGCGGCCTCGCGCTGCACGCGCGCCGCCTCGCAATAGCTCGCCCCGGCGCGGCTAAAGAATGCGGCGACCAGTCGCTTCATGCACCACCCCGGCAATAGTCCGCGCAGGCATGAAATGCCCCTCGGAAACGGAACGATAAAGCGCGCCCTCCAGCTTGCCAGCAATGCCGACAGCCTCGGACAGCGGGACGATCTTGTCGGACAGTCCGCCGATCACCAACACATTGCCGAAATGCCCCTCGGCCGGGAGCTGCGCTCTGGACTCCAAAAGGAAACGCAGGCCATCGAGGAGCGGCTCCACCGCGCCCTCGGCCCACGAGGCGTTAGCGTCGCGAATGCCGCAATTGCGATAGAAGCCGCGCACCGTACGCTCCGGAAAGCGCTCCATGTTCGCGATCATCTTCTCCACCGTGCCCGTCAGCAGACAGCGGGTGAAAATGTAGAACGGCGCGACCAGCGTGATCTGCTCGTATAGCGGAGCAAGGCGCGCGATGTCGCGCAGGATAATGTGCGCCCCGGTGGACCAGCCAACGAGGGTGCCGCCACCGCAAAGCAGACGTTCGGCGATGTCCTGCGGGGCATGGTCCACAAAGGGCACGAGGAACTCGCCGCGTTCGGCGAACTCTGGATACAGGTCCGCGCGTCCGGCCCAGCCAGAAACGAAGGTGAAATCGCTCATGAATGCATCTCTCCTGCCAGAGCGGCGAAAGCCTCGCGCACTCCGGCCATGTCGGTATCCGTAAGATCGGCCCGCAGCGACACGCGAAGGCGCGCCGTACCCGCCGGAACCGTCGGCGGACGTATGGCCGGAACACACAGGCCCCGAGCCATGAGAAATTCGCGCGCAGCCACGGCCTCGTCGTTGCCGCCGATGATCACGGGCACGATCTGCGTGGTGGAATCGCCGGTGTCGAAGCCGAGGGCGGCAAGATGGGTACGCAGGTCCGCAGCCATGGTCAGCAGGCGCTCGGCGCGTCCGTCATCCGAACGCACCAGCCCGAGGGCCGCCAGATTGGCCGCCATGACCGACGGCGGCAAGGACGTGGAAAAGACGAAGGACCGCCCCCGGTTGCGCACGAGGGCCACAAGGTCCGCGCTCGCGGCGACATAGGCCCCGTACGAGCCGAAGGCCTTGCTGAAGGTGCCCATGTGCACGTCGATCTCATCAGCGAGGCCCATCTCGTGGGCAAGGCCGCGCCCGTTGCCGAGGATGCCCGCGGCATGCGCCTCGTCCACCACGATGAGCACACCGTTGTCGCGGCACAGGCGGACGATGGCGGGCAGGTCCGCTCTGTCGCCGTCCATGCTGAACACGGTGTCCGTGACGAGGATTTTGCGCCGCGTGTCGGCGTGGCGAGCCATCATCACCGCAAGGTGGTCCATATCGCCATGGCGATAGCGCACATGCTCCGCGCGGGACAGGGTGATGCCGTCGATAATGCTTGCGTGATTCAGCCGGTCCGAAAAGACCACGGTGTTGCGGTCGGCCAGCGCGGTCATGATGGCCACGTTGGCCGCATAGCCGGAACCGACCGTCAACGCGGCCTGCGTCCCCTTGAACTCGGCGAGTTCCCGCTCAAGGGCGTCGTACAGGGCAAAGGTGCCCGTGACGATGCGCGACGCCCCGCTACCCGCGCCGAGGTCCCGCGCGGCGTCGGCGGCGGCCTCGCGCAGGGCGGGATGCCCAGCAAGCCCAAGATAGTTGTTGGAGGCGAGGTTCAGGAGCCGCTGACCGGCATGGTCGATGAAGCGGTCCACCCCCCGGTCCACGAGAGGCATCTCGCGCAAAAGCGACTGTTCCCGCATCCGCGAAAGCTCCGCCGCTACGTATTCCTTCCAGAAATTATCCTGTGTCATGGCAGGGCAGAGCTACTCCAAATCCCGCAGATAGGCAAACATGCGCCCGCATGCGTCCTTGCTCTTTCACCGGAAATATCCGACTCTCAAGAATCGGGATCATCCGTCAAACCCACCGGAACATCTGGCGACACGAGGAGGTTCTCCATGCCCTTTGCGCTGCCCGCCTACAACGAACCCGATTTCGCAGCCCTGTCCGGCGCGCCTCTTGCCCGCTTCGAGGCGGTCATCACCCCCGGTGTCGCCCCGGACGGCTATCACGCCACCACCATCTTCCCGGAATACTTCCAACTGGCCCCGCAGCGCTGGATTATGCCCGCCCAATCGCGCATGGACTGCGTGGTCGTCCGCCGTGGAGACGAGCTGGACGTGGTGGAATTCCGCAGGCTCGCCCCCGGCGACATGGTCTGCGTCGGCCGCAGGGAGAACGGGGAGGACGGCATCTACGTGCATACCGATCCCTTCGGAAGCATCGAAAACGCGCGGGAAAAGTTCGCCTTCCGCACACGCATGACGCGCGAAAGCTCCTTCTCCATCGACTACGACGAACTCTACGACCTGCTGGAATTCGAGCGCGAAAACGGATTTATCGTCTGGGTGCTCGGCCCGGCGGTGATCTTCGACCACGACTCGCGTGAGGCGCTCACCCGGCTGGTGGAGGCGGGATACGTACACGGGCTGCTAGCCGGAAACGCGCTGGCCACGCACGATCTTGAGGCGGCCATGCATTCCACTGCTCTCGGGCAGGAAATCTACACCCGGCGCACAGCCGCCCTTGGCCACTATCACCACCTCGATGCCCTGAACGAGGTGCGCCGCCTCGGCTCCATGCGCGCGGCCATGGAGCACGGGCTGGTCAAAAACGGCGTGATGCGCGCCATCCACGAGCGAAACATCCCCTTCGTGCTGGCCGGGTCCATCCGCGACGACGGTCCCATGCCCGAGGTCGTGGCCGATTGCTACAAGGCGCAGGACGCCATGCGCAACGTGGTCCGGCAGGCCACCACGGTCATGGCCATGGCCACGCAACTGCACTCCATCGCCACGGGCAACATGACGCCGTCCTACACCGTGACCGGCGGCAGCATCCGCCCGGTCTACTTCTACTCTGTAGATATGAGCGAATTCGTCGTCGACAAGCTGGCCAACCGAGGCTCCCTCTCGGCGCGCTCCATCCTGACCAACGTGCAGGACTTCCTCGTCACCACCGAACGCGGATTGCGCAAGCGGCAGCACTGAACGGATGACGAAGCGGCCATTCAGCGCACGATTTCGGTGCCGCCGCGTCCGGCCACGGCGTCCTCTATGGCGTCCATGCCGCAGATGACGGCCCGCGAACCGCCACCGCGCAGGAATTCCGCACAGGCCTCGATCTTCGGCCCCATGCTACCGGGCGGAAACTGCCCGCCACGCAGGTGCTCCATGGCCTCGTCGATGCGAAGGCGCTCCACGAGCCGCTCTGCGGGCGTACCGTAATCGAGATACGCACCAGCCACGTCCGTGACGATGACGAACACATCCACGCCCACCTCCTGCGCCAGCCGAGCGCTGGCGAGGTCCTTGTCGATGACCGCGTCCACCCCGCAAAATCGCCGCCCCTCCCGCACCACAGGGATGCCGCCGCCACCGCAGCAGATGACAATGAAGCCATCCGCCACCAGCGTGGCGATTTCGCGCTTCTCCACGATAGTCAGCGGGCGTGGAGAGGCCACCACCCGCCGCAGGCCCTTGGCAGTCCGGCGCACGGGATAGCCCGCCGAGGCGGCCTGCTCCTCGCTCAACACCGGGCCAATGGGCTTGGTGGGGGCGGCAAAGGCCGGATCATCGGCATCGACCACCACGTAGCTGATGAGGCTGACCAAAGGCTTCTGCCCGCCAGCCTCAAGCTGCATGAGTTCTGCGTCCAGCGTGGATTCCATCATGTAGCCGATCTGTCCCTGCGTCTGCGCCACGAGGATTTCCAGCGGCAGACGCACGGAATGCGGGCAGCACTCCTGCCGCAGCAGCAACTCCCCCACCTGCGGACCATTGCCATGGGTGAGGATGATGCGCCAGTCACGCGAAAGCCGCGCCACCTGCGACAGCGGGAGCCGAAGATTCTCGAACTGCTCGGCGATGGTGCCGGTCTGCCCCTTGCGCACCAGCGCGTTGCCGCCAAGAGCCACGAGAAGCGTCCGTGCCGCATCCCGCCCGGCGCTCATCCCGCGCCCCGCTCGTCGAGCAGCCGCAGCAGCGCGTCCTCCAGACGCGCCGGACCGCCGTCCGCATAGTCGTAGCGCACACGCATGGTCGGATGCTCGATGCGCAGGAAGCGCCCAAGGCGGGCTGGCGTGCCGAAGAGCACAAGATCGCAGTCCACGGCATTGATAGTCCGCTCAAGGTCCGTCAACTGGTGCGCATGGTAGCCCATGGCCGGGAGCACCGGTCCGATGTGCGTGTAGCGCTCGAACACGCCCGCGATGGAGCCGCACGCGAAGGGACGCGGGTCCACCAGCTCCGCCGCGCCGAAGGTCCGGGCCGCGACGGTCCCCGCGCCATAGGCCATGCCCCCGTGGGTCAGCGTCGGGCCATCCTCCACCACCAGCACCCGCCGCCCCGCGATGGCCGCAGGGTCGTCCACCGTCACCGGAGATTTGGCCAGCACCACTTCGGCCGAGGGATTGGCCGCCGCGATGTTGTCCATGACCTCCCGCACGCGGCTTGAGGGCGCGGTATCCACCTTGTTGATGACGGCGATGTCGGCCATAAGCATATTCGTCTCGCCGGGATAGTAGGTGAGTTCGTGCCCGGCGCGGTGCGGGTCGAAAACCGTGATGTGTACCGTGGAGCGGAAGAATGGCGTATCGTTGTTGCCACCGTCCCAGACGATGACGTCGGCCTCGCGTTCGGCCTCGCGCAGGATGGCGGCGTAGTCCACACCTGCGTAGACCACCAGCCCGCATTCCACCAGCGGCTCGTACTCCTCGCGCTCCTCGATAGTGCAGCGATGCTGATCGAAATCATCAACTGTCTCGTAGCGCTGGACAATCTGCCGCGAAAGGTCGCCATAGGGCATGGGGTGGCGCACCACCACGACCCGCCGGCCACGGGCGCGCAATATGTCGCACACCTTGCGCGTGGTGGGCGACTTGCCGCATCCGGTGCGCACCGCGCACACCGAGACAACAGGGCACGACGCTTCGAGCATGGTGTACGTCGCCCCGATCAGCATGAAATCCGCACCCTCGGCCATGACCTGCGAGGCCGTATGCATCACCTGCATGTGCGGCACGTCGGAATAGGAAAACGCCACGAGGTCCACGCGATGCTTACGGATGATGTCGCGCAGTTCGCTTTCGGGCCGGATGGGAATGCCCTGCGGATAGCCGCCACCGGCCAACTCGGCGGGATAGGCCCGTCCCTCTATGCCCTCGATCTGGGCTGCGGTGAAGGCCACCACCTCGTAACGCGGATTGTCACGGAAGTAGACGTTGAAATTGTGGAAATCCCGGCCAGCGGCCCCCATGATGACAACCTTCTCGACCATGCCAACCTCCGGACTGTACAGACGTTGCGACAGGACGGTGCGCAATTGACGAGCCTTGAGCCATCGACATGTTGCCTCATTTCGGCACAGACGGTTATAGTATAGGACGGTGGACCGAAGTCTGTCGATCAAAACGGCGCAATCCATGGAGATGCTCTGTGAACAAGCTGCGGCGCATACTGGCTGGAACGGAATTCCACATTCTGGTCTTCGCGCTCGCCTGTCTCGTCTTCAGTTGGCCGCTCGTCACGCTTGCGGACGTTCCCGGCGGCCCGCATCTCTACATCTATCTCTACGGATTCTGGGCGCTACTCGTCATCCTCCTGTGCGCCATGGGCTGGGCGGGATTCCCCGAGGAAGAACCTCCGGACGACCCCGGAAAGGGCGACTGAACATGCCCAAGCAAACCATCATCTATGCGGTGTTCGGCATCTATCTGGCGGCACTGCTCACAATCGCTCTCGCCGTCGAGCGCTCGCCCAGCCTGCGCAAGCGCGTCTCCGACAGCCCGCTTGTCTACGCGCTATCGCTCGCCGTGTACCACACCGTGTGGAGCTTCTACGGCATCACGGGTCAGGCAGCCACGTCCGGACTCGCGTATCTGACCACCCACATCGGCTCGACACTCGGCATCTGCCTGTGGCCGTCCGTGCTCCGCCGCATCATTCGCATCAAGCGGCGCCAGCGCATCACCAGTGTGGCTGACTTCCTGTCCATCAGCTACGGCCGATCACAGGGCGTTGCCATGCTCGTCACCATCATCGCCGTGATCGGCTCACTCCCTTACGTCTCCCTGCAAATCAAAGGGATACTCGCTTCGTTGACCATCATGACGGAAGCCGAAGGCACCGCCCACGCCCTGCACGGCCCCATCCTCGTCACGATCATGATCCTATTCACCATTCTCGCAGGAGTACGGCGAATCGACCCAACGGAGCGACATCAAGGCATGGTCGCCGCCGTGGCCGCGGAGTCCATAGTCAAGCTCGTGGCCTTCGTCACCGTCGGCATTGTGGTGACCTATTCCCTGAACGACGGTTTCGGGGACCTCTTCCGGCGAGCCGCAGCCTCTCCGTGGGCAGAACTGACCGGCCTCTCCATGGAACGAGAATCATCCTATGCCTCGTGGATGACGGGCATGATCCTCGCCATGAACGCCATCCTCTTCCTGCCCCGGCAATTCCACGTGGCCGTGGTGGAAAACTCGGACGAACGCCATATCCGCCACGCCATATGGATATTGCCGCTCTACATGCTGCTGTTTTCCTTCTTCGCCTTCCCGCTGGCGCTCAGTGGGCTGCTCGCGGGAATGCCCATCGATCAGGCGGATACCTTCGTCCTAAGCATCCCACACGCCAACAACATGCCGTGGCTGGCCGGGCTGGCCTTCTTCGGCGGCTTCTCCGCCGGGCTGAGCATGGTCATGATCACGACCATGACCATGGCGAACATGATAACCAACCATCTCCTGCTGCCCATGGTGGAAATCATTCCACCACTTGGCGGACTTCGGCGCAGGCTTCTCCAGTGTCGATGGGCCGTGGTCGCCATGTTCATCCTTCTCGGCTACGGCTTCAATGCCATGGTCGGCGAAAGCTATATGCTGGTGCGCATGGGCAGCATTTCCTTCGCTGCCGTGCTGCAATTCGCCCCAGCGGCCATCGGCGGACTCTACTGGTCACGGGCAAGCCGCGCAGGTGCGCTGTCAGGACTCGGCGCTGGCTTCGCCGTCTGGTGCCACACGCTGCTGTTGCCCGCCTTCATTCGCAGCGGCTGGCTTTCCGCCAGCATTCTGAGCGAGGGCCCCTTCGGTATCGCCCTACTCGTTCCGGAACGGCTCCTCGGGCTGACAGCCATGGACTCCATCGCCCATGGCGTGTTCTGGTCCATGCTCGTCAACATTAGCTGCTATATCACCGTCTCCCTCGCCTCCACACCCGTGCGAAGCGATGCGCCCGATCATGAATTGTTCATGGACGACAGTACAGCTCGCGAACTCTCCCTGCCGCTGACGGAACACCTCCAACGCAACATCCCACTTGCCGAACGTGCGCAACGCATCGAACGCCTGTTCCACGACTACTACTCCCCGGAACAGGCGCATGCGCACACGCAGACGAGCATACGCGCCGTGATTGACGATGAAAGGGACGTCATTACCATCGAGGAACTCATGCGCATCCGCGACCATGTGGAGCGCACACTCACCGGAAGCCTCGGTGCGGCCATGGCCCGGCGCGCCCTGCACCGCGAACCGCTCTTCGACGAAGGGGAGCAAAGGCAACTCGCGCAGATGTATGCAAACATTCTGACGGAACTGCACGTCCCGCCGAACGAATTGCGCAGGCGCATCAATTTCCATCAGGAACGCGAGGCTCTACTCACGGCCCACGCGGACGAACTCGCACAGGCCAACCGGCAACTGCGCGCCGCCGAGGAAAAATACCGCTCCATCTTCGAAAATGGCGTGGAAGGCATGTTCCAGTCCACCCCGGACGGCAGATTCATGAGCGCCAATCCGTCCATGGCGCGCATACTCGGCTACGACACGCCGGAGGATCTCGTCGCCTCAATCACCGACATCGGCACGCAGGTCTACGCCTCGCCACTTGATCGGCAGGATCTCATTGCCCAACTCACAAAAAACGGTTTCGTGGCCGGACACGAGCATCAGATACGCAGAAAGGACGGTAGCCGCCGATGGGTCGAAATCCACGCCCGCCTCGTGCGCGACGAAACCGGCGCACCAGCCCACATCGACGGAACCCTCAAGGACATCTCCAAACGCAAACAGGCCGAGGCCGAAATCCTGCGCGCCAGCCGCTATGTAAAAAGCATCATCGACTCCATGCCATCAATCATGATCTCCGTGGACGAGGAGCTACGCGTCACACACTGGAATCTCGCCGCTGAATCCGCAACTGGGCTCGCAAGCGACAGCGCCCTCAACCGCTACATCGGCGACGTGTATGCCGTCTTCGAACCGCAGACGCCTGCCCTACGCACCGCGCTGGAGACGGGCACGCCACAGCGGCTGGAGAAAATCCCTCGCCTGCGCGATGAATCGCTGCGCTACATCGAAATAATGATCTATCCCATGTCTGCGGAAGGAAAGAAGGAGGCCGTCATCCGTGAGGACGACGTGACCGAGCGCGTGCGCATGGAAGAGATGATGATCCAGACGGAGAAGATGATGTCCGTCGGCGGACTTGCGGCAGGAATGGCCCACGAGATCAACAACCCCCTCGGCGGCATACTTCAGGCCACGCAGAACATACGCCGCCGCCTCTCAACGGAACTGGAGGCGAACCGACGCGTCGCCGAAGAGGTGGCCTGTCCGCTCGACCACATGCTGGAGTACATGCGCAAACGCAAGATTCTCGACATGCTCGACGGAATCCGCGAATCCGGGGAACGCGCCGCAAGGATCGTCGCCAACATGCTGGAATTCAGCCGCCGTAGCGAATCGAAGAAGACCTTCCACGACATGGGCGAACTGCTGGACCGCACACTCGATCTCGCCGCCAAGGACTACGATCTGAAGAAGAGCTACGACTTCAGACACGTCACCATCGTCCGCGACTACTCGCCGGACGTGCCCGCCGTTCCCTGCATCGCCTCGGAACTCGAACAGGTATTCCTGAACATTCTCAAAAACGCGGCGCAGGCCATGACGTTCCATGGCTCGTCCGGACCGCCGACCATCACCATCCGGACACTGCTGCACAACGGCATGGCCCGCGTGGACATCACGGACAACGGTCCGGGCATGGACGAGCACACCAGACTGCAGGTCTTCAAACCCTTCTTCACCACCAAGGCCGTCGGCATCGGAACGGGCCTCGGGCTTTCCGTTTCGTACTTCATCATCACCACGAACCACGGTGGTCAATTCACCGTCGAGAGCGCACCCGGCAAGGGGGCGACCTTCAGCATCCGGCTTCCCATCCCACAGCGGGACGACGCTCACCTTCCGCCTGAAATCTCATGAAAAAGGCGGAGGCACCCCACGGGGCACCTCCGCCTGAATTGCGCACCCGCTGCGGCCAAGCGCCGCAGGCGGTCAGTCGCGCATCTGCATGGTTATCTCGCGAAGCTCCACGGCCAACGCCGCCAGATCCGACACGGCCTGCGCGGACTGCGCCATGGATTCGGCACATTCCGAGGCGATCATGTTGATCTCGTCCGTGGAGCGATTGATCTGCTCACTCGCCGCGGACTGCTGCTCCGCAGCGGTGGCAATGGCCCGCACCTGATCGGAGCTGGTCTCCACCATGCGCACAATCTCGCGCAGCGATTCGCCGGACTTGTCCGCACGGGCGGTGGTCTCGCGCACGGCCTGCGCGGCCTGCTCCGTGCTCTGCATACTCTGGCGGGCGCTCGTCTGGATCGTCTCGATATGGGAGGCGACCTCGCGCGTAGCGTTCATGGTCTTCTCGGCCAGCTTGCGCACCTCGTCGGCCACCACGGCAAAACCGCGTCCGGCGTCTCCAGCGCGAGCCGCCTCGATGGCCGCATTGAGCGCGAGCAGATTGGTCTGGTCCGCAATGTCCGAAATCACGCCCATGATGTCGCCGATACCGTCGGCCTGCCCCACGAGTTCCGCCATGCGCTCGCGCAGTTCGTCGGTCCGCGCGGAAACCGTGTCGATGATGGTCACCATCTCCTCCACGGCTGCGGCTCCGCCCTGCGCCCGACCTCGGGCACCCTCGGAGAGTTCCGCCGCACCGCCCGCATTGCGGGCCACATCCAGCACAGAGGAATTCATCTGCTCCATGGCCGAGGCGGCCTCGGACGTACGCTTGCGCTGCTCGTCCATACCTCGGCTGGCCTCCTCAATCTGGGCCGCGAGTTCCTCGGATGCGGACGAAACCTGCTCCGCCACGCGGTCCGCGAGACGTGCGGCCTCGGCGATGCGGTCGCGTTGCTCGCCGATCTGGCGCTCCTTGAGCTTCATGTCCGTAAGGTCGAACCAGATGACCAGCGCACCGATGGGCTTGCCGTCCAGATCATGAATGGGCGTACAGGTTGAATTGATGAGGAAGTCCTTGCCGGAGACGGTCGTCAGCGGCACGTCGGCCGACAGTTTCCGTCCCTCCTGCATGGACCGCATAGCCAGCGTGACCTTGGCATCGTCATGGAAATAGAAGGCTCCAGACGTGGCGCCGTAGTAGTCCTCCGGTGCGCCGGGGCGCTCCATGATCTCCATCTTCTGCCTATTGATGAACACCATCCGGTTATCGGCGCTGACCACGGAACAGGGCAGGGTAATGCCCTCCAGCACGCCCTGGGCGAAGCCAAGCCGATGCTTCAGTTCGCCGACCATGGCGTTCACGGACTGCACGGTGCGCCCGATGGCGTCCGCACCGTCATAGCTACAGCTGGCGTCGAGATCGCCCTCAGCGATGCGCCGCGTCACGGCCGACAGATCATCCAGCGGCCGCAGCAACCGCCGCAGCACGAACACGAGCACCAGCGCGGCCAGCAGCATGCCGACAACAACCACCACGGCACTCGCCACGACAAGTTCGCGATCCGCGCCGAGCATCATCTCGTCCCGTCCGATGCTGACCACGATGAACCAGTCCCACGGCTCGAAGTATTCGACGTAGGCCACGCGTTCGTGCCCCATGTCATCGTACTTGACGAGTCCGGTCTTCCCGGCCCTCACAGCGTCCCACAGTCCGGGGGCAAGCGAGGTCATGTCCTCGCCGTCATGCTTCGGATGCACGAGGAGCTTCCCCTGCGAATTGCAGACGAAGGCATAGCCACGCCCGGCGACGTTGACCTCGCCGATCAGCTTTTCGAGATTGGAATTGAGCACTTCCACGCCGACGAAGATGACGGCGACGATATTTCCGTCGAAATCCTTGGAAGGGGCATAGGCCGTCAGGAAGTCGCGCCCGAGCACGCGGGCGCGGCCGAAGAAGGTCTCGCCCTTCATGACTGTGGTGTAGACGGGACTGGAGGCGGGAATGCTGGTTCCGATCGCACGCGAGCCGTCATCCTTGCGGATGCTGGTCGATACGCGCAGAAGCCTGCCGGGAAGGACCTGAAAGACCGTGGCGTGCAGTCCGGAGGACTCGCGAATGCCGTCCACAAGGCGCGTGCTGCCAAACAGCACCTGATCGCCAAGGTTCAATTCTGGAAACTCCATCTGCTCGGACTTTCCGCTTTCCTGATCGATGACGGCTTCCTTGCGCAACGTATTGCGGTTCAGCCAGAAGCCCATCTGCAGGTCCACGTCCTTGCGGAACCGTTCGATTTCGTTGCCGAGAACCTGCCGCAGATTCGCGTCCTGCATCTGCGCGACGTCCCGGAGCATCTGCCCCGTGTTGCCGAGGAACTCTCCACCGAAGAATCCGAGTGCCGATTTCGCCTTGTACAGATTCACCCCGGTCAACGTACAGGCGAGCACCACGATGACCGCAAGAACCCCCGCAAGGAGCTTCCTGTTGAAATTGAAACGCATCTGGCCCCCCACATTCCCTGTTTGACGTGACGACGGGACCACGCCCGTTGCGACGGCACCAGAAGGGCCGAGGCCGGTCCCGACGGATATCCCTGTGCGGTCACGCGAAATGCCTGCCGCTCATAACTTTTTCAGTAGTGCAACCCGGTCCGCAATGTCCAGCGGGATATGGATTTCATCTCGATGAACAGCCGATTTTCACCTGAGCATCATGTATGGGCGAGCATAGGAATGCACAATGCGCGTTACGGACGCACGTTTCCAGGTCCGCAACCGCCCCATGGAACACCCCCGGAACGAAACAGCGGGACACATCCCGGCAAATGACGCATTATCGAACCGTAACCGCCGGGTGGACGAGGGAATCGCGCCCTGCGGGCGGACGCTTGCGCAGGAGCTTGCAATCCGACGACGAAGGCGATATATCCCTCCTCCGCGTTGGAAATCGGATGACGACAGCAGGAGAGACCTCCCCCGGGAGGCGCCGAAGAAGTAAATCTTTCAGGCAAAAGGACTGCTGTTCGACGAGCCTCTGGAGAGACTCCCGCAACGGGAGCGCCGAAGGAGAAAGCCGGAAAACCGGTGAAACTCTCAGGCAAAAGGACAGAGGGAAAATTCAACAGTCGCGCCCGCCCGGGCGTGGCTGCGCGTATTTTTCCGCACGTTTCCCATTCCTCCACTGGCCGCATCATTCATTTCCTGATTGTTCAACCATGAAAAACATGAGGTAACATCAGAAATGGAATTGTTGCAGCTACTTGACCGCATCGACTCGTTCGTCTGGGGCCCCCCGCTTCTCTTCCTGCTCGTGGGCACCGGAGCCTACCTCACCGTCCGCCTCGGACTGTTGCAGGTATTCAAGCTGCCATTGGCGCTCAAGTACGTCTTCACCCGCGAGAAGGACACGGCTCACCCCGGCGACGTATCCCCCTTCGCCGCGCTGTGCACGGCTCTGTCCGCGACCATCGGCACGGGCAACATCGTCGGCGTGGCCACGGCCCTCAAGGCTGGCGGCCCGGGCGCGCTGTTCTGGATGTGGCTGGCCGCGTTCTTCGGCATGGCCACCAAGTACGCCGAAGCTTTGCTGGCCGTGAAGTACCGCGTCACCGACGAGAACGGCCAGATGTCCGGCGGCCCCATGTACTATCTGGAGCGAGGACTCGGTAACCGCTTCCTCGCCCGCATGTTCGCGGTGTTCGGCATCGGCGTGGCCTTCCTCGGCATCGGCACCTTCCCGCAGGTGAACGCCATCACCGACGCCTCGGCCGGAGCCTTCGGCATTCCGAAGCTCGTCACCGCCGCAGTGCTGACCACGCTGGTGGCAATGGTCACCCTCGGTGGCATCCGCCGCATCTCCGAGACGGCCAGACGCATCGTGCCGTTCATGGCCATCTTCTACATTCTGGCCTCGCTCACCATTCTCGTGCTGAACCTCGACAAGCTGCCCGCGACCGTTGCGCTCATCATCGAATCCGCCTTCGCGCCGGAAGCGGCCTTCGGCGGAGCGGTGGGCGTGACCATGCTCCTCGCCATGCGAAACGGCGTTGCCCGAGGCGTGTTCTCCAACGAATCCGGCCTCGGCAGCGCACCCATCGCCGCAGCGGCGGCGCGTACCGACTCCTGCGTGCGTCAGGGACTCATCTCCATGACCGGCACCTTCTTCGACACCATCGTCATCTGCACGATGACGGGCGTGGTGCTCGTGATGACCGGCACGTGGAACGACCCGAATCTCGCCGGAGCGGACATGACCAACGCCGCCTTCAACATCGGCCTCGGCACGCAGCTCGGCCAGTACGTGGTCACCATCGGCCTCATGTTCTTCGCCTTCACCACCATCCTCGGCTGGAACTACTACGGCGAGCGCTGCACGGAATACCTCGTGGGCGTCAAGGGCATCCGCCCGTTCAAAATCGTGTACATCCTGCTCGTGGCATCGGGCGCGTTCCTGAAGCTCGAAGCCATCTGGCTGCTCGCCGACATCGTGAACGGCCTCATGGCCATCCCGAACCTCATCGGCCTGCTCGGCCTGTCGGGTGTTGTGGTCGCGGAAACCCGCGCCTACTTCGCCACCCGCGCCGCCAGCGCCAAGGGCACCTGCTGCTGCACGGACTGATAACAATCTTCCACCAAAAACCGCAAACGCGGAGGCACCCGATCGGGTCCTCCGCGTTTTTTTGTTGTGATGCTTGTTGACCGTGGGCACGTCGTGCCCGAGACAGAAGTCGTCCGCCATGAAGACAAAGGCTATCGGGTCTCCCCCCGAAAAAAGCGTTTTGCGACACGGCAGGATTGTTCAAGCCCCAGCGCTTCCATCGAGAATAAAGATCTTCCATCGGAGCCAACGGCCAAAGTTCAGCCCGCCCCAATGTCATACGAGCTTCCCCGTCTCGGCTCCTCGCGCCCTCGACCGGCTCACGCCACAAAACCAAAAAGCCCTCCGGATTTCTCCAGAGGGCTTGATGATCGTCGTGCTCTATCGCCGACTAGAAGCGGCGGGGACGGCTCTCGCGGGGCTGGGCTTCGTTGACCTTGAGGTCACGGCCCTGGAACTTGGTTCCGTTCAGCTCCTGGATGGCCTGCAGCGCGCCGTTGTCTTCCATCTCAACGAAGCCGAAGCCACGGGAGCGGCCGGTCTCGCGATCTTCGATGACACGGGCGGAGGTCACTTCGCCGTACTGGGAGAACAGGGAACGAAGGTCCGCATCAGTAGCGCCCCAGGTCAGATTGCCGACATAGATGTTCTTGGACAAGTTAATTACTCCAAAAAAAAGAAGTTTGACTTCCCCGCCATCCCTGAACAACACGTAGGGTTTTGCGGGGCGAATGGCACGATGTTCGCCACGATGGAACGGGCGCCATTCACGTCGGAATTGACCCTTTATATACGACCCAAGAATTCCGTCAACAGGTTTTTTTGCACCAATCGCAATTGGGCATTGCAGCAGGGGCTAAAACGATGCCCCGCAACTGCAATATGGCCGATGTTATCGCATTTTTCACAAATGCCACCACACAGAAAAACGCATCTTTGTTTTACCAAACAGCCTTCCACCCTTGATGCAGGCGCGTGCCCAGCCCGATCCTGCTTCCCCACTCCGCGCCCATTCAGGGCTCATCCGCAGGCGCCCGCCGACGAATGTCCTCCCGAGCCGCCGCACACCCTTGCCCGCTGGCCCATCTTTCCGCTATTCTATCAATGACGTATACCGGATGACACCCCATGCATCGGAAGGTTCATACCCGTGACCGATACATCCCGCCCCCAGCCAAAAGCGGCCTCCGGCTGCGCGCTTGCGCTTCTGTGCGCGGCACTCGTCATCGTCTGCGGGTGCGTGCCCTACTCCTCGGCCCGCATGGGCAACGCGCTCTCCCTCGCCATCCTCAATCAGGACGACCCGGAAACCGTTCGAGATGGCGCTCCTGCCTTCCTGCTGCTGGCGGACAGCTTCATCGAGGCCTCTCCTCGCGATCCGTCCATGCTGGCGGCGGGGGCCAAGCTCTACGCCGTCTACTCGGCCCTCTTCGCTCCCTCGGCGGACCGGGCCACGCGCCTTGCCGAGCGCGCCCGCCAGTATGGCAACCGGGCACTCTGCGCCAGCCTGCCCACACTGTGCGACCTTTCGGCGATGCACCACGAGGAATTCGAAAGACAGCTCGCCAAGGCGGAAGTGAACGCCGTACCGGCGCTCAATGCTTTCGTCGTAGGAAATCTGGCGTGGATTCAGGCCCGGCGCGGCGACTGGAACGCCCTTGCCGATCTTCCCCGCCTCCAGAGCGCGCTGGAGCGCATCGTCGCGCTCAACGAGCGCTACGACAACGGCTCGCCCCACGTCTATCTCGGCATCCTGCACACACTGCGCCCCCCGTCGCTCGGCGGGCATCCAGAACTCGGGCGCAAGCATTTCGAACGCGCCATTGAAATCTCGAAGGGGCGGGACCTCGGCGCAAAGGTCGCCTTTGCGGCAGGTTACGCGCGCCTCATGTACGACAGGGAACTGCACGACCGGCTCATCGCCGAGGTGCTCGCAGCCGACCCGCGCGAAAAAGGCCTCACGCTCCTGAACACGATGGCCATCCGACGCGCCAGGCAGCTCGCAGCCACTGCGGACAGCCATTTCTGATCCCTCGCCAACCTGACGGAGATGCCCGATGCGAAGCTCACGTCCTGTACTCGCCCTGCTCGCTCTCTTCGTGATGATCGCCTGCGCCAGCGCGACGCACGCGGCCCAGACGATCAAGATCGCCACGGCCGCGCCCGAAGGCTCCGAATGGATGAACACCATGCGCGCGGCAGCCGAGGCGATCACCCGCCAGACCGACGGACGCGTCGCCTTCAAGTTCTACGGCGGCGGAGTCATGGGCAACGAGAAAAGCGTGCTGCGCAAAATTCGCATCGGCCAATTGCAGGGCGGGATGTTCACCCTCGGCCAACTTGCGGACGTCTGCCCGGACCTGAACCTCTACGGCCTGCCGCTGACCTACCGCTCGGACGACGAAATCGACCATGTCCGCGCGAAGTTCGACGCTGTACTGCTCAAGGCCCTTGCCGACGCGGGCTTCGTGAGCTTCGGCTTCGCCAGCGGCGGCGCGGCCATGCTCATGGGGGACGCGCCCATCACGCACTTCGAGGCCATTAAGGGGCGCAAGGTCTGGATTCCTGAAGGCGACCGCATGGGCTACGCCGTCATGGAAGCCCTCGGCATCGCGCCCGTCACCCTGCCCATCACGGACGTGCTTACCGGCCTTCAGGCTGGTCTCTTGGACATCGTAGCCGCGCCGCCCTCCGGGGCGATCATCCTGCAATGGCACACGCGCGTGCGCGCCATCACCAACACGCCCATCACCTTCACCTTCGGCACCATGGCCATCGATGCCCGCATCTTCTCGAAACTGAACGAGGCGGACCAGAAAACGCTGGAGGACGTGTTCGGCACGGTCATGCGAAACTTCGACATCTCCAACCGCAAGGACAATCAGGATGCGGCTAATGCGCTCGTCGCACAGGGGCTGACATTCGTGGAGCCGAACGCCGAAGACCTCGAATGGGCACGCGGTGTCGCGCGTTCCGTCACCGACAGGCTGGCCGACGAAGGACTGTTCGACAGGACACACTATCTCGAAATCCAGTCCCTGCTCGACGCCCTGCGTGCCCCGGCAACGCCATGACTGCCCGAAGCGTGATGAGCCACCGTCTGCACCGAATCGGCTGCGCAATTGAAAACGGATGCATCATCGCACTGCTTTCGGTACTTCTCGCGCTCAGCGCTGCGCCGATCGCCCTACGCAACGTCGGTCTGACGGGTGCCATCTGGCTGGATGAACTGCTGCGAATCCTCGTTCTACTCATGACCATGGCCGGAGCCGTAGCCGCCAGCCGTGACGACAACCACATCACCATCGACGCGCTGGCCCGGATTCTGCCGCTTCGCGCCCGATTGGCGGTGCGCGTCATCACGGACCTCTTCACCGTCGTCGTCTGCGCCGTGGCCGCATGGCACGGCGCACGCTTCACGCTCATGGAAGCCGAATTCGGCACCCTCGCCCTCGGCGGCGCGCCCGCGTGGATATTCCAGACGGCCATTCCGCTCGGCTTCGGATGTATCGCGTGGCGCTATGCAACGTTCTTCGCCCAGCACCTGCGCGCGCTCATTTCCGGCCTTGTACGGCATGGAGCGCCCGAATGATCGCCACAGGTCTCGCCCTCGCCCTTCTGGCGCTTCTCGGCGCGCCGCTCTTCGCCGTCATCGCCGCCGGGGCCATGCTTGGCTACCATCACAGCGACATCGACCTCGCCGCACTGTCCATCGAGTTCTACCGCATCGCGGAAACTCCGGTGCTTCTCGCCATTCCACTCTTCACCTTCGCGGGCTACGTGCTCAGCGAATCCGGCGCACCCGGGCGGCTGGTACGGCTCACACAGGCGTTCATCGGCTGGATGCCGGGGGGACTCGCCGTGGTGGCGCTGGCGGCAAGCGCCCTATTTACGGCCTTTACCGGGGCCTCCGGCGTGACGATCATCGCCCTTGGCGCGCTGCTGTACCCGGCGCTGAAACAGGCGGGCTACGCCGAACGCTTCAGCCTCGGCCTCGTCGCGACGTCCGGCAGTCTGGGGCTTCTCTTCGCGCCGTCGCTCCCGCTCATCCTCTACGGCATCGTGGCCCAGCAGAGCGCATCCGCCGCAGGCATATCCATCGACGACATCTTTCTGGCCGGAATTCTGCCGGGGCTTCTGATGCTGGTTGCACTGTCGCTGTGGTGCCTGTGGGCAAACCGCCACAATCGCACGCCACTGGCGCAGTTCTCGTGGACTGAAATCCGCGCCGCCTGCCGCGAGGCCGCGTGGGAGATTCCGCTGCCCATCATCGTGCTCGGCGGCATCTACGGCGGCATCTTCGCCATCTCCGAAGCCGCGGCGGTGACAGCCCTGTACGTTGTCGTAGCCGAGGTCCTCGTCCTGCGCGAGATCGACCTGCCAACCCTGCGGGGTCTGATGCGCAAGTCCATGCTCCTCGTTGGCGGCATCCTCATCATCGTTGGCATGTCGCTCGCCTCCACCAACACCATGATCGACGCCGACGTGCCCACCCGACTCTTCGACTTCATCCGCGCCCACATCTCGGACCGGATGACCTTCCTCGTGCTGCTCAACGTCTTCCTACTGGCGCTCGGAGCGGTGCTCGACATCTTCTCCGCGCTGGTCCTCGTGGTGCCCATCATCCTGCCCGTGGCCGTAGGCTACGGCGTGGACCCTATACATCTGGGCATCATCTTCCTCGCCAACATGCAGATAGGCTACATGACGCCGCCCGTAGGCATGAACCTGTTCATAGCCAGCTACCGCTTCGATTCACCCATCCTCACCATCTATCGCGCCACGCTGCCGTTCTTTTTCATCCTGCTTGCCACGGTACTGGCCATCACCTACCTTCCACAGCTTTCGCTGATGCTGCTGCACTAAACCCACCAAACGTTATTTGCGTGCGCGACTGCAACCTCGGCAACCGTATGCAAAACAACTGACATTTCATCCCAAAATCATATAGATACACGTCTTTCACCCAACGCGGAGCATCTCCGCGCAACCAAGGAGACAATTCATGCGCAACCGCATGCGCCATGCAGGCATCCTCGCGTTCGTTCTGGCGCTCGCCATCGCGGGCACCACCTCGGCCATGGCCTGTTCCGAAATCTTCGTCGGCGGAGAGCACCCCGTTTCCGCCCGCACCTTCGACTTCATGTTCGGCGAGGGCGAGGCCGTTAAGAGCCCCCGTGGGGTGACGCGCACCACCAACTTCGTCAAGCCGGACGAAACAGCCCTCGCGTGGACCAGCACATACGGCAGCGTGGTCTTCAACGTGGCCATGCCGCTGCCCGGCGAACGTCAGACCATGACCGGCGTGGACGGCATGAACGAGGCGGGCCTCAAGGTCGGCACCTACTACCTGCCCGAATCCGTGATGCCGAAAGGCTCCGGCGGCACCGTGCTGTGCATCACCTCGCTCATCCAGTACGCGCTGGACCGCTTCGCCACCATCGACGAACTGACCGCCGATCTGCGCTCCGGCGCGTACCGGGTCACCGCGCTGCCCACCACCAGGCTCGAACTCATGCTCCACCTCTTCGTGCACGACGCCACCGGCGCAAGCGCGATCATCGAATTCCTCGACGGGAACATCGTGGTGACGCCCGCCACCGACATCCCGGTGCTGACCAACACGCCCTACGCGCAGAGCGTGCGCGATCTGGCGGCCTTCGAGGACTTCGGCGGCAAGCGGCCCATCCCCGGTGGACAAGAACCCATGGACCGCTTCGTCCGCGGTGCCTACTACGCCAAGCACCTGCCCAAGGCCGAAACCCGCGCAGAGGCCGTGGACTTCGCCACCGCCGCACTCCAGACGCTTACAGTGCCCCCGGTCTTCGAGCACGGCTGCACGCTGTGGGATATTGTCACCGACATGAAGGGCAAAACCGTCTACGTCCGCACCCTTCACAATCGCAAGCTCAGCTGGATCAGCTTCGACGCTCTCGACTTCTCCGAGGGCGGCTCCGTCAAGACCCTCGACTTCCAGAACGGCGAACTCTCCGGCGACATCAGTTCCAAATTCCGCGCCCGCTAGCGGGCCACCGCACGCGCACCCGGCAGCCACAGACCATCCGGGTGCGCGTGTCTCCCGGCCTTTCCCATCGCCACGGTTGACCCCGTGCCCCGATTGTCCCAACATGACATGATGGCGGGATGCCCTGCGCCCGCCCCAACGTCGCGACAACCGGAGCATCGGCATGGACAGGAATCCCGTCTGGCATCTGGTGGAGTTGGCCGCACCGGGCTGCGTCCTCTTCCTGCTGCTTCCCCTTGGTGTCTACATCACCAACCTGAACGACGTGCTCGCCACGCGAGACACGATCATCAGCGTCGGCCTCGCCGCAAGCCTTGTGGCCTTCGTGGTCATGCGCCTCGCCGCAATCCCACTCGGCATGGACCGCATGGCACGGCTGTGCGCTTCGTTGGCCCTCGGCCTCGCCATCATCACCGTATTCCTACCCGTGCATGCCGAACCGCTGGCCGGGCGCGCCCCGGCCACAAGCCCGGACCTGCGCACCGTCACCTCATGCATTCAGTTGGCGGTCATCCTCGCCGCAGCGTACGTCCTGCACCGGCTGCGGCCGGACTTAACGCGCATCCTGAACCTGTGCATCCTTGCGGTGACCTTCGGGCTGGCGCTGTGGGTGGCGGGCTTCGTCCATTCCGAAAACGAAATCGCCCTCGCGGCCCGGCAGTCGAACACGGAACGGGGCATGACCCTCGGGCACGAGCGCAACATCATCATCGCCCTGTTCGACAACGTCCCCGGGCGCGCCGTGGAGCGCCTGTTCATGACGCGCCCGGAACTGCGACGCGGATTCGAAGGCTTCATCCTGTATCCGAATGCCGCATGCGTAGCCGGGAGCACCTACTTCACGCTGCCGGTCATTTTCTCGGGCGACACGGCACCGCTGCACGCGGGCGACACCGTCAACGCCATCTTCGACGCGGCCTACGCGGACTCGTTCTTCACCGACGCGCCCAGCCATGGCTACAACCCCGCCGGGGCCTTCTACGCCTCCATGCCGCGCACCGGCATTCCGTTCACCTCCTGCCTGCACTGGCACGAGCACGATTCGACATCCCTCGCCCCGGTGTACACCTACGCCCGCCACATGAGCGCCAGCCTCGAACGCATCATCCCGCGCTACTTCCTGACCTCGCTACGCGAAGCACTGCGCGACATGCGGCAAGCCCTGCGCGGCGAATCCGGCAGGCCCGAGGCCCGCGCACGCGCCAATCGCCCCCGAGGCGTCACCGCGCACGACATGGACATCATGCTCAAGTCCCGTCGGGCCTTCGTGCGCTGGCGCGACAGCCTGCGCGTGGGCACCGTGCCGCGCAAGATTCTCTTCTTCCATTCGCTCCTCACACACAGCCCCTACGTCTTCGACGAGGACGGAAGCATCCTCGCCGAACCGGACGAGGACGCGACGCTCGCCTACGGGCTTGAAATGATGCGCAGCCTCACCCGGCGGCTCGACGAGCTTGGCGTGCTGGACCGCAGCCTCGTCCTGTACATCGCCGACCATGGGCACGGGGAAACCAACGGCGGCAACTTCAATCCCATGTTCATGGTTCGCGAACCTGACGCACGCGGAGAGCTACGCATGAGCGAGGCGCTGGTCTGGCAGGGGGATATCCGACCGGGGTTGAACCGCTTCATGCGCAACCCCGCGCAAGGGATGGGAATCGACGAAATGACGGCCGGGCGCAACGCCGTTGAGACGACGTTCTACCACGTGCCGACCACGGGGCGCTTCGTCCCGCCGTCGGAGCTTGGCGGCATGCGCCTCGGCTTCACGGGCAACCACGCCGCCATTCAACGCACCCTCGATGGGCGCGACACGCGGCGGATGAATCAGGAAAGCGGTTCGGCGAAATAGAGAATGCGCGGAGAACCAGGTAGCTCCTGCCTCGCCAGGACTCGAAAGCGGGCCGACAGCTCGCGCTCGAAGACCTCGCGGCAGTAGTCCGCGTGTTCCTTGCGCTTGTTGCGCATGAGGAGCTGGACCTTCTCGTCCTCGCGCTCCACGAATTCCACGATGACGCCCCCCCCGAGTTCGCGCAGGCAGGCCATGAGTTCGCCCACAGGAATGTTGGCCGTGATGCACAGGTGGTGGACCACGGCCAGAAGCATCACCAGCGACGGCCTGGCGCGCTCGACCAGCGGCGACCGCTCGCGACCGCGCCAGCCCAGCCCCGGCGAAGGATCGTTGAAACGGTAGACGAGCGGCGTGACGTTGCCGACGTCCTCCTTCGCAAGGGCGTCGAAGAGCGCGCCGGAGACGGCGGCGTCGGCATCCAGCGCCAACACGTGGCGCGCATGACGAGCGGCGATGCGCGAAAACAGCCCGCGATTCGCCCCCACATCCCACACCGTGCCCCATTCGCGCGAGGCGGTCCATTTCTCCACGAAGGCGGTCTTGGCTTCCAGCCCGCCCTCGCCGTAGCTCTCGCACTCCGCGTATCCGGACCATTCGGAATCCATCCGGGCCGACGAAAGATTGCGCACGATGGCGTGGAGTCCTCGCACGTTGTTTCGGATGGCCTCCACCGAAAAGCCGCCGCGCTCAAGCTGTCCGCGCACGTCGCCCCCACGTCCACCGTAGGCCCGCGACAGCGTGGCATGCAGCAGCACATGCGTCATCACGCCACGCCGCAGGATGTCGCCCCACCCAAACAGGCGGGACATGTCCTCCGGAGCGAGGCCTTCGAGACAACCGCGCAGGAGCGGCTGAAACGCCACCCCCCGATAGGCTTCGAGCATAAGGGGATAGAGATAGAGCTGGCAGAACTGGCGGTAGCCCTGCCATGGGTCGCCCTGCGCATGCGGGCGGAGGGAACTCACATCCACGAACACGGGCCGCACGCCGCTCCACTGGACGTTGTAGGGCGTGGCGTCCTCGCAGATGAAGCCCTCGCCAAGCGCGACGTGCAGCAGTTCGAGCTGAAGCATGGCCGCCGCGCGCAGCATGGGAAAGGACCATTCGTAGGGATAGCTGACCACGGGAACCGGCTCATGCTCCACCACCGCCGACCACTGCCCAGGCAGCGCGGCAAGCAGAGCGTCGGCATCGGGCGGCACCCACGTCTGGACGACCTTTCCGGCGGCCAGCGCCTCGGCGAAGAATTTCGTCAAGGCGAGCGATTCCAGATCGCGCGAGCCACGCGAATCGAGGGCGCGGCATATCCGCCCGCCGCCCGCGAATACCCGGCTCCCCTCCTCCCGGTACGAGCCATCGACAGGGCGCAGGCCCTCAGTCATCACGCTCACCGGGGCGGAACAGCCGCCGGATGCGATGCCAGAACAGCTTGAGCACCACGGCCAGGCCGGCCACTCCGCCAAGCAGCAATTGCAGCAGCATGCTTCCGGTTCCGGGGTCCAGATAGGCCCATGCGCAAGTGGGCAAGGCAAGCTCTGCGACCATCGTCACGGCCACGAGGAACGACGCGAGTTTCAGCATATCGCCATCCCGGTGTTTGCGGTTCGCGATTCTCCACCCTCGGTTATACGCGCCACGCCGCCGGATGGACAGATTTTTCCGCCCCGCGCGACGGACGCAAAAAGGGCCGGGAGAGCTATGCTCTCCCGGCCCGTACAGTCAGCGGATATTCCGGCGGCGCGTCAGTCGTCGTCACCACCATTGCGCACTGCGAGATCCCGGATGGCGTCCAGCGCCTCGCCGCGCGCTGTGGCCAGACGCTGCCACTTCTTCTTTTCCTTCTTCAGCGCCTCCACGGTCTGGAGCAGATCGCGGATGGTGTGCGCGGGGTAGCCGTGCTTGGCGTACTGCCCCTTGCGCAGCTCCTCGTCGTTGCGCTGGCGCAGCGCCGTGAGCTGTTGGGAATTGAGAATCATGGCATTGCCTCCCCGCAGGTCCACACCGTGCGGATGCGGGCTACGCGCGCACGCAGAAGGAGTTCATGGAGTATTCCTTACGGTCCCGGTACTCCTCCTGCTTGCCCTTGTTCCAACGGTTCACGGGGCGGTAGTAGCCGACCACGCGGGTGTAGACCTCGGTCTCCTCTCCGCAGGTGGGGCAGGAGAAGTGCTCGCCGTAGATGTAGCCGTGGTCCTTGCACACCGAGAAGGTGGGCGTCACCGAGATATAGGGAATCTTGGTGTTGCCCATGGCGCGGATGAGGAAGCTCTTCACGCTCTCCTCGCTGGGCGCGGCCTCGCCGAGGAAGGTGTGGAACACGGTGCCGCCATTGTAGATGGTCTGGAGCTGGTCCTGATGCTCCAGAGCCTCGATGACGTCATCGGTGATGCCCACGGGCAAAAGCGTGGAGTTGGTGTAGTACGGCACGTCGTGGCCGGAGGTCTGGATGTCCTCGTACAGGCTCTTGTCGATCTTGGCGAGGCGGTAGCAGGTCCCTTCGCCGGGGGTCGCTTCGAGGTTGTAGAGGTTGCCGGTTTCCTCCTGGAAATCGACGATAAGCTTGCGCAGGTGCTCCAGCGTGCGACGCATGAGCCGCAGGCCGGACTCGGTCTCGATGCCCTTGCCGAGCAGGTTCAGGCACGCCTCGTGACCGCCGATGACGCCGATGGTGGAGAAGTGGCCCTTGTAGCCATTCTTCAGGTAGCGGCGCGAGAACGGGAACATGCCCGCCTCAAGATTAGCGGTGACCAGCTTGCGCTTGAATTCGAGGGAATCCTTGGCAAGGGTGGCGTACTCGGTGACGAGGTCGAGGAAATCCTCCTCGTTGTTGGCGAGGTAGGCCAGCTTGGGCAGGTTGAGCGTGACCACGCCGATGGAGCCGGTCAGGTCGCCCGCGCCGAAGAGACCGCCGGTCTTCTTGCGGATTTCGCGCAGGTCCATCTGCAGGCGGCAGCACATGGAACGCACGTCCTCGGGATTCAGGTCCGAGTTGATGAAATTCTGGAAGTACGGCGCGCCATAGCGGGCGGTCATCTTGAGCAGCAGCTTGCCAGCCTCGCTCTCCCACGGGAAGTCGTCGGTGACGTTGTAGGTCGGCACCGGGAAGGAGAAGATGCGGCCGTCGGCGTCGCCCTCGAACATGACTTCGAGGAAGGCGCGGTTGATCATCTCCATCTCCTCGGCATACTCGCCGTAGGTGGAGTCGATGAGCTTGCCGCCAAGGATGACGGCCTCGTTGGCCATGTGCTTGGGCGGCACGAAGTCGAAGGTGAAGTTGGTGAACGGGCTCTGCCCGCCCCAGCGCGACGTGGTGTTCAGATTATGCAGGAGCTTCTGCATCTGCTGCTTCACGTCGTGGTACGACAGGTTGTCGTGGCGCACGAAGGGAGCGAGATAGGTGTCCACGTTGTTGAAAGCCTGCGCACCGGCCCACTCGTTCTGGAGCGTACCGAGGAAGTTCACCATCTGTCCGCACACGGCATCGAAATGCTTGGGCGGGGTCGAGGAACAACGGCCCTTGAGGTTGAAGCCCTCCAGCAGCAGGTCGCGAAGGCTCCAGCCGGAGCAGTAGCCCGCAAGACCAAAGGACAGGTCATGCAGGTGGAAATAACCGTGATTATGGGCCTGCCTCACTTCCTCGGGGTACTTCTCCAGCACGTAGCGCGCCTGAACGGAACCGGCCATGTGCAGGATGAGGCCCTGGAAGGAATGGACCATGTTCGAATTCTCGTTCACGCGCCAATCGGACCGGTCGAGATAGCTCTCGATCATCTTGGAGATGTCGATGTAGGCCTGATTCTGGTTCCGCAGCTCGCGACGCTTCTCGCGGTAGATGATGTAGCGCTCAGCCACGCCGTACAGGCGGGCCTCCATGAGCACCTGCTGGACGGTATCCTGCACGTACTCCTGTTCGGGCACCTCGACGCCGTCGGCGTCGATCTTCTCCTGCACCTTGCGGGCGAGGCGCTTGGAAAGCAGCGGGTCCTTGATGCCGCTCGAATTGAGGGCTTTGAGGATTGCACCGGCGATGCGGTCGGTGGACCAGGTTTCAAGACATCCGTCGCGTTTGAGAATCTGTTTGGGCATCGGGTCTCCGCTGACAGCACAAGAGGCACGCAAGGCCGCAAGGGAAGAGTCCGCTGCGGTCACTGCGGCCGAAAAGCCGTCATGCCATGATCTTTGTTCCCGGCGGCACATCCGTGACATGGCCGCGGGCAGGTTGGATGGAAACGATTCCCGTTCGGTTCGGCGGACATGCATCCGCCCCGGACGGGAACGCTTCAGGCTGGGTGGCTGGCTCATTCCACTTCAAAACGCCCCAAAAGGACGTATCGAAGACGGATAAATCACAGCGGCGGAACCGCTCCGGACTCGCACCGGATTCCCTCGCGCGCCCGGTCTGGCGCACCTGAAGTCTTCAAGCAATCGAGTGCGCGGTACTAGCAAAAACCCCCACCCCATTCAAGGCCGAAATGCCGCGATTTTCGGGGATATCCTCGCATAGCGTCGTACCCTCTCCACCCCGCGAGGCAACACTGGCAACGCCTCCCCACCACTTCGTCACCACGCGGACACACCCCGCCAAGGCGTTTTTCTCGCGAAAACGCCCATAGGGCGGATTGGGGGGGGGGCGGGGACGTGAATACTGGCCAACTCACAACTCAGATATACTGGAGGAGTAACCACTTGATGAGATGCATTACAGACGTTTTTGGAAGGCATCGGATTCGAAAGACATCAAAATATACTTAATAACTTTTTAAAAATATCCAAAACGAAAAGATTACTACTTCCGCAATATTAAATGTGTCCCCTACCGTTTAGACACTCAATAATATTATTTTATCCCGTAATACAGGAAACACTGGCCGCATTTCCACAATCTACCGTTGAATTCCAAAAAACAAACCAATCCAAGAGGGTCAAGGTGTTAAGGCTATCGTAGCGTTGATTTTTTCAAGAAGGCTAGAACTAGGAATCCCGTCTGTCGGCAAGCCATGCTCAATTTGAAACAACAAAATCGCACGTTTTGTCGCAGTTCCAAACTTACCATCCACTTCCCCAACAGGATAGCCGAGTTTTTTTAACCCCCTCTGTATTTGCTCCACTAAATATTGCGCAGCTTGAGGCGCAGAGACAGGCTTTTCCTTGGCTACCTTGGGGGTGGAATAGATTGGGCTGGGACTCACGGGAGACTTAGGAGCGGGGCTATAATAGTAGCCCCCAGAGGACGAATAATGGCTTCGATGACTGCTATGGCTCCTGTGACTACTGTGACTTCGATGGCTCCGATGCCCTGCAATCATCAATTTTTGGTCTGGCTGCGCATAGTCTAGAAAAAAAAGACTATCATCTTGCTGATTGGCTGATGAAATGCCCTCAAGATTAGGCGGCCCCGCATACCCTTGTTCTGCATCTACACCTATTGAAGAAGCCAAAATTGCGGCTAGCGCAATTTCTTTCATTTTTCCAGCCTTGATCATAATCTCACCCTAATATTTATTTTATAGCCTGAATTCCCCTGCTATGTTTATCCACACCAGCGAAGAAAATCCCCCCGCATAACTCTTTCTTCATGCAATCTGTGCACATGTCAATATACCTCACTTTCCAATTGCATATTGATTTAACACAATACTGCCAAAGGACTTCATGAACGACGCAAAGCTGGTGGTTGAATATTGACACAGGAATCCCTGTTCTCACGAAATTTTTAACGGCTTCTTTCAGTTCATCTTGATAATCCACTGGATCGACCCATAGGGTTTCAATATTCTTTCTTGCCAAGCCAATCGGCTCCATCCCCATTAGAGCCACACGCCCCACAAAAGGCATATTTTTGGAAACAAAATCTGCCCATTTCTGAAGCCTTGAAACATTGGGGGAGAGAATGACATTTCTCAGTTCAATATTAGCTGACAATTTGCCCAGATGATGCAACGCCTCCATCGTTTCCCAAAATGCTCCATTAACACCGACCAACGCATCATGCACAAAAGGAGTATCTGCATACAACGGAACACAGAACGTGACGCTATCATCAGAAGCATCGACGATTTCCAATGCTTTTTGCGCATCCTTCAAGACTCGTGCATTTGTCAAAAGCTGTATATTGGCTCCTGGCAAATACTGCCTGACATACCCAATTAGGCGAACAAAATCATCATAATATAGCAATGGTTCACCACCAGTAATAGCAATCACTTCCGGGACAACATTTACTAAAGACAATATATCCTTTACTTCTTCATAGAATTTCCTTTGATGCACACAAGGCGGCTGAGGACACATCACACATCTACTATTACAGTTGTCTGTAACCAAGAAAGCATTCTCATCAGAATTATTTTCAAAAACAACGAACAAATCCCCCACACTATTTATTCTAACTATATCGCCATCTTTCAAAATGATCCGCTGTGTACTGTACCACGCCGGACTAGTGAAAACGCCTACATTCGGTTGTCCGCACCTAATCAACCCAAAACCCCTCTCCGCAGGAAAAGCAAGCAAGTATGAAATACCTTTATCATCTTCCTTGACTAAATCGACTCTCCCCACCTCGTACCCTTCAATGTTGTAGGCTATTCCACGATATGCTAGCATAACATTACTCCACGACCACGTCGCCCAAAGGGCGTCGGCACGCCCAAGCCCAACACAGGTCAACCACAAAAGAATCATCCGACCGAAGCAGCTCCATCAAAAAATCAAACACTGCTTTATTTTTTTGGCACTGATGGTCTTTTGGCTTAATGCTAATTCGCCTTCCAAGTTCGAAAAAATTTCTAACGGGGTCAGTACCACAGTAAGGCGAATACGCACACCAAGCGCATCCAGGCAGAGATTCGATTACCGAATCTTTAAGAATATCATATAGCTTTTCGCTGACAAACCACTCTTGTCTACTGTCTTCCAAAACATTCCCAAGAAAAAAATTCCGTTCCCCTGTCATTCTACAAAGCATCCTAGCTTCATCGGACACAAAAACATCCCCATTTGTCTCGTATACCATCCCACATATTGCAGCTCCAGCTGGAGACTGCAAATCGACAAAACCACACGAAAACGGTGTAAGAATCCTTGAAAGAAGAATAGAGGCATATTCTTCAGCGAAGTCCACCCCGCCCCTATTAATCTCAATGATATACCGGATTGCATCTATATATGCATCAAGAAATGTTTCAACACTATACGACAGCTCGTTTTTGTTTTCATAAGCATATCCATACGGATTCATTGACCGTAAGAATATGGACTTAAATCCTCTAGCAACATATTCATCTACCACATCTTTCAGACGATGAACATTCCCCTTGTGAATAGTAAGAAGCGCAGCAACCCTATCAACCCCACCATGTCTAAGCCTATTCACACCGTCTACCACAGATTGATAAGTACCATACCCACATTTTGTGAGACGACAGCTATTATGCAGCGCTTCCGGGCCATCCAAAGACGTCGAAATTTCGATATCATGCTCGTTGATGAATTCAATTTGTTCGTCGCTTAACATAGTAAGGTTTGTACAAATCACAAATCCAACATCCCTACCATTGGGAACAACTTCTTCTGCATATCTTACAGCATGCTTAACTGCATCAAAGTTTAAGAGTGGTTCACCTCCTTGAAATTCAATCTTAACATAAGAAGACGGACTCTCAAAAATTGCATCAATTATCCCCTCTACAACCTCCGGTCCCATATCGATTTCGACGGAGCTATCATCGCTTGCCGCAGAAGCATGACAATACAAGCATTTCTGATTACACCTATGGGTGACAACCATCATGTGCAAAGATGTAGATTCAAATAGAAACCTCTTCTTCGTTCTGTACCTCGTTGAATAATGACCAAGTAACGCTTCATTAAATTCTTTACATACGAAAAATTTACTTTCCAAATCAAGAAACAACTCACAGCTTCTTTCCAACTGCATATTTACAAACTTTTTAAAGTCATAATTGCTTAAAAAATGATATTCGCCAATATCATTAGTAATTAGTACGTGATCTCCCCTTCTTCGGAAATTAAATGGCAATATTAAATATGGCTCTTGCATATTATTCTTCCACTTTGCGGGACAGGCTTCCAAAAGGAAGCTTTAGACTTGATTCTATCGCCTTAGCGACTAACAAGTCTCTCATTGCCCCAAATTTATTTTCCAAAACAATTCGCAACTGGTTATCCAACACGGCCTCACGAAACTTTTTTTCAATTTCAGCAGTCACAAGATAGTCATCTTCGACAATTTCGACCCAAATACATTCTTCATCCTGCCCAATATTGCAGGCGAACAAATTACTATGCTCATAAGCCGCACGCTGAACGGCTTCCAAGTAAAAAGACCGAAGACAAAAACACATTCGAAATCGCGTCTGCTTTGTCATTTTCTCTTGCATTTAATTGCCTACGTAAAGAATTTAAAAAACAAAGCAATATAGCAACAAGCGTACAGCCGTTAGCAACGACTACAACCTAAAAACTAATACCACAACAACGCCAACCTAATATAATCCACAAAGCCAGGCCATGTCACTCCAACCATTACGGAAGAATAAAGTTCTCTGAAAGTCATACCACCGGCAACTTACAAAATGCTCATTCTTGGCTGGAGAGCGTCCTCAAATAGCCGCAGCGCCTCCACCCCAACAAGCGACAACACGAGAGGACGTGCGCGACTCCAACCTTGGGATACCAGACTTGTTAACACGATCTCTGGCACACCTCCAGCACGACTTCTAACTTGGCTAGTGTATCCAGTCGAATAGGGACGTCTCCACACGAAAAAACCGCCCACAGGGTGTCCCTGCGGGCGGTTTCGATTGATTCATATCCGAACGGCTTAGAACGGCACGTCGTCCATGCCGGACGCCTCGGACGGGAACGCCGGGCCGAGATCTTCATCGGGGAAGGGCTGTTCGGCGCGCTGCTGCTGGTTGCCGCCGCCCCACGACTGCTGGCCGCCCTGACGGGGCTGCTGCTGGCCGCCGGACTGGCGGGGGCCTTCGTAGCTGCCCTGCTGGCCGCCCTTGGAATCAAGGAACTGCACGCGCTGCGCCTTGATCTCGGTGGTGTAGCGGTCAGAACCGTCCTGGCCCTGCCACTTGCGGGTCTGGAGGCTGCCCTCGACGTAGACGAGGCTGCCCTTGCGCAGGTAGTTGCCGCACGGCTCGGCCTGACGTCCGAAGACGGCCACGGAATGCCACTCGGCGCGGTCCACGCGCTCGCCCTGCTGGTTGGTGTAGGACTCGTCCGTTGCCAGACGAAGGTTCGCGATGGGCTGGCCGGACTGCGTGTAGCGCAGTTCGGGGTCGCGGCCCAGACGGCCGATGAGCATCACCTTGTTCAAAGAAGCCATGAGATTCTCCCGATTTTTCGATTCAAGCCCCGGCCATTACGGCTGCGGGGCGATGCGTTCGAGGGTGTCGAGGGCGTCTTCCAGCTCAACGCTCAACGCGTTGGCATCGCCCGGTTTCCAGTCGCCCAGCGCGGCTTCGAGACGTTCCTTCAGAGCGAGTGCCCTGTCGAGGTCTTCACGGAGCGCCGCCGTGAGCTTCTTGTCTTTAATGCCAAAACGCACCTGGTCGTCAAGGGCGAGAACGAGTTCCATGACCCCGCAAGGGCCGCCTCCGGGCGCGACGGGCGTCTTCGTCTCCGGCCATGCCAGCGAGAAAAGGCGCGGCCACGCACGTTTGACGTCATCGGGATACGGAGTCCCCGCCGAAACGCGAATCTGAAGAATCTTTCCCATGGCTACCTCCTAGCGCTCTTCCCACTCGCCCTGCACGCGGTTGACCACTTCCTGAATGACGGGAAGCAACTCCTCCGGGCAGACGCCGATGAGCGGCTCGCCCGCGGCGACGGACTCGTTGTGCTGGAAGTACACGGCGTAGATGAGTCCCTCGGGTCCGGCGTAGGCCAGCGGGGTCTCGCGCTTCATGCGGGAGACAATGAACAGATCCATGCCCTCGCGCACGCGCACGCACTTGCAGCCGGAGGCCTTGACCTTGGTGTCGATCTCCGGGGTGAAGTAGTACTTGGCCTGCTCGGGCGCGTGGAACAGGTGCAGGGTCTTCTTGAGGATGGCGGAAATGACCTCGTCCTTGGTCAGGTAGTGCCGCAGCGTGAACAGCGTGGTTCCCGCCTCGACGAAGCGACCGGAGTGTTCGAGGAAGACCTTTTCCACCTCGCCCTTGAGGGGCGCGAGAATGGCCTTGGCATTGTGCTCGCGGCCAAGCTTGGCCAGCAGCGTTCCGGGCTTCTCGTTCCACACGCCGGTGGTGCCGTGGACCTGGGCTCCCGGTTCGGAGACCACGAATTCCACGATGCCGGTGTGCGGAGCGCGAACCTCCACCACCTCGAAGGGGGAGGCCTTCATTTCCTCCAATAGGGCCTTGACGTCTATCACGAGAGTATCCTCTTGCGTTTCTGCAAGCCTGCGCGCCGGGACCGCGCACGGTCCCGGCGCACGAAGCTATCGGTAGTACAGATTCCTGCCGCCCATGGTCAGAAGGGCCTGATGCAGATTCTTGCGGATTTCCCGACGGTCCCAGATACCCTGAACGTGCCCGCGCGAGAGCGCCTGATGCACGTCGTGGTAGTTGGGCGGGATGTCCAGACCGGTGGTCTCCTTGATGACGCCGCGACCGGCAAAGCCGATGTTGGCCGAACGCACGGCGAACTGGTACGGCGAGCACCCGAGGAAGCTCGCCACCGGTCCGGCGTAGGAGTTCGTATCATAGAGCACGAGGTACAGACCGCCAGCCTCGATGTAGCGCCGAACGGCCATGGTGCAGCGCGGCATCTGGATGACGCCGTTGACGCCCTCCTGAATGCGGATGCCCGCGGTGCCATGGACATAGGCGATGAAGGGATAGTGCTTCTTGCGGGCACGCTCGGCCGCGCGGATGAACTTCTCGCCCTCCGCCGCGCCCACGGAACCGCCGCGGAAGTCAGCCATGAGCATGGCCACCACGCAGTTCACGCCGTGGATGCGCGCCTCAAATGTAGTGCAGGCGCACTTCTTGCCGGTCTTGGCCTTGGCCTGTTCGAGCTTGGCGTCAAGCCCGTCGAAGGACAGGGGGTTGCCGGACTCGATATTGCGGCTGAACTCGTAGATGGATTCCTGATCGAAAACGTTATGCAGGTACCACTGGTATTCCATGCGGAAATGGTGTCCGCAGGTGGAGCACACGCCAGCGAAGTCTCCGAAGAGATCCGGTGCCCAGAGGTCCACGCAGCCGTGGGTTGCCGCGTTGGGGCAGGTCACGGCGCGGTCCTCGCGGGCCTGCGGGCTGACGTAGTAGCTGCCGTTTCCGAGTTCGCAGGAGCCTTCGTCCCAGCAGGACAGCTCAGTCAGGCTCTTTTCGGTCTCGGTCACCACGGCTTCGGTGCTTCCGGCTCCGGCAAGCTTGCGCATCCATTCGAGCGGTGCGGAGAACTTGTCCTTCACCACCTGAATCTCGCCGCCGATCTCCTCCATGACACCGGATATCTTCTTCTGATGCTTGCGCATGAAGTCGTACTTGAAGAACGAATAGATATCCCACCACAACTCGCCGAGCACGTTGTTCGCGCGTTCGGAGAACGGAGTGACGTCCATGTAGGCCTTGAGGCTCATGCGGCGGAAGCGCTGATAGCGCCGCCAGACCAGCCGCTCCTTAGCGCGGGAGGACAGGCTCCAGCGGACGTAGATGTCCTCTGCGCTCTTGCCCTTCTTGCGCGCGCGGCGCGAGCTGAGGGTCATGGCGCGGAAGAAGCGCCAGCCCTTGACGTTGAGTACCACGCTGTCCGTGGCGCGGATGACTTCCTGTCGCAGCAGCTTGAAGAAGTCGTAATGGTTGGGACGCGCGCCGAGCGCCGGCTCGCCGAGAATCTGGTCCACGTAGCCCATGACCCGGTTGTCCTCGGCGGTCATCTTAAGCTTGCGTGCGCAACTTTCAATAAGCTCCGGCGTGGCGCGCTCGCCCGAGCGCAGGCGGCCTTCAATGGCGGCTGCACCCTCGGGGGAAATGACCGAGTAGTAACCGTGGGAGAACATCATCCTGTGGTCGGCAAGCGCGATGGCCTCGGCTCCGCCGGAACCGCCCTCGGAAATGCAGGTGATGACCGGAACGGTCAGCCCCGCCATTTCGTACAGATTACGGGCGATCTGCTGCGCGGCGCCGGGGTTGTCCTCGATGGGGAACGCGCCCGGAGTGAACACGTAGGTGTGGATCGGGATGTTCTCCGTCTCGGCGACCTTCATGTAGTGCAGGGCCTTGGCGTTGCCCCACGGCTTCACGGAACCGCCGTTGCGGAATTCCTGACCGTGGCCCTTTTCCTGACCGATGACCATGACGGGCTGGTTGTACACCTTGCCGCCAACGCGACGGGTGATGTAGGCCCGCGCAATGATCATGCTCGGATCGATGTTGTATTCGTCCTGTCCGCCAAGCTCGGTATAGTTGTCATAGACGTTCTCAAGAATGTCCTTGAGGCAGATGCGCTGGGGATGGCGGACGATGCGCACCTTGTCCATGGGGGTCAGATCACGTTCGAGCTTCCTTTCGAGAAACTCGAACAGGTCTTCGAGGGCCGAAAGCTGCTTGGACTTCTCGGACTGCGAAGCGGTCTGCTCGCGTTCGAGGAAATCATTCAGCTTGGACTGGAGAAGCTGGATATTCGCGTTCTCCTTCGCCCCGAAGATGTCCTGAATATACTGCAACCTGTCGCGCAGGCCCTGTATTCGCTTTTCAATGTCCATAACGTGTCTTTGGATTGGGTGTCGGGACAGCTCACTTCCCCGCAAGGGGACGCCGCACACGCGGCTGGAGCCAGCATCGTATCGGATGCTGTGCCGGCATCAGCTGAACTTGAGGAGGTTGGCCGTCTTCTCCCGCAGAAATTCCACGTTCGAGCGCAGGCCATTTCCTGCGGAATCCTGCCCCTCGAGCACCAGGTTGTCAAGGAACGCAAAGCCGCGGGCCTTGGCCTCGGCGAGGTCGCGTCCCCAGATGATCGCCAGTGCGAGGTTGGGGTCGAATTCCGTGGGAATCTGGTACGCCTCGGTGGTGGACACCTGCGTATGCACGGCCAGCCACGGCTCGTCCTTCCACGAGAAACGGTCGATGCGGCCGCACCACGGGGAGAACTTGTTGGCCGGGTCCTCCGCGATGAGACGATACTCGATGCCGACGCCGTCGAAGACGATGTCCTTCTGGCCGTAACCGAGCTTCTCGCCCAGCGCGCAGCGGATCTGCTCCGCGATGAGGTCGGTCCCATCCTGCCCATTCACGCGGGAAATGGCGGCGGAAACGCCGTTCTCCACCTGAATGCGGGTGTTGACCTCCATGAGGAACGGCTTGCCGTTGGGGGTCACGATCCACTCCCAGGTTCCCACGCTGTCATACCCCGCCTCGCGGGCCATGGACAGGGAGTGCCCGGTAATCTCGTCCAGCAGCTCCTGCGCCTCGAAACCATAGGACAGCTCGCCGGGCGCAAAACCCGGAGCAACTTCTATGCGTTTCTGCCGACCTGTGCTCTGAACGGAACAATTGCGTGTGCCAAAATGCAGCGGCTCGCTTCCATGACGGTCCGCAAGAACCTGCACTTCAAGGTGATTGAAGTCGAAGATGCGCTGTTCGACCAGCACGCCTTCGTCTCCGAACTGGCGTTTTGCATAGTTGCGTATGCGACGATAGATAGCGCGGAAGGTGTCCATGTCATGGATTTCCTCGATACCCATGCCGCCGCCGCCAGCCGACGCCTTGACCAGAACCACGGGGCGCTCCACGCCCTGCTCCGCCTGAAAGGCGAACAGGTTTTCCGCAATCTCCTCGGCTTCCATCTCGTCGTAGATGGGGCGGTCGGAACCGGGAACCGTAGGCACGCCAAGGCTTCGCGCGAGGCGCTTGGTGTTGATCTTGTCGCCGAGTTCGCGAATCACCCGCCACGATGGGCCGATCCACTCCAGCCTGGTGCGACGCTGGGTAACGCGCCGCGCGAAGCGGAAGTCCTCGGCGAAGAACCCGTAACCGGGATGCACGGCCGTGGCGTGGGATTCGTCGGCCACGGCGAGCAGTTCATTGGCATCGTGATAGGAGGAGATGCGATACAGCGCGCCCTCACCGCCAAGCTCGCGCGCCAGACGAACATGTCCGGACGCCTCGTCCGCGGCGGTGTATACACAAACGAAATCCAGGCCCAACTTCTGGCAGGCCCGGACAATCCGCATGGCGATCTCACCGCGATTCGCCACCAGGACCTTGTGTTTCTTCAGCACTGATTTACGTTCCTTGTTTGCTCGCCTTCTTCCGGAGCGCGATCATGCGCTTCTGGACTTCGAGAACCAGCTTGTCGAGGCGGGCCTCTTTGCGGTGGTCGTTGTTCTCGAAATTGAGACCAATGATGCCGTTATCCAGCACGCGCATCACTCGGGCCTTCAGCTCGGGAAGAAAGAGCTTCTTGTTGAGGAGCAGATCGAACTCCAGTTGCTCGCCTTCGGTGAACCCCTTTGTGGCGTCCTTGAAAGCCAGCCCCATAGCGCTCAGGTCCAGCACGGTGAAGCGTTTCTCGGTCGGCTTGAGGATGACCTCAAGACCCGGAATCTTCGTCCGGAACGCCCGGCGCTGACCGCCGTTACCTTCGTCACCCAGAGAAAACGAATAGTCGTCGATCATCTATCTGCTCACGATCTTTTCAAGAACCAGCTCAACCCGCCGATTCTTGGCCCTGTTCTCGGCGGTGTTGTTGGGATAGATCGGCTGAAGATCAGCCAATCCTGTCGCCGTCAACCGTCCCTGGGCGATTCCGAGTTGCATCAGATAGCGCAAAACGTACACCGCACGCAAGCTTGAAATCTCCCAGTTATCCTTGAACCTGCTATTGCGCGAGGGCGGCACGTCATCGGAATGACCCACGATATTTATCTGCTGGTCCACATTCTTAACCAGCACATCGCGAAGCGTCGCGACCAGCGCCCGGCCCTGCTCGGAAAGCTCCACCTGCCCGGATTCGAAGAGCACATCGCCCGGCAGGCGAAGCGTGATCTTGCCCTCCTCCAACACCGCGCCCACCACGCCCTCCACGCCCTTCTTCGTGATGAAGGTCCGCACGTCGGAGAACACCTTGCGCTGCGCCTCGATAAGCTGCTTCTGCATGCGCACGGTGTCCATGATCACGGCCTCCTCGCTCTTGACCGGCGCGGTCATGAGCTTGTCCTCCTTTTGGCCGAGCGCCTTGCGCACGGAAAGGAACGAGTCCGTAAACTTCTGCACGTTGAGCGTGGACATGGAGAACAGCAGAATGAAAAAGACGAGCAGCAGGAGCGAAAGGTCCGCGAATGTCGTTATCCACTCGTTGCTTTCGCCCTCGGATTCGCTTGATCCCAGAGAGTTGAGTTCTTCATCGGGCACTCTTGCGCTCCTTGGGTGGCTCGAAGGACGAGAGCTTCTCGTAGACCAGTCTGGGGTTGTTGTTCTCCAGAATGGACTTTGCGCCCTCGAAGATAATCTGCAGGTGCAGTTCCTCCTGCGAGGTCCGGGCCTTCATCTTGCCCGCGAAGGGCAGGAAGATGAGGTTCGCCATGATGGTTCCGTAGAAGGTGGTGAGAATGGCCACGGCCATGGCCGGACCGAGCGAGGCCGGGTCCTCCAGCTTGGAGAGCATCTGCACGAGGCCGATCAGCGTACCGATCATTCCGAAGGCTGGGCCGAACCCGGCCAGCTTGTGGAAAACCTCGATGGAAATGCTGTGCCGCCGCTTCATCGTGCCGATCTCGATCATCAGCGTGTCGCGGATGAGCTGCGGGTCGGCGTTGTCGGCGATGAGCTGACAGGCCTTCTTGAGGATGGGGTTCTCGGTCTGGATGTTCTCCAGCGCGATGAGTCCCTCGCGGCGGCTGATCTCCGCGATGCGGACCATGATGTTCACCACATCCTCGACCTTGCCCTTCTTTTTCATGAACAGGGACAGAGCGCCCATGTGCGCGTCGAGAACATCCTGCAACGGAAACGTGACGCAAATGGCCGCGAAGGTTCCGCCGACCACGATCATGAGCCCCGGCAGGTTGATGAACAGCGACATGTCGCCGCCGAGGAGGATAGCTCCGATGACCAGAGCGAAACCGATGATCGACCCGAGAAGTGTTGCTATATCCATGAGCTACGAAAACCGCCTGAGCTGAGCGGGCGTTGACACGAAGGGGCAAGCCGGACACAATATCCAAAGGCAATGGCCCCTGTACCTCTACCTACCTTCGTTCGAACCCTTCATAATAATTCGTCAATATTCATGCAAAATCCGCAAAAAGTCCAGCAGGCAGCAGCGTTTATACAGAAAAGCCTTACGGCCCCGCACGAGGCCGCCACAGGCATCATTCTCGGCACGGGTCTCGGCGAATGGGCAGGCGAACTGAAATGCTCGCAGGCCTTCGATTACGCCGACATTCCCGGCTTCCCCCGCTCCACCGTTCCCGGCCACGCCGGGCGGCTCATGGCCGCCGAAATCGGCGGGCACAAGGTCTGGCTGCAACAGGGGCGCTTCCACCTCTACGAGGGCAACTCCCCGGCGGACGTATGCATGGGCGTGCGCACCATGGCCGCGCTCGGCGTGTCGCGCATCATCGTGACCAACGCGGCGGGCGCGCTCAATCCGCAGTTCGACGCAGGCGGCCTGATGCTCATCACCGACCACATCAATTTCACCGGAGCCAATCCCCTCGTCGGCCCGAATCACGACGACTGGGGCGAACGCTTCCCGGACATGAGCCGCGCCTACTGCCCAAAGCTCGGCGCGCTGGCGCTCGACAAGGCCGCAGAGCTTGGTATCCGCCTCGAACGCGGCGTGTACCTCGGCCTTGTGGGGCCGAACCTCGAAACGCCCGCCGAAACCCGCGCCTTCCGCATCTGGGGTGCGGACGCGGTGGGCATGTCCACGGTGCTCGAAGTCATCGCCGCCCGCCACATGGGGCTCGACGTCCTCGGCATCTCGTGCCTGACCAACAAGAACCTGCCAGACTGCATGCAGGAAACGTCCCTCGACGACGTGCTGGCCATGGCCGGAGCCTCGGCCCAAAAGCTGTCCCGACTCCTCGATGCCGTCGTGACCGCATTGTAGGTCGGAATATTCCGCGCGAAAAGACGAAAAACAGGGGGAGCCTCCATGGAGACTCCCCCTGATTCTTTTCTGCGAAACACCCGCTAGCGTAGCGTCCTATTCGTGACGGTGCTCGGGGTAGACGGGGGTGGCATCGTCCATGTTTATGACACGGGTGCGGAAGCCGTCGTGCTCGATGGCGTAGCGGATGATGGTATTCTCGTCGTGGTCGAGGATGTCCAGCCCGCTCTCGGCCCCCTCGCGCATGCATTCCATGACGCGGATGACAAGCAGCTCCGCACCGGGATGATAGCCATCATGGGCGATGGTCACCGTGCCGTTCGCGTACTCGACCTCGTCGAAGGTCAGTTCCGGACGCAACTCCTCATACGCCTCGGGCGAAATGCCATTGAACGTTCCGAAAATCTTCACACCGGTTCTCATTCTGCAACTCCTTCGAATCCAAAGCCGCCACCCAGCATGCACAACCGACGCATGCGGACCAGTGGCGCGCAAAACTACTTGCTCACATCCCATTCGCGCTTCTTGCTGTAGAGGAAGCGCACCAGATCATACTCGAAAAGCGAGCCGTCCTCGTAATACCGGAAAAGAACCTGCTCGCGGAGCGTTATACACTTGAGGCTGGTATAACTCATCCGGAAGCCCCACGTGTATTCGGGATCGAGCATATCCATGACGGCATCCTCCTCGATCCACACCACGGTTCCGTCCACGGCAAGGCCTGCGGCGTCGCGAACGTTGGACGGACCAAGCACAGGCAGGACGAGATACGGCCCGCGAGGGACTCCCCATACGGCGAGCGTCTGCCCGAAATCCTCATGCTGATGGTACAGTCCGCCCGCGTCGGCTACGTCGAACAGACCGCCCACGCCAAGCACGGTGTTCGTCGCGAAGCGTCCGAACGTATTCGCGGCACCCGCGCCATCAAGCTGAAGCAGGCAATTCAAAAACGTCGGCAATTCTCCGAGGTTCGAAAAGAAATTCGAGACGCCTCGGCGCACGGGATGAGGCACGATGCGCTCGTACGTTTCGACCACGGGCATGAGCACGTAGTGGTCGAGCCGCGCGTTGAAATCGTAGATGCGTCGATTCATCCGCTCCCACGGATCATAGACGTAAAAGGGGCTGTCCGGTGAAATGTCCACCTTTTCAGGCGCGTGTTGCACCGGCGCACGGAAGTCGGTCACCGGGGTTGGGGCCTTCGCCGCGCAGCCGCTAAGCATAAGCACGAAAGCGGCAAGAAGAATGGCTGCTCGCATCCTCATCGGCGGACCTCCTTCCCGGCCATGATGGCCAGCATGTCCGCCACGTTCTCGCTATACATGATGTTTCCGCAATGTCCGCCACGGGGATAGATGATGGCGCGGGAACCGAAGGTCCGGCGCAGGAATTCGACATCGGTGCCGGACAGGATGGGATCGTCCGCATTGGTTGCCATGTAAATCTTGTCCGAATCTGCAAGGTAGTCCGCGATGCTCTCAAGACTGCTGCGCCGGATGATCTCCTCCGCCGTCAGCGACGGGTCGCGATGATGCAGGTACGGCGCGAGGAATTCATCAAAATAGTCGCGAAAATCCAGCTTCACCGCCGCAAGGAGATAACTGCGTAGCGGGTCGGACGGTTCGAGCTGCACGCCGCGCGGAACGATGTATCCGGTTCCGAGGCAGACATCGGTGGCGAAGATGATGTTCGCCGACGACATGCGAAACGACACGCCCACCAGCACCCGCAGATCCTTCTCCGGAACCGGGCGGTAGTTGTAGAGCCGGTACAGGAAGTCCCCGCCGAAATCGACCTTCTCGCGGCTGGAGTAATACTCGGAAACGACGCCGACGAGTCGGCTGACGGTCTCCTCGGTGCTCTCGCCGGACGCAGCCGCGTCATCGAGCAGCGCATCGAGGCGCAGGGCGGAATCATAAAGGCTGACGGGCGGATTGAGCATGAGCACGCGCCGGAATCCGAAGGCGCCCCTCTCCTCGTCCAGACGGGCCAAAAAAGCCGCCTGCGCACCGCCAAGACTGTATCCCGACAGATAGTAGCCCTCCACACGATCGCCAAGATCAAGGTCCTCATCGATGAGCCGAAGGACTCTGTACAGATCCTCCGTATCGTCCACGATGTAACCCGGTGCGCGAGACGTCGAGGCGCTGACGATGAAGTTGGGATGCGTTGGGGATGATACGCACACGGCGTGATAGCCCGCAGCGTAGAAGACCTGCTGAAGGTAGGCGAGCTTCTGGGAATTGTAGCCCGCACCCGTTCCGGCGATAAGGAATATGAGTGGTGCGCGCCCGGACTGGAGCGCTGCGGAATAGCGCAGCGAGCGGCTATGCCAGAACAGGTCCGGCACCTCGCGCGTATCGACACGCAGGAAGTGACGCAGAGGCATCACGCGCGCCGCCGGCACGTGCATGAGTTCCCCGGGAGTGCCCACCACGGTGGACACATAGGGGTCATCGAAGGGATAGCCGTAGCCATCGTCCGCAGCGCTGGCCATTGCCTGCGGAAACAACGCAAGGCAGACGTACAGTGTCAAAAGGAGTAAACGCTTCATTCGGTCATCCGATCCCGGTTGCAGAATAGTGTGTCGCCCATCACGATTCGAAACGCTCTTCGCGCATGATCATGACGTTCACTCTGATACGGATTTCACCGCCCACTGTCGAGAGGGGAAGCGAACCGTCATTTTTCCGTCAGCACTCGGCGGCATATCCATGTCGCATCGCGGACCGATTCGGCTGCAAGCCAACATCCACGCCATTCGCACGGACTTGGCAAACTCTTTGCTTAAGGAAAGGCGAACCTGATCACACAACGTTTTCACATGGATGGCGCAGCACCAGCCAAGGAGGACTTTCATGATTTCCCTGCTCAAGAAACCCCACGCCGAGAATCCCAAGCCGGACAATATTTCCATCGCCAAGGACCTCTTCATCTCCGGCAAGTTCCCGGTCGTCACCACGAAGGACATTCCGGCCAAGACGGTCAAGCGCGTCATCGGGCTGGCCGCATATCGCGGATACGACATGGAGCAGGCCTTCTACGGCATGATCACCCGGGCAATCTCCAACGGAGCAAACGCCATCGTGGGCTACAGGGAAAACGTGGCCTTCCATCCCGATGGCAGCAAGTACATCTCCTGCTACGGCACAGCCGTTCGGCAGATAGACGAAAAGTAGAAGCCTTCCGACCTGCGCCGGAACATCGCATCACACGGGGAGCGCGGCCCAGCCGCCTCCCCGTTCGCGACGTGCCCCGGCCCGCCCATTCCGCCATGGCCGCCCTTCCGCGGCGTCACTTCATGGCCAGCGCAAGGATGTCCCGATACACCTTGTACCCGGCATAGGGCATGATGTCGTGCCCACGCACGTCCACACCCTCCAGCACTATCGCCTCCAGCGCTCTTCCGTCCACGTCCACCTGCGTCAGCCGGAGCCGAAACACGATCTCGGAAACGACTTCCTCCGCCAGCAGCAAATTCCGGGCATCATAGCGGAAGCGCCCGCCTCCCTGATAATTGATCTGCGCCGCGTCGCTCCGGCTTCGGATGAAGGTCTCGAAATCGGCGAAGGTCAGATGCCTGGCGCGTTTCAGAAGCGCGTCCTCCTGCTGCCCTTCCTTGACAAGCTTGAGTACGGCCAACCGCATGTCGCGGGCATCCCTGAGCAGAAAGAGCTTCCCGCGCAACGCAGTGAGCGGATCGGCCGACGCGGCGGGCGTCGCCTTGCCGGGCGTGGTGCGTGCCGCATTGCAGCCCATAACCACGCACAGGGCAGTCACACAGACGACGAACGCCGCAATCCTCGCAATGGCAGTCATGCAGATTCCTCCGGATTGGTTCTCCTGTCATTCTCTGCATATACCGTCACAGACTTTTTTGCAAAGGGCATAGCGACGCGGCGCGTCACTCTTCCCCAAAGCACGCCCGCGATACGTTCCTTCCACGTGGCCCAAGAAAAACAAACGGCGGACAAACCGGATGGTTCGCCCGCCGCAAAATTCCCTTCACGCTCGGATGACACAGGGCATTTCGCCACCGTTGAGGGCTCAACCGTCGGCATCGACGAACTGGAGAGGGAATCGCGCAGTCAACCGCACGCCCTGTGCCGACGACACCTCGAAACTGCCGCCAAAGGCATGTGCGCGCTCGCGCATGTTTGCCAAGCCGTATCCCGCTCTGGCCCCCTGCTCCACGTCGAATCCGCACCCATCATCAAAAACGATGAGCGTCAATTCGTCCTCGTCGATCTCCAGCACCACGTCCGCATGGCGTGCGCCGCTGTGTCTGACGATATTGTTGAGCGCCTCCTGCACGATACGATACAGCGTGCCCTTGAGATCCTCAGGGATGCGCGCCTCGTCGCCCGGCATATCCAAGGAGATGTCCAGGCCATGCGCCTTGCGTATCTGCCGGCACTTCCAGCGCAGTGTGGACAACAGGCCAATCTCGTCGAGCATGGCCGGACGCAAATCCATGACCAAACGACGGATTTCCTCAAGCACCTTAAGGAGATAGTCGTTGACGGCCGTGATCGAGCGCCCCACCTCGATCTCAGAGGGCGACAGCGCATGGACGAGGTTGCCCAGATGCAAACGGATGGCGGTGAGGTCCTGACAGATGCCGTCGTGCAGTTCCCGGCCGATGCGTATCCGCTCGCGCTCGCCCGCCGCGAAAACGGCACGCTGGGCATCGCGCAGCGAGGCCTCGGCCTTCTTGCGCACCTGCACCTCGCGCTGCAATTCGTCACGGGAAACCGTCACATCACGCAGGCTGCGCGACATTTCGTTGAAGGCTCGGGCCAACGCACCCACTTCATCCGCCGAAGCAGGAACGGGCACCTCGCAGCCGAGTTCGCCATCACGTAGCCGGACGACGCCTCGGTGTACAACCTCAAGCGGGGCAAGAATCCCTCGACTCAGAAAACGCAGCCAAATGCAAAACATGACCACGGCCACCACGACGATGCCCAAGAGCACGAGGTTGCGCGTGCGCTGCACATCGCCGATCTCGCGCACGGCCTCCGAGGACACCTTCTTGGCGTTGGCCTCCACGGAAACGAGCACCACGGTGAAATGGGCGAGCAGATTGGCCCGCGCCGCGACAAGCTCCCGGCTTTCGCTCTGCTGAACCTGCTTCGAAACGCTCACGAACTCGTCAAAAAGACCCTCGGCCTTGATGAACTCACGCATGAATCTGTCAAGGCCGGGGGTTTTCGGGTAGACGCTCACAAACGTCGCGATCTCGCGGTTGAGGCTTTCCCAGCGCCTGGTCCACTGGGTTTCAAGGCGCGAAGCATTCGATCCGTCAAACTCGTTGGCGAGCAGGTTGAGCTCCGTCACGCCGCTGAGTATCGCGTAGGCCCCCTGACTCCTGCAAAGCGCAAGACCGATACCACGTTCGGCCCAGTACAGACATGCCGAGGCCAACGCGATGAGCAGCGCCGTTCCCAGCGCCAGAAGCCGCAGTTTGGATCGAATGCTCATTCTCTAGCGAATAATGGTCACGCTTTCGGGAAAGACCTTCTCCAGCGGGTGGTAGTCGACGATGTCCAGCATGTTCCGGGGCGTCTTGCGCTCCACAAGCTCGCTCTCGATGGCCCACATCTCGACATTTTCGAGATTGAGCAGAACGCTCTGCTCAAGGGAGAGGTTGAAATCGGCCTCGTTGCGCAGGAAAGCGAGCGTCGACTCGTAGGACAGATGACGCATGTCGGCAATGATCCGGCTCGCCTCCTCCTGATGGTCCGCAATCCACAACTCCGCCTTGCGGATGCCTCGGAACAGCCCCTCAATGACCTTCGGCTCGTTGGCGATCATGTCCCGCCGGGCCATCAGGGGAACGAGCTTGCGATCAAGCTTGGGGTTGCCGAAAATGATGGCGTCGTCCCCGAGTGCGCTCTTTGCCTGATCGAACGGCGTGCCGTGCTGGCACATGGCATCGATCTCGCCTGCGACGAGGGCTTCGGGCAACTGCTTCTTCTTGAGGTAGACGACCTTCACGTCCCGAGGCGACACGCCGTTATGAATCAGGAACTTATGAAGGTAATAGTGCGCCGTCGTTCCGCGAACGGTGCCAATGCGCTTGCCCCGCAGGTCGGCAGGCTGGGCGATGCCAGCGCTCTTGCGGCACAGGACCTTGGTCTGGCTGTCCGACGTGGAAAGCGTGGCGATGAAGGCAAATCGGGACGGATCGAAATCCGTCAGCACGACGCCCACCCGGTTGGTGGACACGAAATCGGCCTCCCCGGCAAGAAAGCCCTCCAGCGCGGCCGAACCGTTGCGATAGATACGAAGCTCCGCGTCAATATCGTTTTCTGCGAGGTATCCCTTGGCGATGGCGACGCAGACGGCTCCGTCCATGGCGCCGGATCCGCCGGAGATGACGACCTTGCGCGGCTGCGCATCGGCCGAACCGGCAAGTAGCCCGACAATCATGATTGCGAGACAAAGAATTCCTGTACGATGCATACGTCCCTCCGTAAGGACAGTTTATTTTATGAGGGTCGATACACCAAACATAACGGCCTTTCAATCCGCATGAATCATTGCATTTCTCTCATTGGCACACTTCGGTGCCAACCATGCGTCCCACGTTTTATGCGGGTTCCCACCACTTTCCGGGGCAAACCCTACCTTTAATTTCTCAAAACCCTACCATGAAAAGGAGGGGCACCTGCATTTACACGAGGCCATTCGGCTCGTATTCACTGTACATAGATTGTAAACAACTTTACATATTCTTTGGGGGGGACTATGTCGTTCGGAGATATCATCGTTGCGTGGTTTCGTGAACAGGAAAGGCTTGGAAAAATTCCAGCAACGCTGGCACAACGCTGCGAGCTCTGTCAGGATCTGTGCAGTTCCACAGACTCCCTCTGCGACGCCATACACTCGGCAAAGGACGTGACGCCGCTTCGCCTTCTGGCAGCGCATTTCGGATACGCCCTGCAACCGTTCGAGGACAAGGTCGTCGCACATCCATCCGGCCATGATTCCGGAGATACAAGTGAAGGAATGCACCAGAATATTCATTGCTGAAGACCATACGCTTCTTCGCGACGGACTCAAGGTCCTCATCAGCGCGAATCCGGACTGGATCGTCGTTGGTGAAGCCTCCGACGGAATCGAGACGCTGGAGCAAATCCGCACCTTGGATGTGGATTTGCTCCTCATCGATCTGACCATGCCGCGCATGAGCGGCGTACGGGTCATCGAAGAGTTGCGCAAGACTCTTCCGAAGCTGCGCATTCTCGTCCTCACCGCGCACAGCGACGAGGAATTCGTCTACTCCGCGCTACGTGCCGGGGCAGATGGCTATGTGGTCAAGGACTCCACCAACGAGGATCTTGCCACCGCCATCAACAGCGTCATGAACGGCAAGAGCTACCTCAGCCCCACGGTGTCGATGGACGTCATTCACGGCTATCTGGACGGTCGCAACACCGCCGCCCCCACGAACAAGCTGGACAGCCTCACCCATCGCGAGCGCGACGTGCTGCAACTTGTCGTGGATGGTCACAGTAACGCGGAGATTTCCAACCTGCTGTTCATCAGCATCAAGACCGTGGAAAAGCACAAGACCAACATCATGCGCAAACTCGATGCCGCCAATCAGCACGACCTGCGCAGGCTCGCCCGCGAAACGCCCTTCGTCTTCTAAGACGGCAGCATCTTGAAAAAATAAAGACCGCCGACATGCGCTACGCACATCGGCGGTCTTTTTCCGTCCTCGTTCCAATGCCTGAACATCACACGCACTCGGCATCCAGCGAGGTCACGTACCCCCCGCTGCCCAGCCGATGCTCGGCCCGAGCGATGCTCCACGTCCCGTTCACGCCATCGCGGAATCCGCTCAATTCCACGCGGCATTCGGCACGCAAGGCAGGGTCGCCCGGAAGCGTCAGGGAAAGCGTCCGCTTACCGCTGGAAAACGAGTCGAGCTTCGCACGCGCAGCCTGCTGCGCGGCCTCCCGCGAAGGGTGGGAATGTCTGATGCGAAAGACAGGCTCCCCCTCCCCCACGCATTCCTCCACATCCTGCGCGGTGGCGACGTCCCGCCATGTCGCCACCACACTGCGATAATTCTCGCGCCCGGAAATGCTGACGGACCAATTCGTCACATCCCGCGGCGTCAGCGGCAGTGTCGGCAGTTCCTGCCCGCTGGCCGATAGTCCCTCTCCCTTCCGGACGAAGACGAGCGCCCCACCGTTGGCCTTGGCCACTGCGCCAAGCCCGGCAGCCACGCGCGTCAGCAGATTCATGCTACTTTCGTTGATCTGATCGAGATGCGAGAGCATGACACGGTCAAGCGCGTCGGCAATGGCCGCAACGAGTCCATGTTCGGCGGCGATGCACCTGACTAGTTCGCCTACGGATTGCGGCAGCCACGAACGCGTCCGCTGGGTCTGCAACTCGCTGAAGTTCTCGCTCTTCTCGAATGGTGCGCCGTTCGCCTTGATGCTCATGGAATCCGGCGGCCCACCGATGGTGATGCCATCCACCACGTACAGCCCCATGAATTGCACCCGCGTCCCGTAGCCCAGCCACACCCGCAATTCTGCCCCGGTGGGCGGAAGCAGAATGTGCGGCGCGACGTCGGCAAGCGTAAGGCTCAACGCGTCGGACTGCATCCCCGCCTCATCCATGACGGACAGGGACACCAGCCGCTCGCGCAGCACTCTGGTTATATCCTTGCCGTCCGCTTCGATGCGAAATGTCGGCGCGTGCCGATCAGGATCTAATCCCACAGGGTCACCCCCTCCTCGATCGCGTGCGGCTCGGAAATCTCCGGCAATACGATGACCAGCCCCGCCGACAGCACCGGTCCGAAGGCCGCAAGGCCGGGGTTGGCGTCGAGCACGGTCTCCACCACGTCCGCCGTGCGCCCGTAGTGCCGCTGACAGATGAGGTCCAGCATGTCGCCATCCTTGGTGCGGTAGCGAATCATCACACCCTCCCGAAATAGCGCAGGTTCAGGGTGAACTCCACGGTCCGCGGCACGCCGTCGTTAAACAGCACGCCATGCGTCTCGGCCACGCTCAAAATGACCCAACGCCCCAGCACATTCCCGCGCCCGTCCACAAGGAGCAGCGGTGTGCCGCGCCCGGCCTCACGCCGCATGTCCGCCACCTGCCCCAGCCCACCACGGAAATGCGGATGAATCACGCCGGAAAGGGAGACCGTCTCGTCGCCCGGACCAAGATACTGCAAGGCGGCCTCGCGCCCGTGGCGCTCCTGCGCCGCCCAGCGATAGGCGGCCGAACGCTCGAAGCGCCCATACGCCGCAGTATCCACGGAAAACGAATACCGCCCGAGTTTCATCATTATCTTCGTCATGGCTACCTATCGTGCAGGAACCTGCGTTCGCCGTCTCGCCGCAGGGCCTGAAGTTTGCGGATGACGACATCCGCGATCTCATCCGGAGACATCCCCGGTGCGGCGGCAATCGTGATACCGCCCACGTTCATGGTCATCGCGGCGGCTCCGCCACAGGGCACGGCCCCAGCGCTCCCCTCCATGGCACTCGCATTCCCAGGAAGAGGCTGGGCATTCGCCGTCGCAGGCGCGGTATGCGACACGACCGACGCAGCGGGAGCCACCGCCGGAACCGCTGCCGAGGTTTCCCCCGACGCGGCAGGCGTGGCGACAGGAGCCGCCTTGGCCACGACGGAAGCCGAAGTCGCTTCCGACGCGCCGGCAAGCGCACCCTTTTCCTCGCCTGCGGCTGCCTGCCCGTCTTTGTTGGGAGCAAACATGCCCCCCAGGAATTCACCAAGGGACTCGCCACCCATGCCGCCCAGGATTCCGCCCACTATCCCGCCAAGCGCGGTACCGATCACGGGAACGACCGATCCTATGGCCGCACCAGCCATGGCTCCGGCCGCCGAACCGCCAATGCTTCCGAGGCTTCCCCCAACCTTGGCGGTGTCGCCAGAGCGTACGGCATCGACCATGTCCAAGGCCGAAAGTGCCATCCCCACAGGGCGAAACACCTTGCCTACGGCCCGGCCAGCAGTTTTCAGCCCGCCCTTGCCGAATACCGAACCAAACGCACGCCCCTTGTCCATAGCCTTGCCAATGATGGATTTCGCCACAACGGCGGGCTTCGTAACCACGGTCCGGAAATTTTCGACAAGTCCCCCGGCTAACGCACGCTTGGGCCTCCGCACCCTTCTAGGTACACGCGCCCTCTTTTTTTTGCGCCGACCTTTTTTCCCATCCGATTCGCCGCCCCCGGACTCGCCCCCGCTCATGGCACCGCCTCCAAGATTGACGACTCGTACGGGAATGGCGAATCCGCCGCCCCCCTTGCCGACAATTGAAGCCGCAAGCCGCTTCAGCTTGCCCAAGGCAAGTACCGCGGAGAAAACCACAGCGACCACACCGGCAATGGCGACGGCAATGCCAGCCCAATCCCCCATGGCCGCCGATTGGGCAACGCTTGCGAACCCGTCACGCAGTTGACCAAGCCCAGCGGCAAGGCAATCCGTTCCCATGTCCATGAGCGGAGCCACAGCTCCGCCCACAAGTCCCGAAAATTCGCTCACCGCACCGCCGATGACGGTGTTCAACCGGTTGTATGCCCCGGCGTAGGCTTCCGCACCGGAGCGGCCCTCATCACTCAAAATGTTCAACTGGCGCTGACGCCCCAGCAGTTCGTCAACGCCCTCCCGCCGCTTGCGAAGCTGCGCCACGAAGGCCGCGCCATCCGCACCCAAAAGTTCATTGGCGGCAGCCGTCGCGCCAGCGGCATCCGGCATGTCCTTCAGTGCGGTGGCCACCGCCTGAAACTGTTCCTCGGGAGAAAGCTCCCGAAGTTTTTCTGCGGAGAGGCCGAGGGCCCGCAGGCTTTCACCTGCGGGCGACTCGCCTCCCGATTCCATTGCCGACTTCAGGCCATTGCCAAGCGCACCGATAAGCTTGCCCGCGGACGAAGCCTGCATGCCCATGTCGCCAAGAACGCCTTCCCATGCCGCCAGCCCGTCGGCGGACACGCCAAGCGCCCCCGCAAGGACGTTCTGGCGCACCGTGAGCTGATTCCATTCAGTCACGGCGGCACAGACCCGTGCAACAACATCGGCATACAGTTCCGCAGCGGCCAGCGCTCCATCGACCCGTTCGCCCTTTTCGGCGCTCTGCCCTCCCAAAGGTGCTCCGCCGTTGTCGGGCTTGCGCTCCCCTGCGGAGCCGGACGCCGGAGCGCCACCTCCGTGGAGCTTCGAAACCGGGGCGGGCTCGTTCGTTCCAGCTTCACCAGCCGCCCCCAACAGGCCATCCAAACGGGTGACGATGTCGGGCATGACGACGCGGATGTCCTTGAGACACGCCACGCCCATCTTCACCACTGGCACCATCTGCCCCTGCGCGACAACCCCATCCTGATCGGCGGAAACACCTTGATTGGACACTACATGCTCCGTTTATTTGACAGATGCGAAAGCCACATCACGAATTCATCGACCGCCAGCCCCAGAATCTCGGCGCGGCTCCAGCCCGTATGCGATGCGAGGGCCAGAACGCCGCGCCGGGCGTCGTCGGCGTCTAGGACAAAAAACCCGTGTAGCGTTCCTGCACCTTGCGATAGTCCTTCATGTCCAGCCCTTCGAGGACGGCGGGCGGAACCTCGCACAGCGTGGCGAAGAGGATCAGTTCCTTCTCCAGATCGGTGCCGCCGCGCTTGTCGCCGAGGACCATGTCGCCCACGCGGGGGCGGCGCATGTGCAGCTCGGCGTAGGTCTGGCCCTTGTGCTCAACGGGATAGTCCAGGGTGATCGTTTCCATGTCCGTCTCCTACATCCCGCAGGCCTTGCGGATTTCGGCGAGCTGATCGACGCCGCCGATGATGCGCTTCATGTTCGGCACGTCGATCTCGTGCAGCACCTTTCCACCCTGCTCGCGCTTGTAGTAGGTCAGCGCCACGGTCACGGACAGCGTGGACTTCTCGCCCGGCTTCCACGCGCCGGACTCGATCTTCACAACGCAGCCGCGCATCTGGATGGTGACGGGCGTCACCGTGCCGTCGAGGCTTTCCAGCGCGCCGCGCGCGGTGATCTGCACGCCGCTGTTCTGCGTCACGCCGAAGCTCATCAGCACGTCCGCGCACTGGCGGGTGAGGGTGAAGGTGCCCTCCAGCTTCTCCATGCCCATGTCCAGCGCAACGGGGGCGTCCATGCCGCCCGCGCGGAAGTCGTCGGTGACGAGGGACAGGCTCGGGGGCTGGACTTCCTCGCAGTCGCCCACATAGCCGCGACCATCCACGAACAGTGCGAAATTCTTCAGAATATCCTTGGCAGGCATCAGTTGAAGACCTCCTCGATGTAGTCGTTGACCAGATGCGAACGGAACGTCACGTGCTCGGCCGGGTACGGCGGGGTGAAGTCGAAGTCGAAGTAGACCTTGCCCTGCTGCACCTGATCCGGGGTGTTGAGTTCAGGGTCGGCCCAGCACTCGCCGCCGAGGATGGCACCCACCGCCGTGAGGTGGCGCAGGTAGGCGTTCACGCCTTCCACCACGTCCTCCACGTAGGTCTTGGTGATGTTGCGATCCACGGCCCACAGGTGCGCGGCGAGGATGGACTCGTTGATCATGTCCGCCGTACGGCGCACGGACAGGAAGCACCACTTGGGATCGATGCTGCCGGTGCGGTTGCCCCACAGGCGATAGCCGCCCTCGTTGATGATGGTGGCCACGTTCTTCTCGTTCAACGCGTTGGCGCGGCAGTTCGTATCGCCGAGGGTGAAGTCCACCGGGCGCGCGGTGCCGGACACGCCAAGCACCTCGCGATTGGAGGGCGACCACCAGAAGCCACGGTCGTTGTCCGTGCGGGCGATCATGCCTGCCACGCGGGCCGAGGCGGGCTCGTCGTGGTACGCGCCGTCGCGGAACACCTTCACCCACGGGTCCACCATAAACACGCGGGCCGTGCCGCTGTCGCCAATGGCGGCGATGGCGTCGGCGTCGTTGGTATTCGGGCCGTCGGCGATGACCACCGCGCGCAGCCGTTCGGCAATGCCTTCCAGCTCCGCCACCACGGGATTCTTGAGGTGCTTGCCGGGGTTCGCCGGGTCCTCGGCGCGCTGGTGCGTGAAGCCCGGGGCGACGAGGATGCGCGGGGTGAAGCCGAGAACGGACTGGCTGGCCAGAAGTGCCTGCACGCCGGTGTACTGGCCGGTGGTCGCGTCCACGCCGCCGACAATCGCCGTCATGGTGGCGGCCTCATCGGCCCCCTCGTCCACACGAATCACGACGACCATGGCCCCGCACTGGTCCAGAATGCCGTCCAGCGCGACGGGCAGCGTGCCCTTGCCCGCGCCGGTGGTGTCGAGCTTTGCGGCCTCGCGCCGGTTACCCGCTACAAGCACCGGGACGTTCAGGGGAAAGACGCTAGCATCGGCGTCCGGAGCCGTGCCCACAATGCCGATGACGGAACTCTTCACCGTGCGAATGGGACGCGGACCGGCATCGATCTCGATGACTTCCACGCCATGCAGAAACTGTTCAGACATTGATCAAACCTCGTGTGTTGCGGTTTCGGTTGCAGGTTCAACAGGCCATTCGACACTTTCGGGAAATTTGGACTGCTCGGGGATAGTCTCCAACGCGGAGGCATAGACGTCCCACGCGGTAAGCTGGGCGTCGATGTCCGTGGTGTCGCCTCCGCTGGCGACAACGGCTCGACGATGCCGCAGGAGCTGCATGGCCGCAGGGTCGTAGACCTCGCGCATGCGGCGGTCGCGCTCGGCGCGGATGGTGGCGGCGAGCTGCGCGCCGCGCGCCTCGGCGTCCTCCACCCACTGCATGCCGTCCCATGCGTGATACTCGCTGGGCGGCGGGGCTATGGTCGCGCCCTCGGGGATGGTATCGCCGATGTCGGTGATCTCGTGGCGCTCGCGGGGGCTGGTCCAGTACGCGGCACCGCGCAGGTCCGGGACCACGGTCCACGCCTCGCCGCTCCAGCGGGCGATCTCGTCCTCGGCACACACGGGCGGTGCGGCCTCGGTCGCATGCGCGGGGATGAGATACACGCCGGGTTCCAGCGGGCTCTCGTCCGCCTCGCCCTGCCCCAGATACACGCCGCTGACCGGATGATAGTGATGGATGATCATGCGTGATGACTCCTAGTATTTAATGCAGTACATGAGCGCGACGTTGCGGGGGCGGGTTTCTGGACCGCCGGTCATTGATGTCGTGCCACCAAATGCCCCCGGCAAATGACCGCCATCTCTTGCGCACGAAGTACTATCTCCACTAAAAGCTATACGCTGTTGGTGGTCATGCGCTTTGATTTCATCCCCCTGCGCACTCCCCAGCGCACGCCCGGCATCCACACCGCGCCCGTCGTCCCAACCGCGCACGAATTCGCCGCGCAGGTCCGGCAGGTTGAACGTGGTGGAGCCGTCGCCTGCGCCGAAGCGCGTGCCAATGGCCGCAAACAGGTTCGCATATGTCGTACGCCCGACCGCCGCGCCGTTGCACTTGAGGTGATGCTTGGGCGCAGTAGCCGTCGCCACGGCGATGATCGCCCCCACCGGAACCTCGCTGGCTTTCCACGCAAAATCGCTTGCATCGTGCCCATCGAGCGTATCTGCATCCAAGCCGCTCCCCGACCCGTCATTGCCGTGATGCCAAACCTTGTGCCCGTTCAGGGTGATATCCAGCGGGAGCGTCTGCCCCTGCGTATCTCTTGCAGTTAGATCAAGCTTTCCATACTTTGGGCTGTAGTACCCCCGAACATCCCCCTCTCCATGCGAGGAACTGTAACTATTCCATGTGACATAGCCGCCACTCACCGTCAGCCCATGTCGAGCCCTTAACGTGTCGGCATCCACACCCCCGTCAAAACTTCCCCCGGCCTTCGGCACCGCACCCACCTGCGCGGCGGTCACGGAGTGAGGGTTCGACTTGCTCCCCGTGTGGGCGGCAAGGTCCGTCTGCTCGGCCTTCTTGGCCAGCGTCTGCCTAATGTCCGGATGCGCCTGCGAATCGCGATTGTGCGCAGTCACGGCCGTGGTCGCCATACGCTCGGCGTACTCACGGCTGGCCAGCACCACCGTGGGGTCCACCTTGAGCGTCACGGACGCAGCGCTACCCACCTCCATGACAAGGCGCACGCGCAGCTCCGCCGCGCTGCCCTCATCGAGCTTCGGCTTGTAGGACGCGGGCAGGTTGCCCACGGCGAACAGGTTGCCGTCGCTGTCGATGACGCCCGCCTCGCGAATGGTCCAGCCGCCCACCTCAGACGGAATAACCAGTTCGCCCACGATGTAGTTGGGATTGTCCGGGTCAGTCTCAAGTGTGTTGAGCTGCGCCCGGTACACCTCACGCACGAGGGCCGTGCGCACCGCATCCGGCGTCACGCTCTCGCCGCCGCCGTCGCCCACGGCCATGTGCGTGAGCGTGATGCTCTGGCCGAGCGCAACGGCATTCGCCAGCTTGGCCCGACCAATATCAGTGAGTATGACAAAGAATTCCTTGGCCATTGCTCCCTCGCTAGGGGTTGACGGTTACGCTTGAAAAGTTCTGCAACGCACATCCAGCCCACACGGCACCGGTCTCGGAGATGTTCTCGGCCTGCCACGGCACAACGCGAAGCACCGCGCCGGTCTGCAAGGCAACTCCCGCGCACACCTCCCCACGCACCTTGCTCGCCACGGTGAACCCAGCAAAATGCGACCGCGTATTCTTGGCGGCGGCGACCACCCGCGTCAGCGAGCCGTACAGCGCGGCGTCCACGCCCCGGTCGTCCACCTCGATCTCGATGGAAAAGGTGAACGGCTGCCCGGCTGGCTCGGCCTCCCACCACTCGCGGATGCGCACACGGTAGCCCAGCGAGCCCACGGCCCGGTCCACGGCTCCGCGCGTGCCCTTGTGCCGATGCACCCACACGGCGGCGCGAACGACCTCGCGCTTCTGCTCCTCGCTCCACGCGGCATCCCACGCATCCACGGACAGCGCCCACGCCAGCCATGGCAAAAGCTCCGCCGGACAGTCTCCGGGACTCCACACCTCACGCAGAGGCACGGGCACGGCGGACAGCCGCGCCACCCCCTCGGCCAGCGCCCGCTCCAGGGCCGACGCACTCGGCGGCAAAAGGCTCCTAGACAAGGGCCACCTCCAGCGTCACGCCCGCGCAGTGCGCAGCCTGATGCGGCAGGCACGCAACATCCGCCGCCGGAGCGACAAGCTTCACACGAGCTACGCCCTCCACCTGCAACGCTGCATAGAGTTTGGACAACGCCATGCCCGCGCCCAGTACGTGACTGGCCGCTGCCGTGGCAGCCAAGGTCCGGCCAGCCACCACCTTCACGGCCTCGAAACTCGGCCCCGGCTGCACATAGAGCGTGGCCCGCACCTCGTAGGAAACGATCTCCGCCGCACGCACCTCCACATGGTCCGTGAAAGGCCGCGTCTCTGCAGCCGAGAGGGCGGCGCGCACCGCGCCCAGCGTAACCTCGTCGGGCGTACCGTTCCCGCCCAGACCAAGCACATGCACCAGCACCTCGCCCGGCGCAGGGCTGGACACTGCGGCGTCCTTCACTCCCGGCACGTTCAGGGCATGGAACAGGTAGGCCCCGTCCGGCCCCGCCGTGCTGAAGCCCTCGGGTGCAAGCTGCACCCGGCGGCGAAACTCCGCATCGCTCTCCATGGTCGGCGGCACGGGCGGCAGCGCATCCGGATCACCGGGGTCCACCACCCGCCGCGTCAGCGGCACCAGCGCCGCAAGGTTGTCCAGATCGCTCCCCACGGCGTGGGCCAGCATCACGGCCCGGGCCGCATCGTTCACGCGCTGGCGCAGAAGCACCTCGCGATAGGCCGCCACCTCCAACACCTTGAGCGCGGGGTCGGATTCCAAAAGTGCCGTGTAGGCAGGATCGCGAGACACGAGGTCCGCGCGCATCGCGGCGAGCACCCTCTCGAAAGACAGTGTCTCCACCACGCGGGGCGCGGGTAACCGCGACAGATCAATGTCCGAAAAACCACTCATACGATGATCCCCTCCATGCTGATCTCACGTCCGTCCGGCAGGTAGGTGCCCACCAGATCGAGGCTCACATGCCCGGCCCCTGTGGCTTCGGCGCTCACGCGGGTCAGCCGGAAGCGCGGCTCCCACCGCGCGAGGGCCTCGGCCGTGGCGGCGTAGAGTTCCACCAGCGTTGCGCCGTTCAGTGGCGCATCCACCAGCTCGAACAGCCGCGAGCCGTAATCCCGCCGCATCACGCGCGAGCCGATGGGCGTGGTCAGGATGTCGCGCACGGACTGCCGCAGATGCTCAATGCCGGACAACTCCCGGCCCGTGGTCGCGTTCATGCCGCGCATCACTTCGGCCCTCCGGTCTCGCCACCGTGCGGGCAGGGATGCACGTGCCCGTTGAGGGACACGGCAGCCGTCACATCGGCATCGGTGGTGATGTCGCCCTTGGCGTGCAGCGCGGCGTTGAAGATGGCGCTGCCGCCGCCAGAGCCGCCGCCCTGCGTCAACGGACCGTTGAGGAAGATGACGCCGTTCAAGGTGATGCGCGGGGCGGTGATCTCCACGCCCGCCCCGGCCGTTGCGCTGATGCGGCCACCGGCGCGCACGTTCACATCGCGCGAAACCTCGGCCACCACATCGCCCGGAACAAGGGCGTGCAGGCGGTGCGCCTCGCGGTCGTACTCGATGACCGCGCCGTCCGCGTACACCCGGCGGTCCACCGTGGGCACCACGGCGGGCGCGGGGTGCGCGGCCTGAAAGATGCTGCCCAACACCACGCCCTGCGCGGGTTCGCCAGAAGGCGACAGCACGAGCACCTGCTCGCCCACCTCCGGTGCCCACCACGTGCGGTCGTTCCCGGCGCGAAGGGTCAGCCACGGTAGCCAGTCCGAGACGGCCCCGCCCATGGCCACGCGCACGCGGGCCGCACCATAGTCCGCCTCGGCCACCGTGCCGAAGCGGATGAGCGACGCCAGCCGCCGCTCCATGTCAGATGCCCGGAAATCCATCGGTGACCTCCACGTACTTGTCCTCGTGCGCCGCGCCGATGAGCGGCGAGTGCGACACCCGCACCTCCGAGGGCACCACACCCTCGCCGTCCCACACAGACGCCCCAACGAACACCACCTGCTCGAACTCCACGCGCCAGCCGCATCCATCCGCGACGTCAGACGCCTGCTCCGCAAGCTGAAATGTCGCGGGATTCCCGGCGACACCGAACCGATTGCCGTCCACGAACGTGAGCACCCGCGAAACGAGCGACCGGAGTCGCAAAATATCCTCCGGAGTACGCGAAGCGACCTTCACCCGAGCCACCCATCCGCAACGAAGCGGAAGATGCCCCCCGCAGTCGCCAATCACGACGCCCCGAGACACCTTCACGAGATTCAACCAAATCACGGGCATTGCGACGGTCTCCCCGCCATCGGAATTGGAAACGACCGTCACGTCAGGAAACGAAGCGGCAAAGGCCTCGACAACCGCGTCGTGCACGATCGAAATCACATTCTCTTCGCATCCATTGCCGGACATTGCGTTCTCCATTTCTTCACGAATCACGCGGCACGACTGCCGCATTCGAAACGAATCACAACCCATGGCCTCTGCAGCCCTTCATCGTTGCGACACGATGTGAGTAGCAGCAAACGGACACGCCTCGTGTCACATGTGCCAGATGGCAAATCCTCTTCTCGTCGCACAGCAATCCCACAACACAAAAAAGCCGGGCTGATCACTCAGCCCGGCTTGCGGAATGGTTCGACGGATACGCCGCCCAAAGAAAAGCGCTATTATACTATAACAAGGCACAAACAAAAGGGCGCGGTGCCATATCGCGGCACCGCACCCCTGCAACATACCAAGAACAAAATTCAAATATTGAAGTCAGAAGATGAACTATCTCCAACTCCGCTCTGCCATCACATGGCGCTACTTCGCACGCCCAAGCGTCCCCTTGCCCTCGAACAACCCATCGAGGTCCAGATTGTCACCAGGATGCTCGAAATAGCCGTCGGTCACCGTCACGGCGGTGCCCAGCGCCAGAAGCTCACTGACCGTGACGAACTCGTAGCCGCGCCTGCGCAATTCCGGAACCAGCCTGCGCACCAGATCATTCGTCTTCTGCGGCACGGTGTTGGCGTGCATCAAAACGATCGCACCCGGTCGAATCTGCTCCAGATTCCACGCCACAAGCTGCTCGATGGTGCGCTCACGCTCATCGTACTCGCCAGTCACGGACCACTGGATCATGGGCAAGCCCATGGCTGCGAGGATGGCTCCCGTCCGCACGTCGCCACGCCCGTACGGCAGACGCATCACCCGAATCGATGCCGGGACGTGGCAAAATTCATCACTCAGCCCCTGCGCATCGGCCCGCGTCTGCAACGCTTCGTACAGCAATTCATACTGGGCCTGCGTCCAGTCCATCTGCTGGCGCACCTCGGCCTCATCCATGATGGCCAGATTCCCGTGTGTCCACGCGTGGTTGCCCAGCTCGAACAGCGAATCCGCCATAAGCTGCATCGTCTTCTCGGGATGGGAACGCATCCACTTGCCCCCGGCGAAAAACGTCGCCTTCACACCAGACGCGCGCAGAAAATTGACCACGTCCTTCTGATAGCCCGTTCTGTGAACTGCCCGCTCGCACAGATCGAAGGTCAGCGCCACGACCTTGCGCCCATCCACAGGCTCCACCCGCCGAATAACGTGCTGCTGCACCGACGGCACAGGCGGCAGGACGCGAAGCGGCTGCGTGCGTAACGGCGGGGTCAAATCGGGCTGATCAAGTGCAACGCGCCGCAGATCGCCCTCGCTCCCCGCCAATTGCGCGTCGTCCCACAGAGCGTGAAGCAACGTCGCGGAACCGAACGGCCCGGATGTCGAAACGGCACGCCCGCCACATCCACAGAGAAGGACAAAAGCGAAAAAGAGCGCCAACAGTGCGATTCGAGACGCGAACATGAATCTCCCTCCAAAAAACGGGCAGCACCCGGAATGAAATCGTCATCCCGTGTACGCCGATGCGGCCTAGCGATCAATGCCAATAATCCCGGACCGCAGCATGATTGCATCCAGTTCCACAACGGGGGCATCCCGCCGTGAAACACCTCGCGCATCGCCCTTTCGGGGATTTCAACGGGGGCCAAACAACAAACGCGGACCAACGCGCAAATTACGGTGGGCCTGGAATGAATTTTGGGCAAAACAAAAGGGTCTACGGCAACCTGTTTTGTTGCTGTAAACCCTTGTAATATCAGTGGTAGCCGGGAAGGGAGTCGAACCTGGCAAAAATCACGCAACAGCTCAAAATAACAACACATTTCGCAGTGAATCCTACACCGAGTCAACACCATCGCGACCATCTGTAACACTGCGAAATCACAACGGACGCTCAACATCGGACGCGAGGCGAATCACATTCGTCTCGCGTCCACACCTTTTTCGCGCTGCATTCGACATCCAGCGTACGACTAGGTGGAAAACGCCGATGCCGCGCGCAAAAAATACACGCCAACATATCCGCCTGACTCCACCGACTTCACGCTTCACCCTATGGATTTTCGATAGAAAACCGAACCGCCGCACGGCTCATCGCTCCTCCACGAAAAAACCCACTTAGCCCCCGCCCCCTCCAACACCAGCCCGCCCTAAAAACACGACCGCAAGCCATTATCAGGGATCGCGATGATAGATTTCTTGTCGGAGACGTTTTGCGTCCGTTGGCTGTCAAATTCTAAAAACGTGTTGAATGTTGAGGGCGAGTCTGCCTCGTTCATGCATCTCTAAACATGTCTCGATTATCAAGGGCTACACGCCTTGACCATGAAACAGGTTTGAATAATTATGCAGCTCCCAGTTTCCCATACGCAGAAATGAACCACGCAACACAAAGGCTTCCCAGCCGCACGACAACGACACCTGAAGGTTCATCGCCCCGACGGCAGCGTCGGGGATTATTTTTGGCCGCGTGAATAGACGAGGCAATACTGATCCTGCTACGGAGTTGTGGACACGAAGTTAAGCCACTATCCTGACGAGCAAACAGGAGAAGTGGATGAGCAGGAATCGCAGGACGTACGATGCGGAGTTCAAGCGGAATGCCGTTCGGATGGTCGAGGAATCAGGACGGGCGGCGTCCGAGGTTGCGCAGAGCCTAGGGATTGGAGTGGATCTCATCTATCGCTGGCGGCGTGAGATGCTCGGTCAAGGGCAAGTCGCATTTCCAGGCCAGGGCAAGGAGGCCCTCACGGATGAGCAGCGCAGGATTCGGAAACTTGAAAAGCAGCTCAAGGATGCCGAACTTGACCGGGATATATTAAAAAAAGCATTGGCCATATTCAGCAAGGCACCAAAATGAAATTCTGTTTCATCAGGGACCACCGCTCGCAGTTTTCGGTGAAGAGGATGTGCCACGCGCTCAAGGTTTCCAAGAGCGGATATTATGCATGGATAGGCCGCAGGCCGTCACGACGGACCGCCGAGACGACACGGCTGCGTCATCGAATTTTCCAACTCTACGAAGAGCATTCGGGATGCGTCGGCAGTCCCATGATCACTGCCGATCTGCGTGCCGAGACCGAATTCCGGCATGTAAATCGGCAGCGGGTTGCTCGGCACATGCGGCAGCTCGGATTGCGCTGCCAGACCTCTCGCCGATTCGTCGTGACGACGGACTCGAAGCATGCCGAACCGATTGCTCCCAATCTGCTCAATCGAGACTTCACGGTATCCGCCCCCAACACCGCTTGGGTCACAGATATCACCTATCTCAAGGTCGGCCGGAAATGGCATTATCTCACGGTTTTCATCGACCTGTTCTCGCGCATTATCGTTGGGTGGGATTTGAGCGATTCGCTCGAAAGACATCCGGCCATAAGGGCTTTTCACAAGGCCCTTGCGCGAAGGAAGCTGTCACCCGGCCTTCTGGTCCACAGTGACAGGGGAATTCAGTTCGCCAGCTACGATTTTCGAGCGGAACTGAAACGGCACGGCTGCGTCCAGAGCATGTGCCGCAAAGGGAATTGCTGGGACAACGCCGTGGCAGAATCCTTCTTCCACACCCTTAAGACCCACTTCATCCGACATCGGCGGTTTTCAGAGCGTCTTGAGACGGAACTGGCGCTGTTTCAATACATCGAGGCCTACTACAACCGAAGGCGAAGATATTCCTTAAATGGCTGGATGTCGCCTGCCGAATTCGAGAAACAGCTCGTTATGATGGAAGTGGCTTAACTGGTGGTCCACTTTTGTGTGGCAGGATCAGTAACAGGATCACTTTGTCTGCGCTGTCGTTGACACCTTCGTTGAGTCCCAAGTCGGCTACGGTTCTGTCGTAGGTGTGGCTGACATCGGCTAGTCGAGGTGGTCTAGCCTTTCAAGCCTTGTTGAAGCAGGGAGTGACGACAAGGCCATAGTCGACATGGGCCATATCCCGATAGGCGCAAGGTGAATGCTACTCGGAGCCGTCCTTGGGTTTTTTGGTGAAATTTTCTAAGGAGGATGACGCCTTGTCTATGCTTGCTTTGATGCTGTTGGTGAATTCTGATCCCTTGTCTAATAAATTTTTGAATCCTTTCGAATCAATGAATTCTTGCATTGGGCTTCCGTGGACGGCAGTTTCGATTAATCGCAATGGGGCCTCTTCAAGGCGAGTTAATGCTGCATTGAATAATCTAGAATAGAAATCTTTATCGAGGTTGACGGCTTCCTTCCTGTATCCTTCGTATGCTTTTGCTGTAGAGGCCTTGAATGCATAGTCTTCTGCAACCTTGAATCGTTGGCCGATCTGCTTGGTTGATAGCCATGCTAGCCAAATTGGAGCGCCTACTCCTATTATTGAAAGGATAACATGCATCCAGACTGTGCCCCAGCTTGGATTAGGAGCGTCTAGTATCGGTTGAAGTGTGTCGAATCTGTTTTTTCCGATAATTACTGCTGTTGCAAGGGAGCATACAAGACCTCCAACCCACCATCTCATCGATCTCATCAACTCTGTTGCGCGTTGATCAAATGCTGCTGCAAGTCCCTTTGTTGTTGTGATCATGTATGCTTCTTCGCACTTTTCGACAATTGCATTTGTTTTTTCTTCGCAGTTGCAAACAGTTTCGTGCTTTTTTTCAACTTGATTTGTTTTTTCCGTTACTTCTGCAAGTAGTTCGACGCATCGCTTGTTGATTTTCTTTATTTCTTCCTGTGCCTCTCTGAGGTCTTGCAGGCTTGTTGGAATGTTTTCTGCGGATTCTGTTGCCTCGCTAATAAGAAGTATTTGTTCCTTGAGGCGTTCCTTTTTTGGGGCAATGTCATTTATGTCTGCCTGAATAGACCGAAGTCTGTTTCGTATCTTTGTTGGAAGGTATTTACCGTCGTCTATTTCCCATGGATATTGTGGGATCATTATCGTCGTGTAGTAGCCAATTGTGGTCTGTATTGATAATATAATAGGAACCGGGTTCGAGTTTATTTGAGGTATGGACTGCTGTCTTATGAGATCGAATCGTCTAGCTGCTTCTTGGATAACTTCATTATCCACATTTTCGTTAATGCTGTTTTGGCATTCGTCGACTTTCCTCCTGAACTCCAAAACAAGACTCTGCAATTCTTTTGCGTTGATTGCGGGTTGATTCCACCCGTGTTTTTCGATGAAAGTGTGTCCGTTGGAATTTGTAGATTCAATGGCTTCCGCCAGTTCATCTAACGAATCGGCTAAGATGTTAATAGTATCTCCCATTGGTGTCTCCTATGCGAAGTATTGCTGTTGAAAAATTATGATGGAGATATGTCCTTTTGCTTAGAATGGCAACTAGCTTTCCTATTAAAGTATGCTTGCTACAATTATTGCGGCGGCTTTCCCGCCGGCATCTGGCAGGAGATGAATATACCTCATTGTCGGCTTGATATCCTGATCCTGCCACACAAAAGTGGACCACCAGTTAAGCCACTTCCTTCATAACGTGTTGTTTCTCGAATTCGGCAGGGACATCCAGCCATTTGAGGAATGTCTCCGCCTTCGGTTGTAGTAGGCCTCGATTTATTAAAACAGCGCCAGTTCCGCCTCAAGACGGCCTGAAAACCGCCGATGTAGGATGAATTGGGTCTTGAGAGTGTGGAAGAACGATTCTGCCACGGCGTTGTCCCAGCAATTCCCTTTACGGCTCATGCTCTGGACGCAGCCATGCCGTTTCAGTTCCGCTCGAAAATCGTAGCTGGCGAACTGAATTCCCCTGTCACTGTAGACCAGAAGGCCGGGTGACGGCTTCCTTCGCGCAAGGGCCTTGTGAAAAGCCCTTATGGCCGAATGTCTTTCGAGCGAATCGCTCAAATCCCACCCAACGATAATGCGCGAGAACAGGTCGATGAAAACCGTGAGATAATGCCTTTTCCGGCCGACCTTGAGATAGGTGATATCTGTGACCCAAGCGGTGTTGGGGGCGGATACTGTGAATTCTCGATTGAGCAGTTTGGGAGCAATCTGGTCGGCATGTTTCGAGTCCGTCGTCACGACGAATCGGCGATAGGTCTGGCAGCGCAATCCGAGCTACCGCCCGTCCCGATTCCTCGACCATCCGAACGGCATTCCGCTTGAACTCCGCATCGTACGTCCTGCGATTCCTGCTCATCCACTGCTCCTGTTTGCTTGTCAGGATAGTGGTTCAACTGGTGTTTCACTTTTGTGTGGCAGGATCACTGGATTCGTCATAATCTAAAAGATTGACTGGCATACATTCGGCGCATATTCTATAATCAAAATACTTCATAAAATTGGCATATTACAAGAGATGCGCCATGACTCGACACGATTTACAAAAACTCATTATCGAAGCTTTAGAAGCTCTGAACAGAAAGGCTTTTATCTTAGATATCTGTAAGTATATCTGGGACAATCACAAAAATGAACTCCAATCGTCCGGAAACCTGTTTTATACTTGGCAATATGACGTTCGGTGGGCCGGACAGCAGCTGCGTAACAAAGGCATTTTGCAGCCTGCCGACAAGAATAATCGTGAATGGAAGCTTTCACCAAGCGAAACAAAATAAGAGTCAACTCCAGGATCCAAATCGTCATAGCTGCATCGCCATGGGTCATAATGCCGCATTTGGATGTACAAACTTTTTCATTCGCCAACAGATTCAAAACACGACGGAAGCTTAAGCACAACCATCCACTTTGTTTTGTCTGTTTTCTATCAGATCTATTACCGGTGTTGACCGCCTTTACCTAACGCACAAGTTTGCACCTTAAGAATCGTCATTTATTCCATTGCATACACGAATGTATAGTGTCATCCAAAAATAAAAAAGACAATTGAACCGTACAAATCCATTATCAACATACAGGTTCATTCCATGAGCGATATTAAACTTTTTCAAGTCAGCGATCAGACAGCAACAGCCTTAGAAGCACGAAGTGTGGACATAGAAAAGCGTCTTCAAACCATCATTGAACGCAACATGGTGACGTTTCTAGGCATATTTTTTCTTGCAACGGAGTACTCAACAGGACTCAAGACGCGCGGGCGCATCGACTCGCTCGGAATTGATGAAAACGGATGTCCCGTCATCATAGAATACAAACGAAGCATGAACGAGAATGTAATAAATCAGGGTTTATTCTATCTCGATTGGCTTATGGATCATAAGGCGGAATTTGAACTTCTGGTTCACCGGAATCTTAGCAAAGATAAAGCCGAAGGCATTGAATGGTCTTCACCTCGACTCATATGCATCGCTCGAGATTTCACGCGCTATGACGAACACGCAGTTGAACAGATCAACAGAAACATCGAGCTCATCCGCTACCGCCATTATCATGAAGGCTTCTTACTGCTTGAAATGGTAAATGCGACTACTGCATCACCATCAGAATACATATCGACCGGCAAGAGCCACGATGAAGCCTCGAGTGGGAAAAAGCACATCTACAAACATGTGACACAAATTCTCGAAGAGTCCACACCCGAATTACAAGCACTCTACTCTGCACTTGAGAGCTATCTCCTCAGCATTGGCGACGACATACAATCCCGCACGCTCAAATTCTACTTCGCTTTCACTCGCATCAAAAATTTCGCCTGCGTGGAACTTCGCCCGCAAAAAAAATGTCTCCTTGTCTACGTCAACCTTGTCCCAGAGGCGCATCCTGAACAACCCGGTTTCCTTCGTGACGTAAGCAAAATCGGGCATTTCGGAACCGGCTCAATGGAAATAACTATCCGCAACGAAGAAGACATCGCACACGCAAAGCCGCTACTACTGCAAAGTTATGAGGCAAGCTAAACGTGAGCTACTAGGCCCCCCTCACACCAACTCCTCCGGCAGTCCCACGATTTCCACGAGCTGACGCCGTCGTTCCGGCGTCAGCTTTTCCGTTTTGGCGACGAGGACCTTGCCGGGCCAAGTGTGATGGACGCCGAGTTGGGCGGCGATGTCCTTAAAGGTCAGGCCGTGGTCGCGCATCCAGAGTTCAAGGCGTTTCTCCCTCGGGACTCCGGGGCCGAAGTCGAGGGGAAGGGTTGGGCGTATTATCCTGCGTCCCATGGGCATTCTCCCTGATCGGCGGCTTGCCGATGCCCTCGCGGGCGATGTTGATCATCTGGATATGGATGGCGTCGAGCGCCTCACGCTTCGCCTCGGGCGACGCGCTCCGGTCCTCCTCGATGCGCCACGCCATGCGCCGCAGGAGCGTCAAGGCTCGCGCGGCCCTGTCCATGGTCTGCAGGTCGGCGGGCATCGCCACCCGCACGCCGCTTCCGCATAGCCCGGCGCGCTGTTTGGCGCTTTCGATCGTTCGCCTCCGCTGGTTGTAATGCCGATAAAAGACCTCCATCGACCGCGATCCCGACGCCGGAAACTCACGCACCAGCCCTCGGATTCCGGGGATGTCCTGCCAGCTGCGGCGCGGCTCGGGCGGGATGTCCGCCACGCCGGACGCCTCAAGTAGCGCATCCAGCCCCTCCAGCGTCAGCCGCCCCAGCCCGCCCGTGAGCGAGCGTACCAGATTGTCCAGCTTGGCCGGAGAGCCTATCTCGCGCAGGCCCGGCACCTCGTGCATGGCCCTCGCCAGTAGCTTCAGCGTCTCCGGCGTGTGCGCACCGTACTGCAGCACCGGCTCCAGTTCCTCCTTGCCGCGCGGCACCGTCGGGCGGTCGAAAAACCAGTTCCGCCCGGCCCACCACTCCACGAACGGCGTCAACCCCGTGGGCATGATGCCCGGCCACATGCTTTCCAGAAACGCCCTGCCAGCCTCGGCCAGCCCCTCAGGATCGTCCCGATCCATCCAGTCCAGCACCATTTCCGGGAAACTCCCGAACAGAATCCCCGGCGCGTGCGGCTTGGGTAGGCTCAGCACATAGGGCTTCGCGCCCTGCGGCCGCACCACGACGTTCCAGAACAGAATCCGCCGCCACGCCTTGAGTTCCTGATAGACCGGGTCGTCCTTCTGCGCGAGCCAGAGCAGAATGCTCGGCAGGGTGATGCCCATGAACGCCCGCGCGGCGTAGCGTTTCGGATTCGAGCGCATGGCCCGCACCATCCGGTCCGTACCGCCCACCGTCGCGCGCCAGAACGCCACCAGCATGTTCATGGCCAGCGTCTTCGCCCCACCGCGCGAGAAATCGATGGTCAGATCCCTCGCAGCGATGGCCGCCTTCAGGTGCCCTGCCCCGCTCGGATCGCGCCGGGTCCGCGCCTCGAAATCGGCAACGCGCGTCGCCTCCTCCGTGGCCTCGGAAAACGCGCGCAGCACATCCAGCGGATGCCGGACCAGACGCCCCACCCGGCGCGACCGCTCGGCCAGCAGGTCTTCCAGATTTCTGGAAAGATAATCCCGATCCAGCGATACAAGCGCCCCGTGCGCCCCGCCGCTGGCGTAGAAGCGCTTGTAGGCCTCGTCGCGCCGCAGGACGTGAAACAACCCGCGCATCATGGAAAAATACGGAACGTGCAGTTCGTCGGAATTGAGGAAGGCCTCGAAGGTGTCGCGCCCGGGATTGCGTAGCGCGAACTCCGGCGCGAGCGTCGCCCCGGCGCGCAGGATGGACGCAGGAAGCGAGAGAATCCGCAGGAGCAGGCTCGGCGCTTCGGGATTCAGCCCCTGCACGGCGCGGTAAAGCGTCGAATCAAGCTCCACAAGGTATGGGCGCCCCCGGTGGTAGAAGAGGACCTCGCCCGGCCCCGTGCGGTGGAAATCCGGCCGGAAAGTCTGAAAGAAAGTCGCCAGACGCTGAAGATCCTCGACACGCAGGCCGTTCTTCTTCAGCACTGCCTCCACCCCCGGCAGGCCTTCCTCGCGCAGGAAGGCGGGGTCGGTCACGATGGTGAGCACCCGGTCCACGGTCGCCACGTCCGCCACGAGCGACGCGACGACCTCCGCATAATCCCCGAGCTTCCCGCCCATGCCCGAAAGCATCTGCACCAGCTGGTCCAGCGCCTCGCGGGTGGTGACGCGGTTGACCTTCAGATGCAGCGGCTTGGCCTCGATCATGCCACCAAGCCCTTCCACGCGCGTCAGTTCGATGAGAGCGGTCCCGACGCGATTGCGCTCGGCGACGTTCATGAAGGCGTAGGTGTTGCGAAGGATGGATTCCGTGGGCGGGATGATGTCGCGCGAACTTCCGCGCAGCCGCTTCACCGGCGAAAAAAGGTTCCCGAAACGCCGACGCGATGTGCCAGCCGCGGATGGCGTCTCGTGCTCCACCACGCGGTGCAGCGGCGTATAGAAGAGGTTGTTTCGACGGATGAAATCCGCGCTCTCCACGGAAATTCGCCCGCTGTCCACCAGCAGTTCCAACAGCGCGTCGCAGTACCCGCCAAGCTGATCTGCGGCGGTGACCACGTCCGGATGCGCGGCACCGATTTCCTCGACGACATTCCCCCAGACCTCCTGCGGGACGATGCTCCTGAATCCGCCGGACACCCGAGAATCCGTGCGGGCGCGTCTGGCCACGAGAAATGCGTCCAACTGGCGGCGCAGGCCCTGACGCTCGATGGGCAACAGGATTTCGCGCAGGGACGGTCCCGTCACCTCGTAGCCCTCACTGCCGATGCGAAACGTGCCCCACTTGAGGAAATGCTCCGCCTTGCCCACCCAGCCGCGCAGCGCCCATGCCAGAAGGTACGGATTGCGCTCCGCAGCGAGGCTGCCGCCCCGACGCTCGGCCGCCATGTCGGCCAGCACCTTGAACGGACGCAGCTCGTCCACCACCTGCGTATAGATGTCGTTGAACGTCGGGAACCAGCGCCGTCGCCTGCCGCCGTCATGATCGATAAGGGACAGGACCTTTGCCACGTCCGGTTGCGCCAGCCATTCCTCCCACTGCTGCCGAACGCGCGAGAGCAAATCCATCAGCTCCGGACGCTCGGCAAGGCTACGCTCGAACAGCGGACAGAAATTCGGAGCGGCCTCCCGCACCATGGCCTCATTCGTGATCCACAACCGCACGAATTCCGCGAAACCCTCGCTGTCTAGATCCGTGGCCCCGGCATAGGCCAACCGCCGCACCTCCTCCGGCATGACCGACGGCAGGGGCATAAGCCCCTGCTCCTGAATGTGGTGGGCAATCTCGTGCGCGGCGACCTCGACATCGTTGGCCTGTCGCAATCGGACGACCTGCGGACGAATCTTGTACAGCCCGGCCAGCTTTCCCCGCACCCCGCCCACGCACCAACGGCACGCGAAAAGCCGGGCCGACCATTCAGCCAGACTTCTAGCACGGAGTTTTCAGGGGGCTATCGACGAAGACCGCCAGAGAACGCTGGAATGCGCAGATAGGGGCTTGACATGGTTCAGGAATCGCAACCGGAACGCAGAACGCGCACCGGCTAGGTGGGGGAGGTGGAAATGGGGAAAAAAGGAGGGAAAGGGGGAATGCCGAACTCAGCGGCTAGACGAAGCGAATCCTCACCGCCTCTCGGCGATGGGGTTACCACACCAGATCATAGGCGACACTCCGGCCTCCGGCTTCACGCGGCGCAAGGACGCCCTTCTCGACCAGATCGGCAATTTCCCTGTACGCGGTTGCCCGCGAGGTCTTGGTCATGCCGCCGTACTTGCGGTTGGTGAGTCCGCCCTCGAATCCGCCGGGGCCTGCATCCAGCAGCCTGTTGACGACCTTGCGTTGACGGTCCGACATCGGCGTCGAAACGTGCCGACGCCAGAACTCGGCCTTGAGCAGAACCCGCTCCATCGTCCGCTCGGCGTTGTCCACGGATGAACCGACCTGTTCGACGAACCAGAGAAGCCACGCGGTGACGTCGCACCCGCTCTTCTGCGTCCGTTCGAGGACTTCGTAGTAGTCCTTGCGACAGCTCATGATCTGCGCGGAAAGGCTGTAATGCCTGAATGGGCGATTCTCGTCCTGCGCGAGAGCCATGTCTGTGAGCGTACGGGCGATGCGCCCGTTTCCGTCATCAAAGGGATGAATGGTCACGAACCGCAGATGCGCCAGCCCCGCACGGAGAACCCCGTCCAAGGTCGTCCTGCTGCCGTTCCACCACGCAATGAATGATGCCATCTCGGCTTCAAGCGCTTCCGGTGGCGGCGCGACATAATGCACCCGAGGCCGATTGATCGGTCCGGACACAACTTCCATGCGCTCCTGTCGCCACGCCCCGACCACGATGCGCCCAAGCCCCGACTGACCCGTCGGAAACAACGCCGCGTGCCAAGAGCAGATACGCTCCGCCGTCAGCGGTTCGCCGTGGTTTCTGGTCGCGTCCAGCAGGACCTGCACCAGTCCGTCCGTAGCCCGATCCGCAGGCCGCAGACCGCCCTGCTCCAATCCCAGATGCGTCGCCACGGAAGAACGGACCATTTCCCGGTCGAGCCGCTCCCCTTCGATCGCCGCCGTCTGAACGGCGTCCTCTTCGAGCGTCTCGGCCTGCGCCTTGAGATCCTCCGCCAGTCCCGAACTCTCAAACCGAGCCTGCAACCGCCCCTGCCGCCTTCGGCACTCGGAAAGCGGCCCAAGCAACTGCCCGGAATCCCACGTCAAATCAGGCCATCCATCCTGTTCCCAGATATACCGAGGCATTCCCCACTCCAATCGCTTCATATTTTGAAGCGATTATGACGGATAATCGCTTCAGGCGCAAGGGGGGATATCTGTCCGAGGACTAACCGAGTAACCCTAATAACCTATCAGGTCACATTGACGAGTATCTCTATTTGATCGCCCCATAATACGCAACAATGTTGATACAAATGGATTATGCTGCCGAGATAACCTCCTCTGGATTTAAGGAAGCCTTGCGCAACACCTCTGATTCTTTATACTGCGACGCCTCAGCATGCATAGTCCAATGGGCTTCTACGCCCATCCGCTCAACAGCCTTTCGTATCTGAGTTATCCCAACCTTGAAAAATTCCTTTCGATTATTAACAAGATTGATCTGTTCAGCTTTGAATACATGGTGCAAAGCATTTTCAAGTGCCGGAGCATCATCGCTGAACAGCATGGCGTGAACATCAAATGGGAATGGAACACTGGCATCACCAAGCTCGCGCACACGATCAAGAGGTTCAAGACGACGTGTCATTCCGATTTTGTATATATCTTCACCGAATGAACCAATATTCGAGATAACATAGACATGACCACACCGTGTCTGTTGAGCCATGGAAAGTGCCCGAGCATTCTTGGCTTCCGCCTCTGCCAACTTTTCCTGCAACTCTTGCAGCTGTTGCTCAAACACCTCACGCTGCTCTTCGTTCGCTTGTTCGAGTGCCTTTTGCGTCTTCATCATCTTGCCAATGATACTTTTTTCTTCTTTCTCTGCCTCCTTCTTTGCTTTTTCATATTCTTGTCGTGCTTTCTCTTCTTCACGCATTATTTCGTTGATACGACGTTGCTCTTCATTCGCTTCAAGCTTAAGTTCTTGCGTCGTCACTGCCCAACGCAATTCATCAAGGCGCGCTTTAAGATATTGAGGTTCAATGCGCGCATTTCGAAAGGCTTCCCCTGTGCGGTTGACCAAATTAAATGCGTCTAAAATTTCTTGCTTAAGCTTACCAAGATTATCATGCCGAACTTTTGAAAGTGCAGTATCCACCCTACCGTTAAAGGCATCAAGCACGAACCTAATTGCGGTTTCTCTCTTATATTTTTCTACATACTCACATGTAGCGGCAAGCCCCTGTTTAATCATTTCCCGTGTATGCTTGCGTGCTTTCTTCAGTTCTTCTCCGGCCTGCTTATACTCAAACTCATCAGCAAGGATATCGAGCACACTCCGGTTCGGCACAAGGTATTCGTCGCCATAACCATTAATCATATTGCGCATGGCCTGCACAGTCTTCGCATACATTTCGGCCTTGCCTTTCGCCTTGTATGCATCTCCTGCTATACGTTCAGCCTCGTCTTTGGCCTCGGCGACGATGCGACGCGCAGTTTCAGCTGCCTGCTCCAGACGTATCTGTTCTACCTCACGCAATCTCTTCGTTTCTGCTCTAGTTTCCGCAAGTAGTTCTTTTTTCTTGAGTGCAACGTCTTGATTGATTCGACGCGCATTTTTCCTAGCCTGATCCAACTGCCCTTGCCCTTTATCCCGTAGCCGTTTTGCCTCGTCGGCTGCATCTGATAAAATTCTATTTTTATCTACCTCTGCGTCTCTTCGCATGGTTTGAATCTGTTTTTTCGCATCATCAAGTTGTGATCGACAAATATTGCGCGATTGCTCCGCTTCTTCTTTCGCACCTAATAAAATCTTTTGCTTATCAGATTCAATCTCTTGCACCATTCTTAAAGACTTTTCCTTCGCTTCTCTCAAAACATCCTGTGCTTCTCGTTTAATGCGCAAAGATTCAGCTTCTGCGCTTAGTATCCCCTTATATTTACGTAGGATTTTTAACTCTTCGCAATCTACCAATGCCTGTTCAGATTTTACAATTAATTCATTTTTTACCAAATTCAATTCATCAAATATTACAGAAACTTTTTGCTCTGCCTCTTTCAAAGCTTTGTTCAATCTTTTCCTCTCACCAATAAAGAATACAAGCAATCCAATGGTGATCACTAAAACCGAACAAAGCATGCCAAACTGATCGCTCATTACGCCTTCTCCATGCCGCTTAGTAGCTTATCGAAACAAAAAACGACAAACAGATATCTAACGAGCGCGCTTAATGCAACCAATCAGAGCACCCCACAATTACAACTCACTATCGACACAAATGCACAAAAGCACCAAAGGCCATAAATTTCTCAAAGGTGATACCCACGCACTCCCAATTCACCGCCTTTGAAATGTTAAACGATACCAGCTCGCCAAATCCCCGCTCCACGCGCGGTAGCGGCCCTGTTCGTCGGGGTAGGCGGGGCAGTTGTATTCGCGGATCCAGCGCATGAGCTTCTTTTCGCCGATGCCGAAGAACTTCATGAGTTCGCGTTTTCCGCAGATCATTCTCGGCTGCTGCATCAGTACCCTCCAACTGCGTCTGCCGGGCCTGCGGACCTGCCGCGCCGGATTGCTGGTCTGGGGTGGGTGAGGTCGAGGGCGGCGACGGCGCAGAAGAGTGCGGCCGCCGGGGGGTGGTCGTCGAAATCCACTCCGGAGAGGTCCGGCGGAAACGTCGCGAGGTCATTCGGGATGAGGCTTTCGCCGAAATGGAGCGTCTTCTGGGTGGCCACGCGCTTTCGGACCATGGCGTTGTAGAGCACGAGCGCGTTGCCGTCGTAATAGTGCGGCGGCGCGACAACCCGCACCCGCGCGCCCCGGTCGCGCTCCAGCTGCGCGTTCAACTCGCGAAGCGCTGTGCGCTCGAAGATCGACTGTGGAGCATGCCAGACGGGCACAAGCCACTGCCGCGACAATTCGAGCGCACAGCGAAGCAGCGGCTCCGGATGCATGAAGGATTCGCCCTGCCACTGCGCACTCTCCGCCAGACGATGCAGGTGCCGCACGCCAAAGTCCGCGTCCTCGTGCAGGTCCTCGCCCACCACCACGAGAAACCCCGGCCTGCCGCGTCCGGGCCACGCCAGACCGCCCGCCACCCGCCGATAGCGCCGACCGTCCGCCCCTTCGAAGAACACGCCGGTCATGGCCGATTCCCTGCGCGTCATGTGCCGCATCGCTCACCCCATGTCGCAGTCGCCATAATAGCTTCCCTCGCAACGCCGCATGGCCACGGTCATGTAGTTCATGGCGTGGCGGAAATGGTCCTCGGGCGAGAGCTTGACGTAGACGTAGCGCCTGCTCCCGTCCTCGCGCTCCTCCAGCTTCTTCGCGAGATTGTTGCAGTGCGCGGCAAAGGTCTCCACCACCCCGCACACCCGCGGCAGCGCCACGGTCCCCTCCAGCAACACATGCTGCGAGTCGTCGAGGCTTTCGGTCCGATTGACCGTCACCACCTGCTTGCCCTCATTCCACGCGTACCCGCCGCGTTGCTGCTCCGAGTAGAAGCAGCAGAACACCTTGCCCGGATGCCGCTGGGCAAAGGCGCGGGCCGGACGCATCTCCGGCTGCGCGTCCACCACGCAGCACGCCACGTTGAAGCTGACCATGAGCCGATCCAACTCCTCCCAGTCGCCGCAGGTCCCGAGGTAAACCACGCTCGCCGGGAAACGCCGCGCTACGACGACGTGCAGCGTGCGCCCCTGATCCACGCCCATCACGCACGGTCCGCGGTCCGACGGCTCCACCCCGTGCGTCCCGCACAACGCAAGAATCTGCTCGCGCGACAGACGATTCTCGGCCTCGATGTACGGCTGCCCGAGGACGTAGTTGTAAAAGTCCCCTGGCTTCTTCGTGGTGCGATAGCCATGCAGGATGTCCGCCGGATCCACGAAGGACGAGAAGAGCTGCGAATAATGGTAGCCGCGAAGCTCCGTGACGCTCGGATACTTCGCCACCCATCGCCCCCGCGTGACGTCCAGCGCCGCGTCCCGGCATGCGGGGCAGAGACGGATGACGCCGTCGCCCGTCTCCCACAGAATTTCCTCGAGCGGATGGTCCTCCATGCACGCCTCGCCGCCGCATTTCGGGCACGTGACCAGCCAGTGGCGCTGGTCCGAGAGCTGAAAAAGCCGGTCGATGCCGTAGTCCGGGATGGTCGGGTTCGAGAGATAGCGCTCCCACTTGAAATCCGAATGGCCAAGGCGGCCCTTGGCGGCCTCCTCGACGCCCGCGGGCATGAGATCGTACTCGTCGTAGAGCACCATGTCGCAGGGGTCGGAGCGCAGGCCCTCGGGCGATTTGGTGCCACGGAAGATGAGGTTCGTCCCGCACATGCGCTTGAGGCCCACGCTGTCGGTGTCACGCATGCGGACGCCGATCTCGTCGGGATTCTCCTCCACCAGCGGGTTCACGCGCGAACGCACGAAGTCGCCCACGCCGGACTTGGACGGAAACAGGTACAGGATGCCGACGAAGGGCATGAACCGCGCGCAGTAGAACGTGGTCAGCATGGCCTTCACGCTGTTGCCCATCTGGGCGCACTTCATCTCCACCTGCCGGGGATGCGCATCCGAGTACGGCTCCCGCAGGTACTCGTGCCGCTCGAAAGTGAACCGGCCCCGGTCCAGCCGAATCCCGCCGCGTTCGGCCCACAGGCCCACGCTCTCCGGCCGAGTGCCGAAATCATGATGCCCCGTCGCCTCCTGCAGACGGCTGGTGAACTCCCCGAGCAGACTGCTGCCGCCATATCCGCCGCGCATCGCCACTCCCCTCGCCGCCCCCGCCTACGGGCGGCACTCTCGTTTGCAGGCCCTTCCGCCGCATTGCGTCCGGGATGGCCAGAAAAATCCGGGGAAAAATTCCGAGCGGCCCTCACCCTCGCCGAACAATCACCCCCGGGGGGATGGCGCGGCGGGTACCGGCGCGCTCGGGTGGGGTGGGTCGCCGTCCTGCGCCCAGTCGCCGTCCGGTCGCCTCTGCGCCCGCGCGCACGCACACACGCCTGCCCACGTCCCGCCGCTGCCTCGCCGCCGCCTCTTCGCCCGGACACCTGCCCTGCCTCTTCGCCCACTCACCTGCCCACTCGCCTACCCACGTCCATCGCCCTTTCCGCCGTCCGCACGCCTCGCGCCACGGCGAATTCCGCCTGAAAATCAGCGCCCGGCCGTGCTATCCGGGACTGCTCATTGTCTCATAATGGTCATTCAGTTAACTTTGAGATTGCTCAATACGCCTTGCGATTCGGCATGTTGTACGCATCAACCGCCGCGCTCCTCGGCGCGCCCTGTTATTTCGGGAGAATTTCGCCACCGCGTAACACGGTTTCGCCAAACCCCGAGCCGCCAGACCATACGATCACATGCCGCAGCCAGCCCTGAACTCCAGGGCGCTTCTCGCCGCGTTGACCTCCACCAGCCGCTCGGTGATGCGCCGCTGCACCTCCGGTGCCGCCTTCCCGATCTCCTCCAGCACCACAGTCTGGAATTCCTGCACCTGCCGCAGATCGTAGATGCGGGCCTTCATGCTGAAGTCCAATTCCAGCTGCTTGCGAAGCTCGCCCTGCAGCTTCACGCACGCCGAAAGCAGAATTGCTCTCTTGACTTTGTACCATTCTTTAGTACGCAAACAAGGAAACAACGACGGCGTAGCGCATAACATGGACGGTGGTCATTCCGAAACGGACAAAGAGGAATATCAGACAGTAGCCCAAACGCGTTCAAAGCGCCTTGGCCCTTCTGGTGACGGAAATCGAGATAGCGGGACCGACCAGAGGAAACTGGCCGAATTATGGCAAGCTGGTCCGGCTCACCCACCACGGCCACCTCAAGAAGGGAAACCCCACCTACGTGGCGGTGTGGCAGGAAGTGGACGGATAAATCAAACTGGTGGAGGTGACATATGTCGGCACTCACGAAAAAGCTCTCTACTGAACAGACCGCATTTTACGTCGTCTGCCCGGCGGGGGTGGATACCACGCACGCCAAGGCAACCCTTGAGCGCATGGGCTGCCACGTCTCCGACACGCTCACCCCGAACGAGGTCTTCCCGAATCGCCACCCCGGCACCCTCCTCTCCGGCGCTCGCTACCGCGAGGGCCTGACACAGGCCCAGCTCGCCGAGAAGACAGGAATCAACCGCCGCCATATCTCGGAGATGGAAAACGGCAAGCGCCCCATCGGCAAGGCCAACGCCAAGAAGCTGAGTGATGCGCTGGGGGTGGATTACCGGGTGTTGCTGTAACGCACAAAGGCTAACTGCGCTAATCCACACAGCCCTCAACTCAACCGCTTGTTACTGAGGCAATCCGAACGACAGGCCTGCGAATTCTTTTCTCGCCCAAAACAACATGATGCCCGACAGGATAAAACCTGCCGGGCATCATGTTGTTTTGGAAATCAATGACCCCAAAATCATTTTATTAACGTCGCGCGGTAATCCATCAAATCATCCACAAGGATATCGACGTCTGTATAACATTCATATTCATACACAGGTTTACTACCATTTACATCATTATTATATCGACGAAGATGCCGCGCATTTTCTTTAGCATCTTTCATTCGAGACTTAACGCATTGATACAATCCATCCATTTCCTTTGCATATCCTGCAATATGCTCCCGCAGTAGCAGGGAGCATATATCATGGCATGCGTCATATACTCGCACATTTTTACAAAAATGCAAAAGAATCCACAACTCAAAACACACAGAAGACAATACTATCTTTATATTTTCTCTCTTTGCCAACTCAAAAGCTTTATCAAACTGATCAAAATTATCTTTATCAATGACGACCCAAACATCATCCTGTTTATCTTCTCGCACTTTCATCGCATATTTAACGACGCTGACAGGATCACCCCTTCTCGTTTTCCTAACTTTCACCTCAACCATACGTCCTGGAAAGCACAAATCTCTCACCAAGTCTTCTAAATACTTCGGCTCTGTCTTCTCAGCGCCGCACACCAAAAAAATTCTTTTTTTAGTTTTACGCTTTCCAATCTTACGCCTCGCCACAACCTACCTCTTCTTTATGTTTGATAAACTTTTCAAACTTTTCTTTCTGCAAAATGGGCACGGCACCAAAACGGCCATTCAGATACCATTTATCAAAACGAGTCTCATTCCTAATCGCACTAGACTCAAATTCAACCAATGAATACATAGCGGTCGCCCCCTTCCTGTCCTTATTACAAAACCACACCTGATCGCGCCTAAAGTTTTCCGGCGTCAGCAGCGCGACATCGTGTGTCGTAAAAACAAGCTGTGCGTTTTTTTGATTATGCGCATTTTTATTAAACAGCTCAACAATATACTCTGAAATCAACGTATGAATACTATTATCCAATTCATCAACAACAAGAACCAAGCCATCGCTCAAAGCTTTCAAGACAGGACTTGCAAGTTCAAAAATTTTGTATGTCCCAGCAGATTCGAAGAAACGCAAATCAAATCTTTTTTCACCAACCACCTCATCTCCGCGGTAAACATCGTGATGCCCGTACGGCACATACATCTCGTTCTCGATTACCATCTCACGCACTTCATCGGGCAGTTTTTCTAAAAACTTAAATTTCTCAACATCTTGAGTCTCTAGGCTGACGTTTTTCACACCTACATCTGCAGCAGACAGTAGCCCGGCAACTAGCGTCTCATACCGTTTGTCAACATCATCCCTCAGCAAACCTATTGTACTTTTCATTGCGCTGCGGAACCGAATATTGGCATTCGCAAAGATAACAATCTTGTTCTTAATGTAATCAAACACCTCTAACAGCTGTTCATTTCCAGCATCAGCGCCTCGAGATAAAAATAAATTGTAACTTCGTGTTGACTTTTGTACTATTTTTTTATCTCCCCTTAAATTACCAAACGTAATTGTTCCATCTTCAGACCGCTCAAAGAGCTTTGCTTTCCGAGAAGGATAAAAATACAAAGCCTCACAAACCACACGCTCTTTGCAATATGAGAAAGAATATTCATAGCGCATTTCGTTCGAAACGAACTCTAAACGAAAGGACGTCGGCTTCCCAGCCCACTCTTCATCCAAAGAAAACGGGAGGTAGGACCCAACCACGTCCTCTGCCTGATCGCGCAACGAAAAACACACAAGAGACTGAAACAAGGATAAGGCACGGATTAACGTAGTTTTTCCCGATGCATTTGGCCCATAAATAGCTGAAACTTTTAAAAGTTTATCTTGTGTCATCGCAGGAGTCTCAAACGTATGCTCCTCAAACTTTTTCAAATTTGCAGCAACCATACTCAATGTTTGACGCTCTTTGATGGAGCAAAAATTTTCAACCGAGAATTCAACTATCATATCCACCCCCACAAATCTCTAAAGATGACTTTATGCATTTTTTTTGCACAAATTTTGAATTCAAGCAATACGTGTTCGCTAAAATCCCATCGAAAAACTGTCAACCCATATTTTTTATTTTCTCCGCCTGCGGCCATATTTGCCAATTCCAACTCAGAGCAATTATTTATCATTTAAACGCTACCGCGAGGGCCTGACACAGACCCAGCTCGCCGAGAAGACAGGAATCAACCGCCGTACCGGGGAGGCTCTAGGAAGGACCCGTACCCAACGAAACCGCGAAACCGGCCCATAGGACCATCTGGCGTGCTTCTCTGAGAGAGGGGGAAGGGGGGAACGGCGGCAAACGCGCCAAGAGCCGCGCAGGGGCGCGGCAAGAAAACGGACTGCAAATAGTGAAGGATCCCTCTTCAGCGCGCCGCCTTGATGCGACCGCGCAAATGGGGGACAATAGGGGGACAAATCCTGATTTTGGGCAAAACAAAAGGGTCTACGGCAACCTGTTTTGTTGCTGTAAACCCTTGTAATATCAGTGGTAGCCGGGAAGGGAGTCGAACCCTTAAGCCCTCGCGGGCACCGGATTTTGAGTCCGGCGCGTATACCAATTTCGCCACCCGGCCATGTTGGTGGTCATGTCCGTTTCGAACATGATGCAGGAAGAAAAGAACAGAAAACCGTCGAAAACTCAAGTGTCCCGACGGACTGGGAGCACGGGTCTTACATCAACGATGTCAGACGGTCAAGCGCGAACTCACCGTCCGAATCGCCGTCGTCGATGATCGCCGAAAGGCGCAGGGCGAGAGCTTTGCCGCGCGGGGTGAGGCGCAGGTTCTTGCGTCTGCGTTCGCGCGGGTCCTCCTCGGCCACGATGAGGTCGTAGCCGGGGCGTCCACGGTTGGTGGCGTGCCGAGGGCCAAGCGTCGTCACCGTGCGCGACGCCGTGGACTGCGCCATGCCGAGGAATTCCGCCAACGCCGCCATGGAGCATCCGCCGGACGCCGCCACATACAAAAAGGCCGCAATCTGCTGCGAGGGCATGGTATCCACGCCCGTCTCGTGGCGAATGGCCTCGACAATGGCCAGCGCCTTCTGCAAATTCACCAGATTTCCGCTCTTCATCTCCACACGCCCATACGAAATTGGGGGCCACCGCGCCGTGCGCCACGGCTTGTGCTCCCCGCACCTTCCCTATGGGGCAAGGCGCATTTCGTCAAGAACCTTCTCCCACGCCGCAGAATGCGCTTGTTCGCCGAAACCATTTGCACTATTGCTTTTTGCATGATCATGCCAACCGGGACCATCGTCAACGTCGCGGCCGTTCTGGCCGGAGGCACCGCCGGACTTCTCCTGCGTTCGAGAATGCCCGACGGCATCCGCACCATCGTCTTTCAAGGCCTCGGCCTGTGCACGCTGGCCATCGGCATCGGCATGTCCATGAAAATGCAAAATCCGCTGGTGGTCATCTTCAGCGTGGTCCTCGGCGGCATCATCGGCGAGCTTGCACATCTGGAAACCCAGCTGGAACGCGCCGCAGCCTTCCTCAAGGCCCGCGTGCGCTCCGGTAACGAAATGTTCATCGACGGCCTGATCACAGCCTTCCTGCTCTTCTGCGTCGGCTCCATGACCATCCTCGGAGCATTCGACGAGGGCCTGCGCGCGGACCCCACCCTGCTGTTCACAAAATCCATGCTCGACGGCTTCGCGGCCATCGCCCTGACCGCCACCTACGGCATCGGCGTTCTGTTCTCGGTCATCCCGCTGTTCATCTTCCAGTACAGTCTCACACTGTTCGCCGGCGTCCTCAGCACGTGGCTCACCGAGGCCGTCATTGCCCAGCTCACCGCCACCGGCGGCATACTCATTCTGGGCATCGGCCTCACCCTGCTCGATATCAAGCGCATCCGCCTCTCCAACCTACTCCCCGCACTGGTCATCGTCGTCGCCCTCTCCCTTCTGTTCCCGGGCTGACAGCCTCCCGCGCGGTTTACAATGCAGCCCGAGACACATACAGTGTGAAATGGTTGCATGGTCTGCCGTACGCATTCCGGCTTCACCCCCTCGAACGGAACGGTGCACAGTGACGAACGACAACCCCACATCGAACGAGCTGCAAACGCTGAATGTGCAGGGGGCAACATCGCGAAACATCATACTAACGGGCCTCGTCTGCCTGAGCGTACTCGGGTTGACACTCGCCCTGCTCTACCAGATATCCGCTTCGAACCGCCATGGCTTTATTGATCGCGCCAACAACGACGTCACGCTCATATCGAGACTCATCGCGAACCAGACGAGCAAGACGCTCTTCGGCCTGCGCCAACTCCTGCAAGGCCTGAACGACGCGACGGAAACGCTGCTTCCCAAAGACAAGAGCTATCCGAGCAGCATCCAGCAGCTCCTCTTCCGTCTCAAGGAAGCGAACCCATACATCCTCGATCTGCTCATCCTCGACCGCACCGGCAAGATCATCTTCTGGACAGGGGAAGGCACCCCGCCAGCAGTCCGCGACCGGGACTACGCCGCGGCGCACCTCTCCAAGGGGCATCAGGGCTTCTTCGTCGGCTCGCCGCACCTGTCCAGAACACGCGACGCGACGTGGTTCTTCGGCTCCAGCATTGCCATCCGCGACAATGACGGACTCATCAACAGCATCATCGTGGCCACGGTTTCCATCGCCTATTTCGAGGCCGCGTTCGCGAATCTCACCCGCCCCAACGAGTTGACCCTAGGCCTCGTCGACGACAGCGGCACCATCGTGTTCCGCCTTCCCACCATTCCGAAGGATGCCAATGCCCGCATTGAGCAGATGCGCATCCTTGCCCGTCAGGGCTTGCCCGAGACCCCGTTTACCATCGCGTCCTCGCTTGATGATCGCACACGCATCGTCGCGGCCACGCGCATCGCGGACACGCCGCTCATCGCCTACGCCTCGTTCACCGAGGAAAGCATCCTCGCCCCGTGGCGCACGGAACTCCGCATGCATATCGTCATCGCCACGGTGGCGACGCTGTTCATCCTGTTCGTAACGGCCTGGCTGATCCGAGGGCAGATGCTCATGGAACGCACACGCCACGAGCTAGCGCGGCTCGCCGCCGTCGACCCGCTGACCGGGCTTCGCAATCGCCGTATGTTCATGGAACTGGCCCGCCGCGAATTCGACAAGGCCAAGCGCTACGATACGCCGCTTGCCTGCGTCATGATCGACGTGGACAGATTCAAGGACATCAACGATACCCACGGCCACGAGGCAGGAGACCGCGCGCTCAAGGCCATCGCAACGGAGCTGGCGCGCCATGCCCGCCGAACGGACATTCTCGCACGGCTGGGTGGCGAGGAATTCATTCTCCTGCTTCCGGAAACGGGGCTCCACGGCGCGTTCGTCTCTGCGGAGCAACACCGCCAGCGCATCGAGGAGCTTTCAATTCCACTCGCGCCGGAGCCACTGGAGATCACCATAAGCCTCGGCGTCACGGAACTCGACGAAGCGGACTCCTCGCTCGACGCGCTCATGAGCCGCGCGGACCACGCCCTCTACGCAGCGAAGGCCAAGGGCCGCAACAGAACGGAGTGCCTGCCGCCCTGCACCGACGCACAGCCCAATGCCGACGTTCCTGCGGATTAGCCCGCATCCCACGCGCTTCACACTAAACACAAACGCAAAAGGCGGCCCGGTTCGCGAGAACCGGGCCGCCTTCATTTGCCTTATCCCATGGTCTACATCATGCGTTCAGGCAGAAAGAAGACGATGTCCGGAAACGCCGTCACCAGCACCACCATGAACACCATGATACAGAAGAAGGGAAATGTCGCCTTGAGAATGGTCTGCACATCCTCGCGGGCGATGTGCTGAATGACGAAGATGGAAAAGCCCACCGGCGGCGTAATCTGCGACAGTTCCACCATGAACACCACAAAGATGCCGAACCACAGCGTCTCGAACCCTGCGCTCTGCACGATGGGTAGCACGATGGGCAGAGTCATGACCACAATGGATATACCATCGAGAATCATGCCGAGGAAGAGATACATGAGGCCGAGCACGAAGATGAGCGTGTACGGCGACAGGTCCAGCGAGGCGATGAACGAGCTGAGAGCCCGCGCAATGCCCACGAACCCCACCACCTGCGAGAGGAAGGCCGCTCCGGCGATGATGAAGCAGATCATGGCGCTGGTTTTCACTGCGGAAAGTAGCGCCGCGCGCAGATTGCGAAGCGTGAGGTTGCGGAAGTACAGAGCGAGCCCCAACGCGCCGACGACGCCAATGGCCGCAGCCTCGGTGGGCGTGGTCAATCCGGCGTAGATGCCACCCAGCACCAGCAGGATGAGCAGAAAGACCGGGCCGAGATCGCGCAGCGCCGCAATCCTATCGGCCCACGTGTATTCCTCGCGCCGATCAGGAACGCACCCCGGCTCCAGCCGCGCCCGCAGAGCGATGTAGAGGGAATACATGCAAGCCAGCATGATGCCGGGGGCGATGCCCGCGATGAACAGCTGCCCGATGGAGGCATCCGCCAGCACGCCATAGATGATCATGATGAGGCTCGGCGGAATGAGGAATCCGAGGGTTCCCGCCCCGGCGAGCGAGCCAATGGCGAGGCTCTTGTGATAGCCGCGCCGCGTGAGTTCATCGAGGGTGATCTTGCCAACGGTGGCGGTGGTCGCCGCGCTGGAACCGGACACGGCGGCAAACAGCGAACAAGCCACCACGTTGATGTGATACAGCCGCCCGGGCACGTTGGCGAGCCACGGTACAAGGCCATTGAGCAGACGCGTGGATATGGCGGTGCGATAGAGTATCTCGCCCATAAGGATGAACAGCGGCAAGGCGGTCAGCGCCCACGAATTGAGCGTATTCCAGACGGAATTGGCCATCAGGTCGCCGATTTTGTCCCATATGGATATGGTCGGCGGCAGGTTCACCTTGTACAGCAGCATGCCGGCAACGCCGGAGGCCATGAGGGAAAAGCCTATCCACTTGCTGGACAGGAGCAGAAGCATCATGACCGCCACGAGAACGACGGCCAGCAGAAGCGGATCGGAGATTATTTTCGCACCCTCCCGGCAATGAACGCCGCAAACTGGAACAGGAACAGCACAAGGCCGACGGGAATGACGACCTGCGGAATCCACAGGGGAGTCTCGGAAATGGTGTCGGCGGTCATCTCAAGGGCGCGCGTCTCATAGACCATGAGCACCGCGTAGACGAGGATGAAGGCGGTCATGACCATGGACGACAGACCGACCAGCACGTCCACCCGTCTGCGCCACCTGCGCGGCAGCCGCGAATGCACGAGGGTGATGCGGATGTGCGCCTCCTCGCGAAGGGTGTAGGCCAACCCCAGTACCACCACTGCCACGAGGAAATAGCCGCTGTACTCGCTGGCCACGAAGGTGGACGCCCCGGCGACGGTGCGCAGCGTAATCTCCACGACGATGAGCAGGACGATGAGTCCCATGAACAAGGCAGAAAGGAAGGCCCCCCCGAGGGAGAGACCTTCCGCCATTCTCACGAATCGTTCGGACATGACGATGCCTATTTGCCGTAGGCGGCCAGCGCGGACAGGGACCCCTTCTTCGCGCCCTTCTTGAACTCGTCGAGCATCTGCGCGGCAATGCGGTGCAGATCGTCGGAGAGTGCGGGATTCAAGTCGGTGATCACGATGCCCTGCTTGGCGAGGATGGCGAGGGAGTCCTCGACGGCCTTGCGCGAGGCGGCCCACTGCTCGGTCTCGGTCTCAGCAGCGGCGCGAAGAAGAGCTTCCTGCTGCGCTGCGTCGAGAGCGTTCCAGTAGTCCAAGTTGATGGTAAGCATGTTCAGAGGATAGGCGTAATTGACCTTGGTGAATTGGCCGAGCACTTCCCAGAACTTGCCGTCCACGCCGGACACGGCGGAGGTCAGCACGGAATCGATGAGGCCGGTGGACAGCGCGGAATAGACCTCGCCCCACGGAAGCGACTGGGGACTACCGCCCGCGCGCTTGAGGAATTCTGCGCCGTTCTTGTCGTAGGTGCGGATCTTGAGGCCATGGATGTCGCCCAGCGCCTCGAAGGGGGCCTTGGTGAACAGGCCACTGCACGGCCACGGCGCGGCGTAGAGAAGCTTCTGGTTCCACTTGGCGCAGGCCTTGTCGTAGAAAGGACGGCATGCGTCGTAGTAGGCCTTGGCCTCGTCGTAGGAATTCACGATGAGCGGAATGGTGGACAGGCCGAAGATTTCGTCGCTTCCGGCCACCACGCCCATCAGGATGTCGGACATGGGCACGGTGCCGTCCTTGACGGCCTTGAGCAGTTCAGGCCCTTTGAAGCCGAGGCTGCCGCCGGGGTGCACTTCGATGACCACGGCACCCGAGGTATACTCGGCGGCCTTCTGCGCGAAGTTGACCGCACCCTTGGTATGGAAGTTACCGGGTCCGTAGATGGCGTTGCAGTTCATCCGGACGGTCTCGGCCGAGGCGGGAACGGCAAGCAGGAAGAAACAGAGGACAAGCAGTATCCGTGCGAACATGAAGGCCTCCTTGCGAATGAACCTGTTGAGGCAGGATCAGGGGGTCACCGCACGGGGAGTGGCGGGACCCCCTGATTGCCGATCGAGGGAGTGTTGCGATGCTCCAGCCGGACATCGTCCGGCCGTTTCCCCATGAGCAAGGAGCATGCCACGCGGCGAACAAAGCGCACGCCGTCGCACCAGCCCTGCATCCATGGGAATCGCCACGCCGAAAGCATACCCGCGATCCACCCAATAGCCTGACAAATTTGATAAAAGCACCTTGCTCTTTGACATTATTGTCCTTTCGAGTCAATAGTCATTCGGCTTTCCGATTTTGACAAAGGGCGACGAACCGTTGCCACCCCAACGTCCGCGCGACAACGCCACGTCCCGTTCGCCGTGGAATGCATCTTGCTCCCCACGCCTGGAACGAGGGGCCTGTCGGCCCATCAGCATTGACAATGTTGGAAAAACCGGAGGATTCAATGCTCATCATCGGTGTAGACACCGGCGGAACCTTCACGGACTTCATCTACCGCGACGGCGACCGGTGGGGGGTGCACAAGCGCCTGTCCACTCCGGGCAACCCGTCCGAAGCCGTCATCGCGGGCATCCGCCATATCTGCGGCGGCGACATCGCCCCCGCATCCATGCAGATCGTGCACGGCTCCACCGTGGCCACGAATGCCATTCTCGAACGCAAGGGCGTGCGCACGGCGCTCATCGGAAATACTGGTTTTACGGATGTCATCGAGATCGGCCGCCAGAACCGGGCCGAACTGTATAACCTCGCCTACCGCCGCCAGCCCCCCATCGTCCCCGCGGACCTGCGCTTCGGCGTGGGCGGACGCATCGGCTCGGACGGCTCCGTCATAGAGGACTTCAACGAGACTGCCGCCCGCGCGGCGGTGGACGCCATCCGCCAGTCCGGCGCGCAGTCCGTGGCCGTATGCCTGCTGTTCTCCTTCCTCGACCCCAGCCACGAGCTGCGCATGCGCGAACTGCTGGAAGGGCTCGACGTCCCGGTCTCGCTCTCCCACGAAATTCTCTCGGAATTCCGCGAGTTCGAGCGCACCTCCACCACGGTGGTCAACGCCTACGTCTCGCCCAAAATGCGCGCCTACCTGACGGACCTCAAGAACGCCACAGCGGGCAACACGCTGCGCGTCATGCAGTCCAACGGCGGCTCCATTTCCGTTGAAACGGCCATGAGCGAATCCGTGCGCACCATCCTCTCCGGTCCGGCCGGGGGCGCGGTGGGTGCCATGGAAATCGGCCGCAACGCGAGCTTCGACAAGCTCATCACCTTCGACATGGGCGGCACGTCGTCCGATGTCGCCCTGCTCGACTCCACCCTGCCACTGACCATGGAATCGACCATCTCCGGCTATCCGGTGAAGGTACCCATGATCGACATCCACACCGTGGGCGCGGGCGGCGGCTCCATCGCCGCGCTGGACGAGGGCGGTTCACTCACCGTCGGCCCCGAGAGCGCGGGCGCAGACCCCGGCCCCATCTGCTACGGCAAGGGCGAGCGCATCACCGTCACGGACGCCAACCTCTTCCTCGGCCGGCTGGTGGCGGATCACTTCCTCGGCGGCGACATGCGCCTCGACACGAAACGCGTGGCGACGAAGATGCAGGAAATGGCCGATGCGGCGGGCCTTACCCCCACACAGCTCGCCGAGGGCATCCTCGACGTGGCCAACACGAACATGGAGCGCGCCATCCGCGTCATCTCCGTGGAACGCGGCTTCGACCCGCGCGAATTCACGCTGTTTTCCTTCGGCGGCGCGGGCGGCATGCACTGCGCCTTCCTCGCCCGCCTGCTGAACATGCCGCGCGTGTTCATCCCGGTGAATCCCGGCATCCTGTCGGCGGTGGGCATGCTCATGGCCGACGTCATCAAGGACTACAGCCTCACCGTCATGCGCACCCAGCACAACTCCACTGCGGCAGAGATCGCCAAACTCTTCGCCCCACTGGAGGAACAGGGCCGCGCCGACCTCGCGAGCGAGGGCTTCACCGGCGCGGACGTCGCCTGCGAGCGTTTTCTGGACATGCGATATCAGGGACAATCCTTCGAAATCATTGTACCCTTCTCCGAAGACTTCGTGGAAGGCTTCGAACGCATGCACGAGCGGAGCTACGGCTATCGCAACCCCGGCCGCACGGTGGAGATCGTGAACATCCGCCTGCGCGCACGGGGCATACCGCAGAAGCCGGAGCTTTCCGCCAGCGGCGACATGGTGCGGGACATCACGCCAGAAGCGATTCTCGGCGAACAGGACGTGGTGTTCAGCGGTACGTCGCGCAGAACGCGCATCGTCTCGCGCGAGGCGTTAAGGCCCGGCAACGTGTTGCCCGGCCCGGCCATCCTCGTGGAGTACAGTTCCACGACGACCATTCCACCCTTCGCCACCGCGCGGGTGGACGCCCACGGCAACATCATCATGGACATCGACAACGGCTAGGGACCGCCACGCGGCCCCGGGAGGAAGCGACATGCTCAAGCGTTGCGACAACTGCAACCGGCTGGTTCCGCCGGACGCCCGCACCTGTCCCACCTGCGGCGCGCCCCGCCCCGACATCCACGGCGTCTTCCGCAAGGAGGTCTTCGCCGCGGTTCTCGGCACGGCGGTCCTGCTCCTTCTGGCCTTCTGCTCCAAAAACTACGGATAGCCAATGACACAGACGACTGTGAATCCCATTCTGCTCGAAGTCTTCAAAAACCGCTTTTCCTCCATCGCCGAGGAGATGGGCGTAACGCTCACGCGCACCGCCTTCTCCCCCAACATCAAGGAACGGCGCGACCTGTCCTGCGCAGTGTTCGACGCGCGCGGCGACATGGTGGCGCAGGCGGCACACATTCCGGTACACCTCGGGTCCATGCCCATGTCCGTGAAGGCGGCCATCGAGCACTGCACTCTCGCCCCCGGCGACATGGTCATGCTCAACGATCCCTTCAAGGGCGGCACCCACCTGCCGGACATCACCATCGTCGCGCCCGTGTTCGCGGACGGCGAGGACGCCCCGGCGTTCTACGTGGCCAACCGCGCGCACCACGCGGACGTGGGGGGCATGGTTTCCGGTTCCATGCCCCTGTCCACGTCCATTCATCAGGAAGGCATCATCATCCCGCCGGTGCGCATCGTGCGCGGCGGCACGGTGGACCCGGAGCTGATGCGCCTCATCCTGAACAACGTGCGCACCCCCGCCGAGCGCGAGGGCGACTTTGCCGCGCAGATCATGGCCAACATCACCGGCACGCGGCGACTTGGCGAGCTCATGGCCAAATACGGCCCCGCGCAGGTGGCGACCTACGCCGAAGCCCTCAACGACTACTCGGAGCGCGTCATGCGCGCGTCCATCGCCGCCCTGCCCGACGGCACCTACGCCTTCGAGGACGTGCTGGACGGCGACGGCGTGCGCGAGACGAACGTACGTATCGCCGTACGCGTCACCATCAACGAAGACACCGCCACCCTCGACTTCACGGACAGCGCCGACCAGGTACAGGGCAGCGTCAACGCCGTGCGGTCCATCACGATCTCGGGCGTGCTCTACGTCTTCCGCTGTCTCGTCGGGAAGGACATTCCGACCAACGCCGGATGCATGCGCCCCATCACCGTCATCACGCGCCCCGGCTCCATCCTCGACGCTCTGCCCCCGGCCGCTGTGGCTGGCGGCAACGTGGAAACCTCGCAGCGGGTGGTGGACGTGGTTCTCGGCGCACTGGCGCAGGCGGGCGGCGACGGCGCTCCGGCCATTCCCGCCGCCAGTCAGGGCACCATGAACAACACCGCCATCGGCGGCATCGACATGCGCACGGGAACACCCTTCGCCTACTACGAAACCCTCGCTGGCGGCACAGGGGCTGGCATCCATTCCGACGGCGAAAACGCCGTGCACTCGCACATGACCAACACCCTCAACACCCCGGTGGAAGCCCTCGAATACGCCTACCCGTTCCGGGTCCACGAGTATTCAGTCCGCAGGGGCACCGGCGGCGAGGGCGCGCACCACGGCGGCGACGGACTGATCCGCGAGATAGAACTCCTCTCGCCCTGCGAAATCACCGTCCTCTCCGAGCGCCGGGCCACCGCACCCTATGGGCTGGCGGGCGGCCATCCCGGCACGCAGGGCTGCAACATGCTCCTGCGTCGAAACGACGAAGCGAAGGTCATGCCCGGAAAATTCCACGCCGCGCTCGAAGTGGGGGACAGGGTACGCATCGAAACGCCGGGCGGAGGAGGATATGGCACTCCCGACGCGAAAACGTCCCGCAATGGCTGAAGGTTGCGAAACGGCCACCGAAGCGTCACCGAATTCAGGTTGTTCAGGGTCATGGTTCCGGATATAACACAAGAAGTGGCTTTCCCTCTTCCAACCCTTTCGCAAGGGAGGGACCATGCACGATGACAACGCACGCTTCGGCATGCTCATGACCGCAATTCTCGACGCGAACCCCGCCGGGGTCTCCCGAGCCATAGCTTCCGGCGCAAAGGTCAACGCCCTCAATGACGACGGCGAAAGCCCGCTGTGCGTCGCCGCCTACGAGGGGCACGCCGAAATCGTCGGCCTGCTTCTCGCAAACGGAGCCGACCCAGACGCCAGAAACGCCTTCAACGAGCCACCGCTCGTCACGGCGAGTATGGAGGGCCACGCGGAGGTGGTACGCATGCTCCTTGAGCATGGCGCAAGCATCGACGCAACCGACGAGGACGGATACACGGCGCTTTATCTGGCCGTCTTCTACGGTCACACGGCCGTGGAAAAGCTGCTGCGCGAGCATGTGCACAGGCTCAAGGATGCCAGCCCGAACCACCCGGACGCCACACCACGGCACAAGGGCTTCGGCGCGCGCCTTCTCGCCCTCATTCCCCATCGGGGACACCTCGCCACCGTAGGGTGAGCATCCCAAAACGACGCCATAACAAAAAGGCGCGGCCAATCGGCCGCGCCTTTTCTTCTGCACTATCGCGAGCGGAAGGTCCGCCCACACGGAAAACTAGAGATTCTCGCCGAGCAGCTCACCGAAGGCCTTGCAGCCCACGGTCTGCGCGTCCGCAATCTGGGAGGCGAGGTCCACGGTAACCCGTCGCGAGGAGATGACCCGATCCATGGCCGCGTGAATGAGGGCCGCAGCCTCGGGCATGCCCGCATGTTCAAGCATCATCGCGCCGGAGAGGATGAGGCTGCCGGGGTTGGCCTTGTCCTTGCCCGCAATGGTGGGCGCGGTGCCGTGGGTCGGCTCGAAGAAGGCGAGGGTGTCGCCCATGTTCACGCCGGGAGCGAGTCCCAGCCCGCCGACCTGCGCTGCCAGCGCGTCGGAAAGATAATCGCCGTTGAGATTCGTGGTGGCCAGCACGCTGTATTGCTCGGGATACATGAGGGCGTTCTGGAACATGGCGTCGGCGATGCGGTCCTTGATGATCACGGGCTTGCCGCCTGTCGCGGCCTCGTCTTCGGTCATCACGTTGTCCGCGAACTCGTCGGCGGCGACCTCGTAGCCCCACGCCCGGAAAGCACCCTCGGTGTACTTCATGATGTTGCCCTTGTGGACAAGGGTCACGCTGGGACGTCCGGCATCGACGGCAAAGCGAATCGCCTTGCGCACCAGCCGCTTGGAGCAACGCTCGGTGATGGGCTTCACGCCCACGCCAGCCGCAGGGTCCACATCCGCGCCAAGCTCATCACGCAGGAAGGCGATGAGCCGCTTTGCCTCGGGAGAACCGGAGGCGAACTCGATGCCAGCGTACACGTCCTCGGTGTTCTCGCGGAACACGACCATGTCCACGGCCTCGGGACGCTTGACCGGAGACTCAACGCCCTCGAAGTGCCGCACGGGGCGGATGCAGGCGTAGAGGTCCAGCGTCTGGCGCAGCGTGACGTTGAGGCTACGGAAGCCCTTGCCCACGGGCGTGGTCAGGGGACCCTTCATGGCCAATTCCGCCCCGCGCAGGGCGTCCATGGTGGCCTGCGGCAGGTACTGCCCGGTCTCGGCAAAAGCCTTCTCGCCAGCCAGCAGTTGCACCCATTCAAGACGGCGCTCGCCACCGTATGCCTTGGCCACGGCGGCATCGATCACGGGGCGGCCTGCGGCCCAGACCTCGGGACCAATACCGTCGCCTTCGATGAAATAGACGGTCTTCTGCATGCGTATCTCCCTATGCGAATTTTCGGGTTGAACGGCAGACATAAGAGAATCCTCGGAACTTGTCCATTGATCCCGACCAGTCATCCCCGCGCCGCAATGCATCCTCGGGGCGATGAATGCCCGATTTCCCGGCTTTGTCTTTGCGGCCGCTTTCGGGTATCACCCCGTGGCGGCCGCGCCGCAGGAGGAACAATGCACGCCACACCCATCGACATCCTGCGCGGAACCTTCGGTTTTCGCGAATTTCAGGGCCTTCAGCAGCCCATCATCGACCACGTCTGCTCCGGGGGCGACGCGCTAGTGCTCATGCCGACAGGCGGCGGCAAGTCCCTGTGTTACCAGATTCCGGCCATGGTCCGCGCCGGGGTGGGCATCGTGGTTTCCCCACTCATCGCCCTCATGCAGGATCAGGTGCAGGGACTCACGCAGATGGGCGTTCGCGCGGCCTACATCAATTCCAGCCTGCCCGCGCAGGAGGCCGCAGCAGCGGAACGCCGCATGGTTGCTGGCGATTTTGACCTCGTGTACGTCGCGCCGGAGCGCCTGCTCCAGCCGCACTTCATGCAGATGCTCCAGGCGGTGGACGTGGCGCTGTTCGCCATCGACGAAGCGCACTGCGTGTCGCAATGGGGACACGACTTCCGCCCCGAGTACACGCAGCTCTCCGTCCTTGGCGAACGCTGGCCGAGCGTGCCGCGCATCGCGCTGACCGCCACGGCCGACGGCCCCACCCAGACGGACATCATCCGCCAGCTCGGCTTCGGCAACGCCCGCGTCTTTTCAGCTGGCTTCGACCGCCCGAACATCTCCTACACCGTGGTCCCCAAGGATCACCCGCGCAGGCAGCTCTTGTCCTTCATCCGCGAGCGCCATCAGGGCGACGCGGGCATCGTCTACCGCATGTCGCGAAAGAAGGTGGAGGAAACCGCCACATGGCTCGAAGCGCAGGGCATCCCCTCGCTCCCCTACCACGCGGGCCTGTCACAAAACGAGCGCCGCGACAACCAGGAGCGCTTCATGCGCGAGGAAGGGCTGGTGATGGTGGCCACCGTGGCCTTCGGCATGGGCGTGGATAAGCCCAACGTCCGTTTCGTGGCACACCTCGACCCGCCCAAGAGTCTTGAGGCGTACCATCAGGAGACCGGCCGCGCGGGCCGCGACGGTCTGCCCGCCGACGCGTGGATGGCCTATGGCCTCGCCGACGTGGTCCTGCTGCGCCGGATGCTCGACTCCGGCGGAGCCAGCGACGAACGCAAGCGCGTGGAAGCCCGCAAACTCGAAGCCATGCTCGGCTTCTGCGAAACGGCCACCTGCCGCCGCACGGCGCTACTTGGCTATTTCGGCGAAAAGCACCCCGGCGGCTGCGACAATTGCGACAACTGCCTCCAACCCGTGGAAACGTGGGACGGCACCATCGCCGCCCAGAAGGCGCTGTCGTGCATCTTTCGCACGGGGCAGCGCTTCGGCGCGGGACATCTGGCCGATGTGCTCATGGGGCACGCCACTGCCCGCGTGAAGAACATGGGGCACGACGAACTCAAAACCTTCGGCTGCGGCACTGAACTCGACAGGCAGGGCTGGCAGTCCGTGTACCGCCAACTCGCCGCTGCGGGACTGCTGCGGGTGGACATGGAAGGCTACGGCAGCCTGCTGCTCAACGAGGCCAGTTGGACCGTTCTGCGCGGGGAACGCGAAGTGGTTCTGCGCCGCGACCCCATCGCCGCCAAGGGCCGCGCTCGCGTGCGCTCCAAGGCCGCACGCATGGACGAGCACGACACCCTCGCCACGGCCGAAGCCCGCGATCTCTTCGAATGCCTGCGCCAACTGCGCTACGACATCTCGAAGGAACAGGGCGTGCCGCCCTATGCCGTTCTGCCGGACCGTTCACTTCTCGAAATGGTACGCTTCCGCCCGACGGACACCGAAGGCATGGCCGGTCTTCACGGCGTGGGACAGGCCAAACTGCGGGCCTACGCCACGCCGTTCCTCGACGCCCTGCGCGCATGGGAGGCCGAACACGGCCGCCCCGATGACCTGCCGGACGCGCCCGAGGCCCCGGTCCGCCCGGCGGCACAGGCGAAAGAGGACCTGACGCCCACCATCCGCGAAACGCTCCGACTCTTCACCGAGAACGGAAGTGTGGACGCCGTTACCGAGGCACGCGGCCTTTCCGCCGCAACGGTATGGAAGCACCTCATCGCCTGCGTGGAACACGGCGACATCGACGCCGCGCAGGCGGCCGGAGTGGACGAAGCTGGACTCACCCGCATGGCACAGTCCATCCGTGAGGCCATGACACGAGGCATTCCCGGACTGACGCCGGTTCACGAGGCATTCGGAGGCGAATTCTCCTACGACCAATTGCGCTGCGTGCGGGCAATGCTCCTGCGCGAGCAGGACGCCTAGACGCCCCGGCCCCACCGCCACCGCGCACGGGGGCACGGTTCACCTGCCGAAAATATTCTGCTAACCTGTATGAACGTGGTCGGCCCGACGCGTAGCGCAGCGCCACGCGTCACGGCCACGTCCAACGCGCCCTATGGCCAGCGGGAAGGCAGGATGTTCGCACTCCATTCGCTCAAGCTGAAGATAGCGCTCTCCTTCGGAGCATGCCTCGTCGCGACGGCCGTCATTTTGAGCGCCTACACGGGCATCCAGTTCTGGCGCGACGCATCGTCCATCGGCATAGAGCAAGCCCGCTCCGCCGCCGAGCACGCGGCGGCGGCCGTTCGCACCAGACTCGGCGAGGTGGTCACCACCTCCATCAACCTCGGCGTGGTGCTCGAATCCTCCCAACTCGGCGGACTTGCGCGCAACAGGGACAACGCCAACACGGTCCTTCGAAACATCCTCGAAGAACACACGGACTTCCTCGGCGTGTGGTGCATTTGGGAGCCGGACGCCTTCGACGGGCGCGATGCCCAGTTCCGCGACACTTTGGGCCACGATGCGACAGGCCGCTTCCTGCCCTACTGGAACCGCTGGGGCGGCATCCATGTGGAGCCCTGCACCGATTACGACACCCCGGGCGGCAACTACTACTCGCTGACGAAGCTCTACCGAAAACCCATCATCCTCGATCCGCAAACCTACCTCGTGCGGGGCACACAGATATCCATGGTGAGCATCTGCGTCCCGATCATCGTCTACGGAAAGTTCATGGGTGCCGCCGGAGCCGATCTGAGCATCGGCTTCATCCAGAACATGATAGACGACGCCTCGCTCCTGAACGCGCGAGGAGCCATCTCCATCATCACCGATAACGGCATCCTCGCCGGCGTCACCAGACGGCCGGACCTCTTCGGCCAACCCGCCAACATCCTGCTCCCGGATTTCTACACCTCGACGTTCGACCGCATCCGGCTTGGTGAATCATGGGTCGTCCCCAACGGCCAGGACGGGAACTTCGAGGTCTACCTCCCCATCGAATTCGGAAAAATCCGCGCACCGTGGTACGTATGCGTCCTCCTGCCGAGGGACGTCATCCATCACGAAGCGCGAATGAGGGGCTGGACGCTCGGCGGCATCTCGCTGCTGCTGCTGTCGGCGGGTCTGGCGGTGATGTGGCTTGTGGCATCGCGCATCGTGCGTCCCATCACCCTCGCCAAGGACATGGCCCTCGCCATTGCCGAAGGTGACTACAGCCGACGCATCGACGTGCACCAGAAGGACGAGATCGGCATCCTCGCCCAATCATTCAACTTCATGACCACCCGCCTTCAGGAAGCGCTTCAGGTGCTGGAACTGCGCATCGCCCAGTTGAGCCGGGCGGAGAAATCGCTTCGCGAATCGGAGCAGTCGCTCCTGACCATCTTCAACAGCGTGCATGATGCCATCATCATCCACACGCCGGACGGCATCGTGGTGGACGTGAACACCCGCATGCTCGAAACCTTCCGCCTCTCGCGCGAAGAGGCGCTGGCGGCGTCCTTCACGCAGGATCTCTCCGCTCCGGACGCGCCGGTGGAAACCCTCGCCGAACACTGGGAACGTGTTCTCGACGGGCAGGACGTCATGCTCGAATGGACAAACCGCCGCCCATCCGACGGCTCAACCTTCATCGGCGAAATTCACCTGCGCCCCATCCGCATCGAGGACCGCGACCTCATCCTCGCCAGCGTGCGCGACGTGACCGACCGCAAGCGAGCGGAGGAGGAACTGCGGCAGACGCGCGGCTACCTCGACAACATCGTCAATTCCATGCCTTCGCTCATCGTCGGCGTGGACACGACAGGCAGCGTGACCCATTGGAACTCGCACGCCGAGCGGCTGACCGGAGTGTCGAAGAGCGAGGCGCTTGGCCGCCCGCTAGCCGAGTGCTGGCCCGCCTTCGCCCCGTTCATGACGTCCGTCACCGGTGCCATGCTCGCGCGGGAACCGGTGCTGGAGGAAAAGGTCCAACTGCCCGGATTCGGCGGCGAGGATATCCACGCCGACGTGCTCATCTATCCGCTGATCGTGAACGACGTCATGGGAGCGGTCATCCGCGTGGACGACGTCTCAAGCCGCGTCCGCCTTGAGGAAATGATGATCCAGACTGAAAAGATGATGAGTGTCGGCGGGCTGGCCGCAGGAATGGCGCACGAGATCAACAACCCGCTGGGGGCCATTCTGCAGGGCGTGCAGAACATCCAGCGCAGACTTTCGGCGGACCTGCCCGCCAACGTGGCCGCGGCGCACGAATGCGGCTGCGAAATTGACGCCATGCGCCAATTCATGGAAAAAAGAAAGATACTGCGCTTCCTCGACGGCATCCGCGAGTCCGGCGAACGCGCGGCCCGCATCGTGCGGAACATGCTGAACTTCAGCCGCATGAGCGAATCGCGCGCCACCGGCGAGGACCTTGGTCAACTGATCGACCGCACCGTCGAACTCGCGGAGAATGACTACGACCTCAAGAAGCGCTATGATTTTCGTGATACGCTCATCGTGCGCGAATACGATCCCGAGCTTCCGCCAGTGCCGTGCATCGCTTCGGAAATCGAGCAGGTGCTCTTCAACCTCATCAAGAACGCAGCGCAGGCCATGAGCGAAATCCGTGGGCAACGCGAGGACCAGCCCCGCATCACGCTACGTACGATGAGAGAACACGGCATGGCCCGCATAGAGGTGGAGGACAACGGTCCCGGCATCGAGGAGAAGACGAGGAAACGCGTCTTCGAACCGTTCTTCACCACGAAAACCGTCGGCGTGGGCACGGGACTTGGGCTTTCGGTGTCATATTTCATCATCACGAACAACCATGGCGGCCGATTCGACGTCACCTCCGAACCCGGCAGGGGCACGACGTTCATCATCTGGCTGCCGCTCGAATAGGGAATGTCATGGCCGATTCCCACATCATACTCATTCTGGACGACGAGCAGATGGTCCGCGAAAACCTCGAAGCCTTCTTCGAAGACGAGGGTTTCGAGGTGCGCACCGCATCCGACGGCGAAAAGGGACTGGCCATCATCGCCACAGGGGAAATCGCGCTGGGCATCATCGACATGCGCCTGCCCGGCATGGCAGGCAGCGAATTCATCCTCCACGCCCACGCCAAGAGCCCGCACACCCATTTCCTCATCCACACCGGCTCAACGAATTTCAAGCTCCCATCGGAACTCAAGGACATCGGCATGACGAGCAACGACGTCTTCATCAAGCCGCTGGCGGACATGGGCGTACTGCTCGCCGCCGTGGAGTCGAAGCTCGGCTCAGCCTAAAGGCTCCGCCGTCACACAAAACGAAGTCGGCCCGCCTCCTGCGGAGGAGGCGGGCCGACATGCTTTCAATGTCTAGCGCGCCGCTTCGTCCGGCGCGGACAGCACCTGCGGATTCCACCGCCAGCCGCGAAAACGCAGCCCAAAGGCGAGGGAATACAGCACAGGGCACAGGAGCAGCGTCAGCAGCGTGGCGAACGCCAGTCCGGACATGATGCAGTTGGCCATGGGCCGCCACAGCTCGCCCCCCTGTAACGACAGGGGCACCATGCCGATGATGGTGGTGATGGTGGTCATGAGGATCGGCCGCGCCCGCTTGAGCGCGCCGACCACGATGGCGTCGCGCGCTTCCATTCCCGACGCACGCAGGATCTCTATCTGGTCGATGAGCATGATGGCGTTGTTCACGATGATGCCGAGCAGGCTGATCATGCCGAGCATAGCCATGAAGCCGAAGGGCGCGCTGGTGGCCAGCATGCCCCACGTGATGCCCACCATCATCGGCGGGACGGTCAGCATGATGATGATCGGCCGCCGGATGGAATTGAACTGCCCGACGAGCACCAGCACCAGAAGCCCCATGGCCAGCGGCAGGTTCTGGACGATGGCTTCCTCGGACTGGCCGCTCTCCTCCTGCTCGCCACCGTATTCGACGTAATAGCCCGTGGGCCAATCCGACGAAGCCATGAGTTCGCGGATGCGGGGCTGCACGTCGGCCAGCACCTGCGAGGCGAAACGTCCCTCGATGTCGGCCTTGACGGTGATAGTACGCGCGCCGTTGCGCCTGCGGATGTCCGACGGCTCCCACGTCAGGCTGGTGCGAGCCACCTGCATGAGCGGCACGCTGCCCCCCCCGGAGAAGGAATAGACGTTGAGCCCCTCCAGCCGCCCGAGGTTCTCTCGAATGGCCTCCTCGGAGCGCAGCACGATGGGAATGCTCTCGTCGCCCTCGCGATAGGTGGACGCGGCAAGACCGGACATGTGCGTCTGGAGCGACAGCGCCACGTCCGCGCTGGACAGCCCGGCACGCCGCGCCTGCTCCTGATTGACGTCCACCACGAGCTTCTTGGTCCACTCGCCCCAGTCGTCCCACACGGAAACCACGCCCTGCGTCTCGTCCAGCACGCCAGCCACGCGGTCGCGCAGGGCATAAAGCGTGGCGATATCCGGCCCGGAGATGCGCACCTGCACGGGCGCGCCAACGGGCGGTCCGTAGACAAGCTCCTTCACGGAATGCCGACAGTCCGGGAAGTTGGCGTCCAGAAGCTCCTGTACGCGGGGCATCACCCGCTTCGCCGCGGCGATGTCCGTGGTGCGCACGACAAGGGCGGCATAGTTCGGCGAACTCTCCTCCAGATGCAGCGGCAGATACCAGCGAGGACCGCTGGCCCCCACGAAGGTCAAAACGTCGCGCACCTCGGCATCGTCACGCAGCAGCTTCTCCAGCCGCGCGGCGCGTCCGGCCGTGGTGCGAATGTCCGATCCGTAGGGCTGCCAGAAGTCGATCAGGAACTGGTTCCGCTCATTGGTGGGGAAGAATATCTTCGGCACGAAGCGAAATCCCCACACGCTCGCCGCGCACACGGCCACGACGACGACAAGAAAGTGCACGCGATGCGCCAGCGCCCACACGAGGCTCGCGCGGTACATGCGGTACAGCGGACTGTCGAAGGTCTGCACCCTGCGCCGGGGCCGCAGCAGATGATAGGACAGCATGGGCACCATGGTCAGCGACAGCAGCCATGACGCGAGAAGCGTGCAGGAGATGACCACGAACAGCGAGAAGGTATATTCGCCGGTCTTGGACGGGGCAAAGGGAATGGGCAGAAAAGCGAAGATGGTGGTGAGCGACGCCGCCAGAAGCGGCATCCACAATTCCCGCACCGCCTCGGTCACGGCGCGCCCGCGCTCCTGCCCGGAGGCCAGCCGCACGAGGATGTTCTCGCTGACCACCACGCCGTTGTCCACGAGAATGCCCAGCGAGATGATGAGCGAGGCGATGGACATGCGCTGCAAGCCCACACCGAAGGCGGGCATCACCGCCAGACAGGCCAGCATGGCCATGGGCACCAGCATTCCTGCCACCAGTCCGGTACGCAGTCCGGCGAAGGCCAGCATGACCACCACCACGAACACGAAGGATTCGAGGAGGTTCACGCCGAAGTCCGACAGCGCCAGCCGCACGTAATCCGGCTGATTGAGCGCCGTGTGGAAGTCGAGCCCCACAGGGAGCGTTTCCTGAAGCGCATCAAGCCGCGCCGTGACGTCGCGCCCGAGTTCGAGGATGTTGCCGCCCTTGGCCATGGATACGGCGAGCAGAATCGCCGGTTGGCCGTTGTAGCGCACCATCTTCGACGGCGGATCGACGAAGCCGCGCGTCACCGTGGCGATGTCCGACAGGGCAATGCCTGTGGGCTGGCCAGGCAGGCGCAGGGTCAGGCCCTTGAGATCATCCACAGACGTGAACTCGCCCGTGGGTTCGATGACCACGCGCTCCGGGCCGACCTTGGCGTGCCCGCTGGGCTTGATGGTATTCTGCGCGTCGATCACGCGAGCCAGCGCGAAGGGCGATACGCCGAGCGACGCCACGCGGGCATTGGAAAAGTCCACGTAGACGCGCTCGTCCTGCACACCCCACAGGTTCACCTTGCCAACGAGGTCGAGCTTGAGCAGTTCGTCACGGGTCGTGTCCGCTGCGTCCTTGAGCTCGCGATAGGTGTAGCCGTCCCCCGTGAGCGCGATGCAGATGCCGTACACGTCGCCGAACTCGTCGTTGACCACGGGCGGACGGCAGCCCTCCGGCAGCGACGGTGTGGCATCGGCCACCTTGTCGCGCAGCTTGCGCCACAGGGGTTCCATGTTGCGAATGCCGTCATGGAAATCGACCTGAATGACGGACACGCCGGTCATGGACTGCGAGGTGAGTTTGTCCACCTCGGGAATCTCGCGGATGCGCTCCTCCAGCTTGTCGGAAACCAGTTCCTCCACGCGCTGGGGCGACGCTCCCGGAAAAACGGTCACCACCAGCGCGGCGCGGATGGTGAAGTCCGGGTCCTCCTGCTTGGACATGGTCACGCCGGACAGGATGCCCGCCAGCGCGACCAGCACCAGAAGCGTGATCGCGGTCCGATCGTTCTTCAGGCACCATTGCGCGATGTTCACTGCGCGGCCTCCTCGGAAGGCATGTCCATGACGCGAACACGCTGCCCCTCCACAAGGCTGTTCACGCCGCGCACCACCAGCCGCTCACCGGGCCGCAGCCCCGACAGCACCTCCAGCCCGCGCGAGGTCAGCTGCCCCACCGTCACGTCGCGGCGCGACACCGTCCCGGCTTCAGGATCGGCTATCCACACGTAGCGCTCGCCGCCACTGCGTCCGGCCACCGCCACCGGCGGCACCAGCATGGTCGTTTCACGCAGGTCGAAGGAAAACACAGCCTCGCCGGACATGCCCGCGCGCACATGCGGCGAGGCCTGCTCCAGCGCCACCTTCACAGGATAGGTGGACACCGCACGGGATTCCACACCCACCTCTATCACCGCTCCAGGGAAGTCCTCACCCGGCAGGGCATCGAAACGCACCGTCACCTTGTCCCCAGCGTGGACGCTGGTGATGAGCGAATCGGGAATGCCCACCTCCACCTGCATCCTGTCGCCAGCGGTCAGAAGCGCCACGGGCTGCCCGGCGGCAACGGTCTGATGCACGTCCACCGGCACCTCGGCCAGCGCGCCGTCCACGGGAGCGCTCAATACCGTATACTTGAGCTGCTGCCGCGCAAGTTCAAGCTGACGGCGCGAGGCCTTGAGCGACGCCTCGGAGGCATCGAACTGCGCACGGGCGCGGTCGAGATCGCGCCGGGAGGTATTGCCCACCTCGTACAGGGCGCGCGTACGCTCCCAGTCCGCCCGCGCCTGCGCCAACGCGGCCTCGGCCTGCGCCGTGGCGGCCTCGGCCCGTCCCACCTGCAAGCGGTAGTCCGTAGGGTCCAGCCGCGCCACGAGGTCCCCCTTGCGCACCCGCATGCCGATGCGTGCGGGAAGTTCCTCTATCTCGCCGGGAACACGAAAGCTCAACCGCGTCTCAATGGCGGCGCGCGCCGTACCGGGAAACGCCCGTTGCCGCCCGGTTTCCGGGTCCGGCACCGTCACGGTGACCACGGGCCGCACCACGGTTTTGCGCTCGGTCTCACCGTTGCCGCAGCCAGCCACCGCCACGCACAGCGCGACAACGCATGCCGCGCAACATGTCCGAAGAAATCGCATTGAGGCTCTACTCCTTGGGTCCAACGCCGAGGCGGGCGAGAAAGTCCCGCTTCTGCTCCGGCGTCCTGTCCAGTTCAAACCAGCCGACCGACCGCTGGAAATCCAGCACGTCGCCCAGATAGGCATAGATCGCGATGACCGCTGCCTGCTCCTGCACGCGGGACTGATTCTGCGCATCCAGCAAATCCAGAATCGACACCGCACCGCGAGCGTACTTGTCGCGGATGACTTCAAGATTGCGACGCGCCCGGTCCGCGGCCAGCGCCGTCAGTTCCATGTTCGGGTACGAGCGGGTCATATTGCTGACCACGGTGCGCGCCTGCTGCCCGGCCAACTGAATCAGCCGCCGCCGCGTGGCGTCGAGCCGCTCCAGTTCCGCCTCGGCCCGGCGCGCGTCATGAGTGAGCGCACCGCCCGCAAACAGCGGCAGACTCGCCTTGAGATTCACGGTCCACGCGTCCTCGGACGGATCGGGGTCCTGCACGATGACCGCTCCGGCCTGATGCTTGTCCACCTGATGCGCGTATCCAGCGGAGGCCGACAGCGTCGGCACCCAGCGTGTCCGGCGCTTCTGCGCAAGGACAAGACCCTGCGCCTCGACGAGGCTGTCCAGAGCGGCAACCGCGGGCCGGGACGCGGCAAGCGCTTCGGCTTCGGCGGAAATGCGTTCGATCTGCTCAAGGGTTCCGCCGATGAGGGACGCCTCCACGCCAAAAAGCGCCCTTCGCGCCTCGGCGGCGGAGACCGGACTGGTCACCCACTGGGCGTCCGTCGGGCGGTTCAGGGCCTGATTCAATGCCGTCAGCGCGGAGCGCACGTCCGCCCTGCGGGCGATGGTGCGGGCCTTGCTCTCGGCCTGCGCGGCCTCCCAGCGGTAGACCTCCTCGGGACCGGACACCCCGGCGGAGCGCCGTACGCGGGCCATTTCCAGATTGTCGCAGATGAGGCGGTAATTCTCGCGCTCAATGTGCAGGAGCGCCTCCGCCGAGAGATAGCCCAGATAGCGCCGCCCGGCAGTGTGCATCACGTCGAGGCGCACGCTCTCGCGCGCCAGCCGCTCGGCTTCGAGTCCTCGCCCTGCGGCCCTGAAGCGGGCAATGGCGGCATCGTCGAAAAGCATCTGGGTGAGGCTCACGCCCGCCGTGGTCACGTCCCACGGATACAGCCCGCGCGAGGCCACGGCCCGGTCCTGATCCATCTGCATGTAGTCGATGGATGCGCCGACCTGCGGCAGCAGGGTGCTGCGGGCCAGCAAACGGTCCTGTTCCGCCCCAGCCACTTCCGCGTCCTTGACCGCAAGGTCGAGATTCTCCGAGGCCGCGATGCGCATAGCATCCTCAAGCCCCAGTTGGCGCCCCCCCGGCGCGGCCTGCTCCACCCCGATGAGGTCGGCCGTGAGCAGTGTCTCGTACTTGGGGGAAAATCCGATCTCCCGCGCGGTGACCATGTTGATGTACAGCCGCTCCTCCTCGGGCAGGATGACCGGGAGGTCATTGGGCGAGGCCCCGGCGAGGATGTCGCGCAGGTTGAGGGCGATGCGCCGCGCAAGATGCGTTCCCGAAAAGCTGGAACGCCCGGCCAGAATGCCCCGCTCCACGTCGGGCTGCCCTATGAAGGAGAATGAAGGAATGCGCCGGTCGGCAAGCCCACGCACCAGCCGGTCCCGCGCCTCGTCGGCAAGCCGCATGAGCGGCGTCAGATACACGGCCTGTACACCGTCGCCGAGTGCGGCGAGGGCGGCGTCCACGTCGTCGGTGACGGGAATCACACGCACGCGAATGCCGAGGAGCCGCTCGTAGCGGACGACGACGTCGTCGAAGGCTGTCAGCCCCGTTGCGTAAGCGGCATCCACCAGCACCGTCAGCGTATCGAACGGCGCAATGTCCTTGAAACTCGTCAGGTCGCGATTCACCCGCCCCGGAATGACGATGTAGGTCAGGTTGCGGCGCGTAGAGCGATTCATGTCGTACGGCAGACGAAGCGATTCCTCGTCGATGAACGGTCCGCCCACCACGGGCTTGCCGAGCCTGCGCTCACCAAACGTGGCGGCCTGCGTGGGCAGAATGCCGAGGCTGAAGACCACGTCCGTCTCGGGATCGGCAAGAGCCGCGTCGAGCGCGGCACCCGCCTGCCGGACATCCCAGTGCGCACTGAAGCTGTCCGGAGATTTCCAGACCACCTCCCACTCGTCCCCGGTCAACAGAGCGAATTCCTCGCGCACCCGCGTCAGCACCTCTTCCGCCAACGGCGACGCGCCATCGCGCACCACGCCGACAACCACCCGGTGCGGCGCGGCCAGCGCAACGGCCACATCAACGGCAGCCAGCCAAAGGCACGCCACCACGAGCCAGACGGCCACCCGCACAAAATTCCCCCCCGTCCGTCCAGGGATTCTCAATATGCCTTTCATGCCCGTTCCTCCGCGATACCACCGCATTCGACCATTTCAACAAAGGCCGGATCCACCGGCGGCAGCCCCAGCATGCGCAGGGCGGCGTCCGCCACCCCGCGCGCGGTGACCGCCACGCGCTGCGGCGTGAAAGTCTCCCAACCGGTACGCTTGAGCACCACACGCTGCCCGCGCACGAAGCCCATGCACATGCTCACCAGCGCATGCCCGCGCAGGGCGCGTTCCTCGTGTGACAGGACACCATTATGCGCCGCAGCGCACAGCTCGCTTCCCGCCTCGTACACGGGGCCGACGACCGAGGCGTAAAAGCGCTCCATGGTGTCCGAACCGCGCATCACCTCGCGCTGAAGGAAATCCACGGCCCAGAAGTTCCGGCTGTTGCCGAGCGACCACGCGAGAAAATCGTGGACGAAGCGCCACGTCACCCGCGCCAGCTCGTCGGCATCGCCACGCGCATCAGCCACTCCGGCGAGCGCGGTGGCCACCAGCGGCCGACCCGCGCGCTCCATGTTCTCGAATATGTCCTCCAGCACCGCGTGGTACAGGCCAGCCTTTCCGCCAAAGTGATACGCGATGGACGCAAGGTTCACCCCGCTGGCTGCGGCAATGTCCCTCGTGCTGACTCCATCGTATCCCTTGCGAGCGAAAAGCCGTCCGCCCTCATCCAGCAAAAGCTGACGCGTGGCCTCGCCGCGCGCCGTGGTTTTGTCGCGGGCCGTTCCCCTTCTTCCCGACATTCGCATCCGCTCCGTTTTCCGTTTCGAGCACGGCATATCCGCACTCAACCTTCCAGAATCTATGACTATCATCACTGTTAGTCAATCGTTTGATTAAATCTTGGAATATCATTTGGAGACGGGCATTCCGAGCCGCACGCCACCTTGCGCCGCCATTGCGCAGAAGTGATGCGCACCCGGATTGTCAACGGTATCGGCGCGATGTACACTCGCGCACAATGAGCACATCCCGCGACAACATCCTCATCATCGAAGACGATTCCGCATTCCGCGGCATGCTGGCCGAAGCCCTCGAAAGCCGGGGCTACGGCGTGTGCGCCGCAAGCTCGGCCGAGGATGGCATCAAACGCCTTGAAGACGAGCGCGTCGCCCTCATCCTCACGGACGTGAAGCTGCCGGGCATGTCCGGCGTCGAGGCACTGCCGCGCCTGCTCAAGGCCGGACGCGGGGCGGACATCATCGTCATGACCGCCTTCTCCAGCAAGGAGATGGCGCTGGAAGCCGTACGCCTCGGTGCCTACGACTTTTTTTCCAAGCCCTTCAGTCTGAAGGAACTGGAAATCGTCATCCGCCGCGCCTTCGAAAAGCGCCGTTTGCAGGACGAAGTGCACAGCCTGCGGGAATCCCTGCGCGGAGAAGGCCCATCGCGGCGCATCATCGGCGAAAGCCACGCCGTGGCCGAGGTCGTTTCGCGCATCGAACGCATCGCGCCCCTCGACTCCACCGTGCTCATCACCGGGGAATCCGGCACGGGCAAGGAACTCGCCGCGGAAACCATCCGCGCCCTGTCGTCGCGCGCGGCTGGCCCGTACATCAAGGTCAACTGCGCGGCCATTCCCGAGCACCTTTTCGAGAACGAACTCTTCGGGCACGAGCGCGGCGCGTTTACCGGCGCATCCACGGCGCAGGCGGGCAAATTCGAACTGGCGCGCGGCGGCACCATCCTCCTCGACGAAATCGGCGACATGCCGCTCTCCATCCAGCCCAAGCTCCTGCGTGCGGTGGAACTCAAGCAGGTAGAACGCCTCGGCGGTTCCCGCCCGCTCGACGTGGACGTGCGCATCATCGCCGCCACGAACCAGAACCTCGAAGACCGCATCCACGCCAAGGAATTCCGGCCGGACCTGTTCTACCGCCTCAACGTCGCCGCCATCCGCCTCCCGCCGCTTCGCGAACGTCTCGAGGACGTCCCACTGCTTGTCGAACACTTCATGCGTCGGCTGCGCGCGGAACTCGGCCTGCGCATCGACGGCGTGACCCCCTCGGCCATGGCCTTCATGTGCGATTACAGTTGGCCGGGCAATGTCCGCCAACTGGCCAACGTGCTCGAAGGCGCGGCCATTTCCGCCAGTTCCGGCACCATCGACGAGCGCGACATCCGTCAGGCCCTCGGCTCGGCTGCCGGAGAACCCGTCCGGGGCGCCGTGGACCTCAAGCAGGCCGTCGCCCAGTACGAACGGGGCCTCATCGTCAAGGCGCTGCGCCAGACCGGCGGCGTGCAGACCGAGGCAGCAGCGTTGCTCGGCCTCACCCCCAAGAATCTGTGGGCCAAGATCAAAAAGCATAACATTTCCGTGCGTTCCGACGGCTAACGCCCGACACGCTCTATTTTTTTTAGACTACTCAATCAAGCCAACACAAAACCGGAGCGCCCCGGAATCTCTGCGCCGCTCACGGCATTTTCGACTTTCCCGTCCTGCGCGAACGTTCCACCCTTCCCACCGCTCTAAAAATTATAGACCAGCAACCATCAAGAGATAATCCCCGCCCTGCCTGGGCTTTTCCAGTCATACCTCTATCTCCCGCCCACTCTGCGCTCTACATTCATTAGATTCTCCCCGTCCGCGTGCCTTGCCACAGCGGTCCATATCCGTGCGCGGAGGCTCCATCGTCATTTTTTTCTCCTTTCATCTCATCGTCTTACACATCTCATTTCACATCCTGCGCATGCGTGGCACAGGGCTTGCCTTAAGGGAAGCATCAGGTTGGACGCGACAGCGTCGCCGGAGGAAGAACTTTCATCCCACAGGCAAGGAGAAGCACCATGAACAGGCTCATGACCCTTATCCGCAACGAAGAAGGCGTTTCCGCCCTTGAGTACGGTCTCATCGCGGCCCTCATCGCGGCAGTCATCGTCACCGCCGTGACCACGCTCGGCACCAAGGTCAACAAGGCTTTCACGGACATCGCCGCCGCCATGCCGGGCTGATCCACAGGGCGTAAAACTTTTTGGAGGCCGCTTGAGGAAGCGGCGTAGCGGCAAGGCATCGGGCCCGAACAATCCCCTCTCTCCCCATGGGCCCCATGACCGCCAACCCCCAAAGGCGGAGCCGCGAACCGCAGCCGAAACCGTCCGTCCGGACCTCCCCCTCCAAATGGGTCCGGCGGCAGACCTCCGAAAACAAGGAATGCAACGCATAGTGCGTGGCTACATGTGGCGGAGCCGGAAGAGTCCCCCTCGATCCCGGACTCCGCCACATCTTCCTTCAAAAACAGGCAAAGGATCGTCGCCATGAATCCCACCATCCAGATCACGCTCACCGGAGTTCTGCTCGTTGCGGCATTCACGGATCTACGAAACCAGCGCATCCCCAACGCGCTGACCTTTCCGGCGATGATCGCGGCGCTCGCCTATCACGGCGCAACCCAGGGTCTGGACGGGCTACTCTTCAGCCTCGGTGGCCTGGCCCTCGGTTTCGGCGTGATGCTCGTGCCCTACCTTTTCGGCGTGATGGGCGCGGGCGACGTCAAGCTCATGGCCGCTGCCGGGGCGTTTCTCGGCGCGGGCGCAACCGTGAGCGCCTTTCTCGCAACCAGCATCATCGGCGGAATCTATGCCGTGGGCGTGCTGCTCGCCAATCGCAAGGCCTTCGCGCAGGTCATGCGCTCCATCTGGAGCGCATTCATGCTCTACCTCGCCACCCGGCGCTTCGAATACGCGCCGCCGCCCGAATCCGCACGGCTGCCCAAGCTCTGCTACGGCGTGGCCATCGCGCTCGGCACCATCCTGTCCATGATTCTCGCCGCCGATGCAAACGGTCTCGCCATCTGGCGAACCTGAGGCGGAGGCACCATGAGCCGCACCACCATTCTCCAGCTTACCCTCGCGCTGATCCTGTCCCTCGTGGCCGGGGCACTCATCTTTCTGTGGATGAGCGGCCAATCCGCGCGGCAGGCCAAGGCCTCGAAGCAGGATACCGTCCTGCTTGCCGTGGCCGCCACAGAGCTTCGCAAGGGCGAACGCATAACCGCGCAGAAGCTGCGCATGGCCGAATTCCTGATAACCAGCATCCCCGGCGGAGCCTTCACGGACATCGCCAAGACCGAAGGCCGCGTTCTGCTCACCGACCTCGCAGAAGGCGAAACGATCACCGAATCGCGCCTTTTGTCGGCGGAAATCCAAAGCGGCGGCGTAAGCACGCTCATCGCCCCCGGCAAGCGCGCCGTGGGTGTGAAGGGCAACAAGGTGCTTGGGCTGGCGGGCTTCGTTCGCCCCGGCAACCGCGTGGATGTGCTGGTCACCATCGACGACAACAGCGGCAACAGGGAAAAGGCCGTGACCAAGCTCGTTTTGGAGAACATCCACGTGCTGGCCACTGGCACGCAACTGGAACAAGGCGGCCCGGACGACGAAACGTCGGAAGTGGACACCTACACGCTGGAGCTGGACCCGGCCGAGGCGGAGCGCCTCGCGCTGGCGGCCACGCGCGGCACGCTGCACTTCGCCCTGCGCAATCCCGCCGATCAGGAAACCGTACGCACCAGCGGCACGGACATCCCCCGCACACTGGCCGCACTGAAGCCCAAGACGAAGACGCCTACCGGGCGCCCGATGCGGCACTCACGAGTCGAAGTCATACACGGCAATGAAAGAACAACACTGAGGTTCCAATGAAATCCATCCTTCGCATGATAGCGGCTACGGTCCTGCTCACGGCTCTCGCCATCCTCGCCTCCGGACGGGCCTTCCCGATCTTTGCGCCGGGAACGCCCGTGGACGCGGACCTTGCCATCGACGGGACCATCGTCCCCGAGCAACTCGCGCAAGCGCCCCAATCCGCCGCTGTGCACCTGCAACCGGTCAACCGGATCGAAGTGCAGATCGTTAGCGGCATCTAATGCCATGAAGTGAGGTTCTCATCATGACCACCGCAATCCGACGCATCGCAACGGCACTGGCCCTCATGGCGGCACTGGCTACCGCTCCCGCTCTGGCGGGTACACAGGGCGGTGCCCTCGCGCCCGGCACGGTGGACATCGCCGCCGGGCAGTCCCTCGTCGTGGATACCCCGGCCAAGGTCAGCCGCGTATCCATCGCCTCCCCGGAGATCGCGGAGGTCATGGTCCTCTCGCCGCGCCAGCTCTATCTGACGGGCAAGGCCCCCGGCGCGACCACCCTCACCCTGTGGGCCGACGGCGGCGCGGTGATGCACATCTTCACCATCAGCGTCACGCCGGACCTCTCGCGCCTCAAGGAGATGCTCCACCGCGTGCTGCCCGACGAGCGCGACATTCAGGTCATGGCCGCGCACGACTCCATCACCCTCTCCGGCTCCGTCTCCAGTTCCGCCAACCTGTCCACGGCGCTCGACATCGCGCGGGTCTTCGCCACCGATCCCAAGAAGGTGACGAATCTGCTGCATGTCGGCGGAGTGCATCAGGTGATGCTGGAGGTGAAGGTGGCGGAGATGTCGCGCACGGTGATGAACAAACTCGGCATCGACCTCAGCTACGCCATGAACGGCGACTTCTTCTACACCATGCTGAACGACCTGTGGGCGCTGGACAACGAGAACGGTCCGCTGCCCATCGCTGGCCCGGCCGCCGTGCAAAACGGCGCGCTGGACCTCGGCAACATGCGCATCAATCCCTCGCGCAACGGACTGTTCCGCTTCCATCGCGGTCAGGCGACCTTCACCGGCTTCCTGCAGGCGCTCAAGCAGAACGGACTGGTCAAGATTCTCGCGGAGCCGACGCTCATCTGCCGTAGCGGCGAGGAGGCCAGCTTCCTCGCGGGCGGCGAGATCCCCATCCCCGTCCCGCAGGCCCTCGGCAACATCTCCATCGAGTACAAGCCCTACGGCGTGGGGCTGCACTTCACGCCCACCGTGCTCTCGCAGGGGCGCATCAGCCTCGACGTGAAGCCCGAGGTCTCGGAGCTGGACTACCAGAACGCCATTCAGGTGCAGGGCTTCAGCGTCCCGGCCATCACCTCGCGCCGCGCGGCCACCGTGGTGGAACTGGGCGACGGCCAGAGCTTCGCCATCGCCGGACTGCTTCAGGACACCGTGCGCGAGGGCGTGGACAAGTACCCCGCACTCGGCGACGTGCCCGTCCTCGGCATGCTCTTCAGTTCCAAGCAGTTCCAGAAGGCCGAAAGCGAGCTGGTCATCATCGTCACCCCGCATCTGGCAAAGCCCGTGGACATGGCCCGCCAGACCCTACCCACGGACCACTTCACCGAACCCGACGAATTCGAATTTCTCGTGATGGGCAAGCTCGAAGGCGAGAGAAACGCATCCCCCGCCGCACCGGCCATCCCGGTCCGCCCGGCCCGCGCCGGAAGCGACGGACCCGAGGCTGGCATGGAAGGCGACTTCGGGCACATCCTGCCCCTGCACTAGGAGAGACACCATGACACGCCTCATGATCACCCTGACCATCCTGCTTGCGACCATCGCCGTCGCGGGCTGCGAAACGACAGGCAGCCATCCGGGCCACGGCGTGGCATACCGCCAGCAGCTCATGGGCCAACAGGTCACGCCGGGCTACGCCCCGGCAACCCCCGTCACCGGGCTGGACGGCAGGCAGGCCGAACGCACCGTGAACGGGTACCGCACGCCCAAGAGCGCCGCGTCCGGCCAAAAGGTGACCCTCTCCCTCGGCACCGTGTCCGGCAACGACAAGTAGCGGAGGACGAACCATGACCCCCACCACCATCCGCATCCATGTCCGCGACGCCGCCGCCCGAGAGGAACTTCTGCGCGCCATCGCCGAGACGCCCGACTTTTCCGCCATCCGCAACGGCGACTCGGCCCCCTGCGGCGTGTGCATCTACGAAATGGGCGATGACCGAAACACGGACCTCGCCCGCATCCGCTGCCTGCTGGAATCTGGCCTTGCCGCCGAGGTCTTTGTGACCGCCGCCGACAAGAATCCCGACCTCATCATCGCCGCCATGCGCACCGGAGTCAGCGAGTTCCTGCCCTGCCCCGTCCGCCAGCAGGACCTGCACGCCGCGCTTAAGCGCTTCACTGCCCGCAGAAATGGTCAGCAACATGCGGAAAAGCCCGCCGCGGAGGAAAAGCGCGCAGGACGCATCATCCACGTCATCGGCGGCAAGGGCGGCGTGGGGTCCACCACCATCGCCGTGAACATCGCCGTGGAAATCGCCGCGCAGAATCCCGAATTACCCATAAGCCTCGTGGACATGCGCTACCCCCTCGGCGAGGTTCCCCTGTTCCTCGACCTGGAATACGCCAACACGTGGGGCGAGGCCGCACGCGACATCTCCCGGCTCGACGCGACATTCCTCGCCAGCCTTATGGCCCGCTACCGCAACGGTCTGGACGTGCTGCCAGCACCCAGCCGCCGCGAGGAAGCCGAAGCCGTGTCCCCGCAGGCCGTCGCCACCCTCATGAAGCAACTCAAGACCTCCTACGACACGGTCATCGTCGACGGCAGCCCCTACCCGGACGACGTGAGTCTGGCCGCCATGGAAGAGGCCGACACCATCCTCATGGTGCTGGTGCTCAGCCTGCCCTGCCTCGCCAACGTGCGAAAGCTTCTCGAAACCTTCGACAGCATGAGCCCCGGCCTGTCCGGCAAGGTGCGGCTGGTGGTCAACCGGCACCTGTCCAAGGCGGAAATCTCCGTGGCCGAAGCAGAGGAACTGCTTGGCCGCAAGACGAGCTGGCTCATCGAAAACGACTACGCGGCCACGCTCTCGGCCATCAATCAGGGCCGCCCGCTGACCGAATGCGCTCCCTCCTCGCCCGTTGCCCGGAACCTCGCCCGACTGGCCCGCGAAATCCGTAGACCCGAACCCGCGACAGCGTCCCGACATTCGTCCGGCCTGTTCTCGCGGCTATTCTCGCGAACCAGACGGCCCGCGCAGAGCGCAGTGGCCGCGCAACCGGCAAGGAGTTGACCATGAGCCTCGCCGACAGACTCGCCCGCAACACGCGTTCGTGGAACGCCACAGCGGCCCGCCCGGCGCAGCCCCGGCCACAGCAGCCCGCCCCGCAGCCCACGCAGCAGCCCACACAGCAGGAAAACGCTCGGCCAGTCGTCGAGCAGGCACCGTCCGCCCCCCGCCCCGCCGCGCCGCAGGCCCGGCCCGTCACGCCGCCCAAGCCCGAACCGGCCGCGCCGCGCACCGAGGACGTCCGCACGCAGGAGGTCAGCGACGACTACTACGAATTCAAAAGTCGCATCCACGAGCGCCTCATCGAACGCATCGACCTCTCGGCCATCGAAACCCTGCCCCACGACGCACTCGCGGAAAAGATCGCCCGCCTCGTGGAACGCATCCTCGCCGAGGAATTCCGCCACGCGCCGCTCAACTCCGCAGAGCGCCGCCGCCTGATCAGCGAGATACAGGACGAGGTTCTCGGCCTCGGCCCGCTGGAGCCGCTGCTCCAAGACCCCGCCGTGTCGGACATTCTGGTCAACAACTACCGGCAGGTCTACGTGGAGCGGCGCGGCAAGCTGCACAAGACGTCCGTGCGCTTTCAGGACGACGACCATCTGCGCAAAATCATCGACCGCATCGTGTCCAAGGTGGGCCGCAGAATCGACGAATCCTCGCCCATGGTGGACGCACGCCTCGAAGACGGCTCCCGCGTCAACGCCATCATCCCGCCGCTGGCCATCGACGGGCCGAGCATGTCCATCCGCCGCTTCTCGCGCGATCCGCTGGAGCTCGACGACCTCATCACCTTCGGCGCACTGACCCCGGAAATCGGCGAAGTGCTGCGCGGCATCGTGCGCGCACGGCTGAACATCCTCGTCTCCGGCGGCACGGGTAGCGGCAAGACCACGCTGCTCAACGTGCTCTCGCGCTTCATCCCGCACGACGAACGCATCGTGACCATCGAGGACGCGGCGGAACTCCAGCTCAAGCAGGAGCACGTGGTGCGCCTCGAAACGCGCCCCGCCAACCTTGAGGGACGCGGCGAAATCACGGCCCGCGATTTGGTCCGCAACTGTCTGCGCATGCGCCCGGACCGCATCATCGTGGGCGAGGTGCGCGGAGCGGAGGTCATGGACATGCTGCAAGCCATGAACACCGGCCACGACGGCTCGCTGACCACCGTGCATGCCAACACCCCGCGCGACGCCATGATGCGCCTTGAAACCATGATCGCCATGGCGGGGCTGAACCTCTCCGGCGAATCGCTCAAGCGCTATATCGCCTCGGCCATCGACATCATCATTCAGGCCACACGCCTCGGCGACGGCTCGCGAAGGGTCATGAGCTTCCAGGAAATCACCGGCATGGAGGGCGAGGCCATCACCATGCAGGAGATCTTCCGCTTCCGGCAGACTGGCGTCGGCAAGGACCACAAGGTGCAGGGAGTTTTCGAATCAATGGGCATCCGCCCCAAGTTCGCGCAGCGGCTGGAAGCCCTCGGCATCACCTTCGATGCGGAACTCTTCCGCCCCGGCGTGCTCCGGGAAATTTAGGAGACGGACCATGCTCGCGCTCATCGCCTTCGTCAGCGTCATCGCCTGCTTCGCCCTTGCCATGGGCGTGTGCGGCCTGCTCTTCGGACGCGGGAACGACGCGGCGCGGCGTGCGCACCGGCGCATGCAGCGCCTCGCTCGCTCCGCCCCGCAGGACGTGGACATCCTGCGCAGGCGTTCGCTCTCCGACGTGCCGTGGCTGCACCGGGTACTGGCCGGGCTGTCGTGGACGTCGCGCCTCGAAACCCTCATCCGGCAGGCCAACGTGCGCGTCAACGTGGGCGTGCTGGTCCTCGTCTCCGCCACGGGGGCGACCATCGGCTACCTGTGCGCCGAGCTCGTCACCGACAATTTCTTTTTCAGCTTCGTGCCGCCGGTCATCTTCGGCTACGCCCCGTTCTTCTGGGTGAAGCGCAGACGGAACAAGCGCATGGAAAAGTTTCAGCGGCAACTGCCCGAGGCGCTGGACCTCGTGGCCCGCGCCCTCAAGGCCGGACACGCCTTCACCCACGGCATGCGCCTCGTGGCCGACGAATTCGAGGACCCCATCGGCCCGGAATTCGCCATCACCCTCGACGAAATCAATTTCGGCATCGACATGGATCAGGCCATGCAAAACCTCGTCAACCGCGTGGACTGCCCGGACCTCATGTTCTTCGTGGTTTCGGTGAACATCCAGCGCGAAACGGGCGGCAACCTCGCGGAAATCATTGCCAACATCTCGCGGCTCATCCGCGAGCGCTTCAAGCTGCACGGCAAGATCCGCGTGCTCTCCGCCGAGGGACGCCTCACCGCGTACATTCTGCTGGCGTTGCCCTCGTGCGTGGGGCTGGTTATCAACATCATCAACCCGGAATACATGAGCCTTCTGTACGAAACGCCCGAGGGCAAGAACGTCATGACCATGGCCATCTTCATGATGGGCATCGGCGCGGCGGCCCTCAAGAAGCTCATCGCCATCAGGGTGTAGGGGAGGAACGTCATGAACATGCAGATGCTCATTCCACTGGTGGCCTCCCTCGTCGGTTTCATCGCCGTGCTGCTTCTGGTACTCGGCGTCACCGGGGCCGTGAACACGCGAAACAAGCTCTCGAACCTCGACAGCCGCATGTCCGCCCGGGGCGGTGACCGCACCCGCAACGCCCAGCGCGAGGCGGGCCTCGCCGAACGGCTGGCCAGCGCGGCAAGTCGAAGCGCCGAACGCCTCGGCGAACGCGTGAAGCCCGCCAGCGCCGAGGAGCTCAACGCCCTTGCCATCCGACTGGTCCGTGGGGGATACCCCTCGCACAACGCGTCGGCGGCGTTCTGGGGTGCCAAGCTGTGTCTGACCATCCTTGGCGGCGGCGCGGGCCTGTGCGCCAAGCTCGTCACGCCGGACATGCCGCTCGGGCTCACGCTCATCGCCATCACCATCCCGGCGGCGATCGGCCTCTACCTGCCGGATGTCTGGCTGTCGTGGCGCATCGCCACCCGTCGTCGGGAAGTGCTTTATTCGCTGCCCGACGCCCTCGATCTGCTGGTGGTCTGTGTGGAATCGGGGATGGGACTCGATCAGGCCCTGAACCGCGTGGGCAATGAGCTCAGCATGGCAAGTCCCACCCTGTCCGGCGAGTTCAAGACGCTCATCCTTGAACTGCGGGCTGGCATGAAGCGGGCCGACGCCCTGCGCAACCTCGCCCTGCGCGTGGACCTTGAGGACATGAATAGCCTCGTGACGCTCATCAATCAGGCGGACGCCTTCGGAACGAGCATCGCGGGAACGCTTCGGGTCTACTCCGACGCGCTGCGCACCACGCGCAGGCACCGCGCAGAGGAAGCCGCGGCCAAGATGCCCGTGAAGCTGCTCTTTCCACTCATTTTCTGCATCATGCCCGCGCTGTTCGTGGCCATCATGGGCCCGGCGGCCATCCAGCTGATGCGCGCATTTTCCCGGTTCTAGACGTAAAGGGAGGACCGTCATGACCTACGCAACCGCACGAACCATCACCTGCACGATACTTGTCGCGCTGCTCACAGCGCTGTCCGGCTGCGCAGGCACGCAGCAGTCCGGGGGGCGCTCCATGTCGCTCATGGAGAAATTCCACGCCGGAAAGCCGCTCATGGAAGACGCCAAGGCCCCTGCCGCCACAGACGCCGACGCGCCCGAACAGGCCCGCGCACTCACCGAACGTGGCGAGGCCTTCGCAAAAGCGGGGCACCCCGAGACGGCGTTCCAATTCTATATGCAGGCCGTGGCGCTCGATCCCACGCTCATGCGCGCGCACCTGCTCAAGGGACTCGTGCTGCTCGATCAGGGGCTGACGACCGAGGCCATGGCCGAATTCGAAACCGTGCTCAAGGCGGAACCCGACAACGCCGCCGCCCTCGAAGCGGCGGGCATCGTCTACTTCCGCAACGCGCTCTATGACGAATCCGCCCAGCGCCTCGCGCGGGCCGTGGCCCTCGACCCGGCGCGGCACAACGCCTACGCACATCTGGGCGCCATCCACAACTACCGTGGAAAGTTCGCCGAAGCGGTGAAGAGCTTCGAACGCGCACTCGAGTTGTCGCCCGACAACTCGGCCGTGCTCAACAATCTGGGCATCACCTACGCGATGATGGGCCGCGAGGCCGAGGCCGTCGCCGCCTTCACTGCCGCCATCCGCCACGGCGCGCCCACGCAGCGCACCTACAACAACATGGGGCTGGCACTGGCGCGCATGGGCCGCTACCGCCAGGCCCTCGAAGCCTTCCGCAACGCAGAGGGCGACGCGGCGGCCTACAACAACCTCGGCTACGTGCAGTTCATGAAGGGCGAGTACGATGCGGCCATCGCCTGTTTCGAAAAGGCCATCCGCCTCGAACCAAGCTACTACGAACGCGCCAACGAGAACCTCAAGCGCGCCCGCCTCGCGCGGGAATTCGCCATGGCCTCCACGGCTCCGGCAATCCGCCCGGTCGCCAACGCCACGGCGCAGCCCGAAGGCCTGCCGCTCGGCCTCGCCGCCGCCTCCGCCAACGCGGAGATCGTCCAAACCGCGCAGTCCCCGACGCAGCCGAGCGTGCTCACGCCCACGCCCCTCGGCACGCAGCCGGTGTACTCCGTCCACATCTGCTCGTGGCGCACCAAGAGCAAGGCCAACCACGCCGCTCGCAAGCTGATCCGACAGGGCTATGCGGCCCACGTCAACAAGGCCGACATTCCCGGCAAGGGCACGTGGTACCGCGTGACAGTCGGCGAATTCATGACCCTCAAGGACGCCCGCGCGCTGGAGCGCAGGCTTCACGACCGCGACGGCTACCGCGAAACGCGCATCATGAAGCGCAGTTCGGCCTCCACGGCCGGACACGCGGCCCGCACCTAGAATGAGGAGGCGGACATCATGACCCGAACGCCAACACGTGAACGCGGCATGGCCGCAGTGGAAATAGCGCTGCTGCTGCCGATTCTGGCCGTACTCGTCTACTGCGTCGTCGAGGGTGGGAACCTGCTCTCGGCCTACACGGACGTGCGCGAATGCAGCCGACAGGCCGCTCGCATGATCGCATCAGAGCACGCCCCGCAGGACGCAACGGCACTGGCAAGGGCACTCGCCCCGGACCTCGATCCCGAGCATCTCACGGCGACGGTCATCCGTGACACATCCACCGACAAAGTCACTGTCGAGGTGAACTATGTCTACCATACCCACTTCAAGGCCCTGCCCTCGTTCGTATCCTCCGCGGCATCGGCCTACACGCTCGTTGCCCGCACGAGCATGCCGGCGCTGTAGGCGCTTTCTTGCGGACGCGCGCGGCTCGGCGGCAATCTTCATCGCCGTGGCGCTTCCTGCGCTCCTCGCGCTGGCGGGGCTGGGCATCGATTCGTCGAACCTGTACATGGCCCACTCGCGGCTTCAGGGCGCGGTGGATGCGGCGGCCCTCGCGGCCAGCCTGCAACTGCCCTACGACCCCGACATGAGCCGGGGGCTGGTGGAACAGGCCGCGCAGGAATACCTGACCGAGAACCACCCCGGCGCGCAGCTCGTGTCCGTGGCCCCCGGCACGGCCGTGCGCAGCGTGCAGATCACCGCGCGGGCCAAGGTGGACATGATGCTCCTGCCGGTCATCGGCATCGGCTCCGAGACCATTGAGGCCAAGGCAATGGCGGGCTTCAACAATCTCGAAATCGTCTTCGTCATCGACAACTCGGGCAGTATGGCCGGTGCGCCCATCAACGAGACCAACGAAGCGGCGGCGCAGCTCGTCGATCTGGTCATGCCAGACGGCCTGGCCGCGTCCGTGCAGATCGGGCTGGTGCCCTTCCGGGGCAAGGTCCGCATCCCCGCCAACGTGGACGGCAAGCCCGCCGGATGCCGCAACGCGGACGGCTCCTACAACGACGGCCTGAACAGCGAATACTACGACCGGAAATACCGCTATCCGTACTATTCGCGGCTTCAGGTGACGTCCGGCACCTGCGACAGCATCCCCTTCACCCACGCCCTCACCCGCGACAAGCAGGAAATCCTAAGCGCCATCTACGAGCAGGACGGACGCGGCGACTGGTCCGGCACCGTCATCTCCGAAGGCCTCAAGTGGGGCACGAACGTGCTGACGCCCGAAGCCCCCTTCACGGAGGGCGACGCCTCGGGCGACATGCGCAAGATTCTCATCCTACTCACCGACGGAGACACCGAGGACGGCATGTGCGGCGGCTCGCACGCCGTGTCCTACACGCCAAACAACTACTGGACCAACGCCTACTACGGCATGCTCGACATGGACGCCCACTGCGAGAACCAGGGCCGCCTGAACGAGGATATGCTGAAGGAAGCGGTCAAGGCCAAGGCGGCGGGCATCGAGATATTCTGCATCCGCTACGGCGTGTCGGACTACGAGGACGTCCGCCTGCTCAAGGAGGTCGCCTCCAGCACCCCCGGCACGGACGACCACTACTTCGACGCCCCCTCGCCCTACGACATCGGGGACATCTTCAAGAAGATCGGACGTCAGCTCGGCTGGCGGCTGCTCCAGTAGACGGAGGACAGCATGCGATACGCACACGCGCCACAGGCCACGACATCGCGCCATGGCGGACGCCGGGGCATCTCGGCGGTGGAATTCGCCCTCATTCTGCCGGTTGTTCTCGGGCTGGTGATGGTCGTGGTGGAGCTTGGCAACGTCTATTTCACGCAGGCGACGCTGACCAAGGCCGCCACTGGCGGCGCTCGGCTGGCAGTGACGGGACAGGGAGACATGGAGGGCGATCGGCTCGACCGCATCCGCGCCCGCGTGCGCGAACTTTCCGACGTGCTGGACCTGCCGCAGCCGGAAGGAGCCATCGAAATCATGATCCGCAGTTGGGACAACGCCTACGGCTCGGGCACGCCCGAGGAAGGCGACCCCGGCAGGCCGTGCGAGATGGTGGAGGTGGAGGTGCGCTGTCCGTACCGTCCCCTAACACCGCTCATCGGCGGCGCACTGACCGGGGACCTCGTGCTGTCCGGACACCGGCGCATGGTCAACGAACCGTGGCAGCCCTGCGAATTCAAAACCGCTTCGGCTCAATAACCGTAGCGCCGGGCAAGGGGAAAGGTGACCGTACGCGTAAAGACGGCAAGGAACGTGGGAAGCGCGGTCTTCCAGCGCTCGTCGAGGCGAATGCCGCCCGCGCCCTGCCGCATGGCATTGCCGGACACGCCGTGATTGCCCTCGCGAAAGTCGAGCCGCACGTCCCGCGCAGGCACCCCGAGCCAGTCGAGAAGCCCCGCAATCGTCTCTACAGGATGCGAGGCGAGATCCTCATACCGCACGAGGCGCGAATGGCCCTCGGTCACATCCCTGCGGCAGACCTGCGAAATGAGCGCGTTCTCGACCAGCCAGCGCGCGCTCATGCGCACGGCGCAACGAAGGCGCGACAGACCGGCCAACCGGGAAACCTTGGAATACACGAACGCACGGGGATCCTTGACCAGATGAATGACGCGCAGGTCGAACAGCCCGGACCGGGCGAGCCACAGCAGGCGATAGACGTCCTTGGACGCATCGACGATCCACGGTACGTCCTCGCCGCGCAGCACCTGCGCCGCTTCGCGGACCTTTGCCAGCACGGCGCGGTTGTCCTGCCCATACCGGCGCATATCGTCACGCCGCGCGGGCTGGTCCGCCGCCGCACCGCGCAGGATGGAGCGCACCTCGCCCAGGCGCAGCACCCTGCCGTAGCCTGCCGCGTCGCGAAAGCGCCCGATGCGCTCCGGGGCCAATTCATCACCCGTCGCAGCGGCGATGCCGCTCCAGAACGGACAGCGCGCCACGACCTCGCCGCAGCCGCAGGGAGTCTTGCCGCGCTTCATCTCGAAGGGCAGCAGGTGGAATTCGCCCACACTCCACAGCCCCGGCTGCGCACCAAGCAGCATGTCGAGCAACGTGGAGCCGGAACGCCCACTGCTCGCCACGTACACCAACGCGAATCTCTCCTGCCCCATCGAAACCTCCCGCACGAAACGCGATGCCCCATCATCAAGCGTACGTTCGGGCCAAGCCGCCGTCAAACCTTCGCGGCGTTTTACGCGTGAACGGGCTTCTGCTATGACCATCACACGGGAAGCGACACCCGCACAAGGCCCACACCGGGCACCTTGGAAGGCAACCCGCCACACAGAGGAATCCATGCGCACCCGCTTCAGCCTGCTCTTCATCTCCGATTCCGAGGAAACCCCGAACCGCCTCGCCCTCGCTCTTTCCGCACAAGGGCTCGAACCGGCCTACAGCATGGTCGGCTCACCCCTTGCCCTGTCCACGGCGCTGGCCGACGAACCATGGGACATCGTCGTTGCCGACCCGGACCAGCCCGGCATGCCGTGGCACGAGAGCCTCGCCATCACCCGCACCGCACGCGAGCACACGCCCTTCATCCTGCTGGCGGAAATGCCCGATCCGGACCGGGCCGCGCGCTGCATCGCTGGCGGCGCGGACGATTTCGTCACCCTCGACGACTGGGGCCTCGCCCCGGCGTTCCGCCGCGCATTGCAGCAGGGCCAGCGCCTGCGCGCACTGGCGCGAAGCCTTGCTGAACACCGTCACAACGAGGAAAAATTCCGCAAGGTCATCGAGGATTCCATGGTCGGCATGTTCCGCTGCACACCATGGGGACGGCTGACCAGCTTCAATCCGGCCTTCGCCCGCATCCTCGGTTACAAATCGCAGGACGCGTTCCGCGAGCGGCTGGCCCAAGGTGCCCCCACCATGCACATCAGCGATGACTCGCTGGAGGTCATGCTGAATAGTGTGCAGGAGCGCAACCACCTCACGGACTTCGAAACCCGCATCCGCCGCTCGGACGGGCGCTCCATCTGGGTATCGCTCTCCGCACGCGCGGTGCGCGGGGAATCCGGCGAGCTGTCCGCCATAGAAGGCACCATAGAGGACATCGACCGCCGCAAATCCGTCGAGGGCATGATCATCCGCGCAAAGCAGGAATGGGAACGCACCTTCGACAGCGTCCCGGACATCATCGTCATCCTCGACAGCGAGTTCGCGATCCGCCGCATGAACATGACCCTCGCCAGCCGTCTGGGGCTGCATCCCAAGGACGCCGTCGGTCGCCCATGCAGCGAACTCTTCGGCATCACTCCCGTAGGCGGCGACATCTGCCAGCGCATCAAGGCCATGGCCCACGGCGAAGGCGACGCCATCGAGATGGAAATTCCCAGCCTCGACGGCGTGTTTCTCGTCACAGTCTCACCGTTCCACGTCGATACGACGGAGGACAGCGAGGCCGACGGCATCGTGCTCGTCGCGCACGACATCAGCAGCCGCAAGCAACTCGAAGCGCAGTTGCGCCAATCCCAGAAGCTGGAGGCCATCGGCACGCTGGCGGGCGGCATCGCCCACGATTTCAACAACATTCTCGGCGTGATCATGGGCTACGCGGAAATGACGCTGGAATCCTCGCCCGAGGGCAGCGCGGCCGAACGACGGCTCACCGAGATTCTCAACGCGGGCAAACGCGCGCGCGATCTCATCCACCAGATTCTCACCTTCAGCAGGCAGGAGGAGCCGGACCTCAAGCCCCTCGCCCTCGACAGCGTCATCAAGGAAGTCGGCAAGATGCTTCGGGCCTCGCTGCCGTCCAACATCGACATCATCACCCACCTCGCGCCGGAAGCCGGAGCGGTGATGGCCAACCTGAGCCAGATTCATCAGGTGCTCATGAACCTGTGCACCAACGCGGCCCACGCCATGCGCGAAAACGGCGGCACGCTCTCCATCGCCCTGCACGAGACGACGCTTCCCGCCGAAGGCGACAGGCCCACGCGGCGCGCCGTGCGCCTCTCCGTGTCCGACACTGGGCACGGCATTCCCGCCGACATCATCGACAACGTCTTCGACCCGTTCTTCACCACCAAGAAGCCAGATGAAGGCACCGGAATGGGGCTAGCCATGGTTCACGGCATCGTCAACAGCCACGGCGGCAACGTGCGCGTCGAGTCCTCCCCCGGACAGGGGGCGGCCTTCCACGTCACCCTGCCCGTGGCCGAACAGGAGCCCGTCGCCATGGGCGAGACTATCCCCCCAGCCATCGGCGGCAAGGGGCGCGCACTGTTCGTGGATGACGAACGCGCCCTCGCGGCCATTGGCGGCGAAATGCTCGAAAGCCTCGGGTTCTCTCCCGTGGTCGAAACGGACAGTCGCCGCGCGCTCGAGATCTTCCGAAGAAATCCGCAGTCCTTCTCACTGGTCATCACGGACCAGACCATGCCCGGACTCTCCGGACAGCGGCTGGCCCGCGAAATCCTCGCCCTGCGCCCAGACATCCCCATCATCGTCTGCACCGGCTACTCGGCGGACATGAGCGCCGAACAGGCCCGCGAGATGGGCATCCGGGGCTTTCTACTCAAACCGGTGCTCAAGCGCGACCTCGCGGCCTGCATCCACGCCGCCATGGGCGAACCGCAAGCAGACTGACCACACGCCGCGCCGGGCATACCCACAAAAAAACGGGCCGGGAGTTGTCTCCCGGCCCGTCGTATTTCGTGATCGCGCGCCCGCTGCCGGGCGTCATCCCATGGCGGTAACGATATGGATATCGTCCGCCGTGAGCTCAAGTCCACCCGAATTGGAACAGATGGCCGTTGCACCGCCTGCGGTGTTCGTGCCATCCGCATCGTAGTAGAGCGTGGTGTCGTCGAGCACGAAGCAGGGACCATCCACGTCGCCACTTAAACCGGGGTCGTAGGTGCCGTCCACATTCACGAACTTCGCGACGTTGAGCGCGCCTTCGGGAAGACCGAACGCGCTGGCGAGGAATTCCAAAACGTCCTCGCCGGACGAGAAATACTCCAGCATATCCCCACCATCCGCGATATCGCCGTAGAAGAAAGTATCCGCCCCCTCCCCGCCGTCGAGGGTATCCGCTCCGGCTCCGCCAACGAGAAGGTCGTTGCCGTCTCGGCCCATCAGCCTATTGTTCGCATCGTTGCCGACCAGCACGTCATCGAAGTTGGAGCCATCCGCATGTTCGATGCTCACGAGGTAGTCGTTACCGTCCGCTCCCGTGGAATAGCCCTCGCCGCCGTGCAGGCCGTCGAAATCGTAGAGGTAGACCTGCACGCCGCCGTCGGCATCGCCATAATCGGCGGTATCGTTCTGCAAGCCCTCATGACCCACGAGGGAATCGTCGCCCTTGTTGCCCCGGAACCACGTGCCAAGGTCGGTCTGAACGTCCGAACCGTAGATGGTGTCGCCCAGTTCGGTACCGATGACGTCGGTAATGCCTTCCAACGTGTCCGTATCGTACCAGCCGTCCTGGGCGGTATGCGCTTCCAGTCCGTCCCGCACCTCGCTGGTCAGGTTCACCTTGACGCCGTTGTGCACCTCGTAATCGGGAAGGCCCTCGAAGGAGACCTCGTAGGATTTGTCCATGTCTCCGCCGCGCCCGTGCCCACGAATGAAATCATGACCCCCGAGGCCCATCGCGTAGCCGTTCAGGTTTTCGGACAACACGAGGGTGTCGTCATTGAAGGAGCCGATGACGCCGCTCATGCCCGAAAAGACGTCCGTACCGCCTTCGCCGTCGGAACCGGTGTGAGAGTCCTGCGTGATGCCGCCGATGGTGACGTTCTGTTCGCTGAGGTTCACGAACACGCCGCCGCTGGATTCTATGTATGCGACTTCGCAACTGCCGCCGTCGCCGTTATTGCCGGTGTAGGTGTCGTTCCCCTGACCGCCCATGAAGCAGACGTCATCCCCACTACTTCCGGCGAGGAAGCTGTCGTTGCCAACGGTACCAACGAACATTTCGACGCCAGCCACAGTGTCGGTCCCCGATGCTGTGACGACACGTCCGTCCACGAGATTCACGGAAATGGTGTCCGTCTCCGCCGAGTAGTCGAGCCAGTCCCAGCCCTCGCCGCCGTCGATGGAATCGCCCCCCTCGCCGCCGATGATGGTGTCGTCCCCGGCGTCGCCGTACAGGCTATCGTCTCCAGCACCGCCGTCGATCAGGTCATTGCCATCGTCGCCCTGAACCTTGTCGTTGCCGCCGCGAGCCTCGATCCTGTTGGCCCCCACAGTACCGTATACCGTATCGTCATGATTCGAACCGCGGACGTCCTCAATGCTCACGAGGGTATCATTGCCATCGGCACCCTCGGCAACGCCATCAGCCAGATCCACCAACACGCCACCCGTGGCATGCTTGAAATCAACGCGGTCCTGTCCTTCCCCGCCGTCGATGTAGTCGTCGCCAATGCCGCCACGGAACGTGTTGTCCCGGTCGTCGCCGCGGAATGTGTCGTTGTAGTCCGTGCCGTAGACGCCCTCGATATTCTTGAGGGTATCCGTTCCCTCGGCGGCGTAGGCGAGGCCATACTCGCCATCGAGTCCCGCATCCAGATTCACAAACACCGCACCGACGCTGCTGGCATAGGAAACGGCGTCGTAGCCGCTCTTGCCGTCGATCAGGTCCGCGCCGCCGCGTCCGTCGAACCATTCGCCATCGGGGTTCTCGCCGCCAATCAGGGTATCGTCGAATTCCGAGCCCTCAATGTTCGAAACGCCCCACAGCGTATCGGTCTCGTCCACGGTACCGTTGCCATCGAGATCGCGGGTGGCCAGTCCATCGTTCGAAGAGAGGTCAACCTGTACGCCCACTTCGCTGTGCCGGTAGGTAACCATGACGTCCTCGGCGGCGGTGCCGTCGTACACATCGTTGCCAAGGCCGCCCTCAAAGACGTAGGTGACCGCGTCCTCTCCGGCGGTGAAGGTGTCATCAAAACGCGAACCCACCGCACCATCGATGCCGAGGAGCGTATCGGTATCGTCACCGGTGGTGGCCGTTCCGGCTTGCAGATCCACGTTCACGCCCTGGCTGGCGTCGGTGTACATAACCACGTCAGTGCCGTCGTCAGAGAGCAGCGTCTCGCCCCCATTGTCCACAATCCTTCCGCCGCACAGGAAGTCGCTCCCCGCCCCGCCGTCGAGAGAGTCGTCCCCCTCGTCGCCATGCAGGATATCGCTCCCCGCGCCGCCATCGAGATAGTCGTCGCCCTCCTCGCCCTTGAGGGTGTCGTCTCCTCCGCGCCCGAGCATGTAGTCGGCGTCATCCATGCCATGCATATTGTCGGGGTCATCAACGAGCACTCTCATATCCTGCACCGCAGGCATGGTGCCGTCGTCGAGCATGATATTCGCCGCGCTTAAGTCAACGCCGGTCCCGATGTTCGGCAGCGTGGCGATGAGCACGCCATTCGAATATTCAGAGGAATAGAAGTACAGAGCCTTCTCGCCGGAAACCCACACGAAGCCCACGCCCCCGCCGTCGTCGAAGACGGGAGATGTGGGCCTATCGGCCTGCGAGAGGAAATTCGCGTCCAGCAGTTCGTTGGAATAGTTCAACCCGAAGGCCGAGGAGTCGAAGCGGAAGAAATCGTCATTCGCGCTGAAGTCGGAAATCGTATCGCCGCCGTCGGCCGGAGAGGCGTAGATGAACCAGTCCGCACCGCCACCGCCGACCAGCTCGTCCGCTCCGCCACCGCCGGTGATGGAGTTGGAAAATGCCGAACCGGTGATGGTATCCGCATAGGCGGAACCCACGACGTGTTCGAAGTTGACGACCTCGTCCGTGCCCATGGCGGGCGGCGTCCCATCCACAAACGTGACCACAACGCCCTCGTGGGCATCGATGTAGGACACGGTATCGTCGCCACCGCCACCATCGAGATAGTCATATCCCTCGCCGCCGACGATGCAGTTGTCCCCTTCGTCGCCAACGATGGTGTCCGAGAAGCGCGATCCGACAATATCCGAAATGCCTGAAAGCGTATCCACGTAGGACTCTGCGCCCTCAACGCCCTGCGACCAATGCTGCGCCCGACCTTCTTCGAGATTCATGGACACGCCACGCTCGGCGTCGGCGTAGCTCACCTCGTTGTGCTCGCCACCGAGACCGTTCACGACATTGTTGCCGTGCCCCGGCATGAAGCGATTGCTTCCGTCGTTGCCGATCAGCGTGTCATCGAAACGGCTGCCCCACACCTCCTCGAAACCGAAGACGCTATCGTCGCCGGCCGGTCCGGCCAGCGTGTCGTGCGCCAGAAGCACCACCTTCACGGCATCTTCGGAATTCCGGTATGAGAGCACGTCACGCCCGGCGTTGCCGTTGAGGAAGTCGTCGCCGCTGCCGCCGGACACGGTATCCCTGCCGCCTCCGGCGTCCACGGTGTCGTTGCCACCGAGGGCACGAATATCCTCGTCCTCATTCGTGCCTTCGAGCGAATCGTCATTGTCGCCGGGAGCGCCAAGCATGGCGCTCGGAAGAGCAATGTACACCTGTTGCTCCTGCGACGTCGCATTATTGGAATCCGTGACGACGACGCGAACGATGCGTCCCGTCTCCGTCAACTGATCATCGTGCGACTCGTAGCCGATGCTACGCAGCACGCGCTGATAGGTCTCTGCGCTGGCCTCGCCAGTGATCGTGAGCACAAGCGGCTGACCATCGCCGCCGGAATACTCCGCCACAAGATCCGTGTCGGAAAGGTCCACGGTCAGCCAGTCCCCTTCCGCCGCATCGTCCATGCTGATGGTCATGCCGGTCAGTGCGTCGCCGTCGGGATCGGAAACCGTGGCGTCGTGCGCCGCCACTGCGGCATGCCCCACGTCGGAATTCAGGCTCGTCGCGCGGTCGTAGTCCCCACCGGAGCCAGTGGGATTGACGTCGAGCTCCGGCGCGGAGTTGGGTCCGGCGACCACGTTGATGATGAGCGTGGCCGTTTCGCTCTCTGCCCCGCCGCCGTCCGCGACGGAATAGGTGATGTAGCCGTATTCGGCGCCTGCCTCATTGGCTCCGGCATCGTATCGCAGCTTTCCAAGATCATTGACGGAAATGGTGATGTCACCTTCGACGACTGTGTTGTCGTAGAAAAGGACACCATCCTGCCCGAGATCGCACTCGGCGAAATGGATGGTCACGCTCCCCAACTGATCGCCGGGGTCGGCGGGATCGGAGAAATGGAAATCATCGGCGTCGAATTCGTAGATCGAATTCTTCGTCACGCTGAGCGTCCCGTCCCCGGCGATAGGCGCGTCGTTGACGGCATTGACGTTCACCGTAAACGTGTAGGACTCGGCGCTGTAGGCCGTGCCATCGTAGACCTGATAGCCGAAGGTGGCGTAGGCCGCGCCGCTTACGTTCTCGGCAGGGGTGAACTTGAGGTGCCCGAGCTGATCGGCAGCGATCTCCTGCCCCACGGCACACGCCACGCCGTTGAACGTCAGGCTACCCGCACCCGGAAGCGACGTGATGCGAATGCCCGCCAAGTCGTCACCGTCCACGTCTTCCCACGCGCCTGTGAACTTCGACGGGACAAACGAGAGCGTCGTATCCTCGTTTATGGTGTAACTGGCATCCGCCGCGGTCGGCGCGTCGTTGACGGGGGTGATGGCGACATTCATGGAAGCCGCATCTCCGTACCCCTGCCCGTCCCAAACTTGGAAAGTGAAGCTCTCCTCGCCGCAAAAATTCGGATGTGCCTGCACATCCACACCGTAGCCAAGCCGCCCGGCCTCGATGTCCGCCCGGGAAATCTCCACCTCCCCGGTCAGGAGCACACCATCCAGATACAGGCCTCCAACCTGGAATGCGTCCGCGTTCACCCGGATGCTCTGCAACTCGTCCTCATCGGCGTCCTCAAACTCGAAATCGGCAAGGGTAAAAACATACCCGGCCGCCGAATCTTCCGGAAGCTCAACGAACGACTCCAACGCGATCGGCGCGGAGTTGACATGCGTTTCAATGCCCTGCGCAACGAGGACCGTGGCGGGCTGCCCGTCGCCTTCGCAGACAAAGCGGTTGAATATCTGACCTTCATACTGGACGGTATCGGCAGAGTACCACTCGCCCCACAGCGTAACATGGTGCCCCTGCACCTCGTTGCCAACGATGGTCAGCACGCCATCCGTCGCCGTAGCGACCATTTCGGCATTGAGCACAAGCTCCACAGCGCCCTGCGACTGGATGTCGATACGCTCCACGCCCGTCACCTGCGGTCCGCCATCGACCGTCAGATCAAGCTCGCCACCGGCCCCTTGCAGGAGCAGCACGTCCGAGCCTTCGCCACCGTCGATGACCTCACCGGGAGCGGCGTCGCCCACCTCGGCGAGACGTATGGTGTCATCCCCGATGCCGCCCAGAAGCACATCGCACCCGGCCCCGCCGTCAATGACGTCGTCGCCAGCGGCACCGGCAACGACGTCATTGCCATTACCACCGGTCAGAGAGTCGTTGCCCGTGCCGCCATCGATGATGTCGTTTCCGCCAAAGCCTTGCAGAGTGTCCGCTCCCCCCTCGCCACGCAGTGTATCGTCGTAGTTGGAGGCGTACTTCAAATCAGCGTCGGGCGTGCCGATATAGTTAATACCCTGTGGCCTCGGCGGCTGCACGGGGGCATCGTCCTCATCGTCGCCTTCGTCCATTTCGGCGTCAAACTGAGGCGGCGGAAACAAAACGACATCCTCCGGCGTCAGATTCACCAAAATCCATGTCGGCGATGGAGATAACAGCATGCCCCATGGGTCTAACGTTACAGGCAAAATACCGAGCGGACCTGATGGTGGCATAATTACGGGTGGCCCATCCAACATCAAGCCTTGGCCCAACTCTCCGCTCCCCGCCGGGGCAAGAGGATCGCCTTCGCCGCCTTGGCCTATGAGCGTCTCGCCATTCCCTGTTCCCTGCTCTCCGCCAAAGGCATCGCCCTCTTCGGCGCCGTCCGCCAGCTCATCCTCGCGGGAATCGCCCTCGGCCTCGCCCAGTTCGTCACCCTCTGTACCAGCGAGTTCACCCCCGTCTGCGGGGCCTTCCTCGCCATCCCCCCCCTCGCCGGGGCCTTCGCTCTGGTCGTCAGAACCCTCACCCCCTCCACCATCCCGAGGCGGTATGGTGGAAATCGGTGCCAACTGCTGGAATTGCTGTTGCTCCAAAGGCGTATACGGCCGTGGCATTCCGAGGCCGCCATCCGCGCCGACATCGAGAATCATATGTCCGTCCGTGATAAACCGCGTTCCCTGAGGAGTGGTCACCACGAGGTCGAACTGGTGGTAGTCGAAAATGCCGAATCGTTCGCCGTCGGGACCAATCTGCATATCGACGCCGGTGCCACGGATGCCGATGGTCGCCAGCGGCGAGCGCAGAGCAACGCCATCAGGATTGTCCTCGGCGATATGGCCCGTGACCATGCGGTAGGTGCCCTCGGACATGCGCACCAGCAAATTGGAAGAGGAAGGATCAGATGGACTGTAGACGTATTCGTCGAGAGTCAGGTGGGAATTCTCGCCCTGTGCGAGGACGGAATCATCGGAAAATCGGACCTCGAGGGAACTGCCGGAAGCCGTTGCCAACGTCTCCCCTTGGTACACGGGGCTCCCGTTCTCAAGCGGCCGCGAGCCGGTTTCACTTTCAGCAAATGCCTGCCCAACGAGAGCGACGACCTTTCCGACCTGTTCCATGCCCGACCTGCCTGTTTGAAGATTCTTGCAGACACTCGTCGACCCGGCCTGAAGCACCCGCGATCATTCCGGCAGTCATGAGCATCCCGTCCACCCGGCACTCTGGCAGAGGATTCGACGCCCCTGCGGCGCGGGTCCGCATGCTGCATGATAAATTCGTGCAAGCCGAAGCAATGGGCGGCATTTCACCTTCACCCGTACTCAGGCTTCAAATGGGCCACCAACTCGACGGCACCGAAGAACAAAACGACACAGCAACGCGCATGCCGTGGCTCCGGACAGAGTGCGGACCACGGGACTCGGCACGGACTGCGCCTAGATTATCCTCCCCGTCGAAGGGAGAACCGAGGCACAGCCCGTCCCAAGACAAGTCCGTAATCGTAGCGAAAGGGCACCCTTTCCCGACCACGCCATCTTGGCCAAACACAGGCGGGACATCGCGATATCGACACCGCCCGCCTCTTTTGCGCCCATGACGCGGCTGGTTGTGCAACCCTAATTGAGAATGGCGCGAATCTTCTTGCCAGGGGTGAACCTGACAACATTGCAGGAGGGAATGCGGATGATCTCGCCCGTTCCGGGGTTCCTGCCCGCACGCTCCGCCCTGGTCACAACCTTGAAGGAGCCGAGCCCGGTAAAGATGGCGGAATCGCCACCGATCAACGCCTCGCGCACAGATTCCAGAACCGCGTCGTAAACCTTCTCCGCCGCTACCTTCGTGGACAATCCGGCCTTCCTCTTGATCTGCTCCACCATCCCAGCCTTGGTCATCGTTCTTCTCCTATTCAATTGAGTTGCTTAGGATTTCTGCCGATGGTGCATCTAAAAAAAACGTATAGACTTTGTACATAGGGAAATCGTTTCGACATTTCAGGATTATCCCCAAATACATAGGGGTTTCCCCTAGATGAGCAATTTGCGAAAAATGCGATGGGACAAGGGGAATCGAGAAAAGGCGCACTCCCCCATCTGGGAAAGGAAGGTCCCTTCCCAGATGAAGAGGAAAAATCAGGGAGAAATTCCCATTGGCAGGCGAAAGTGCAGAAGGGGCAGGCAACACCACGAACAGCCCGAAAAAAGGCGAATCGGTTTCAGACCTTGCCGGTCTCGGGGGCATCGACCCACAAATCGAGGTCGATAAGGCCGAGGCGCGCCGCATACCGGATGAGTTCGATATTGCTTTGCAGATTCAGCTTGCGCATGAGGTTGGCCCGGTGGTTCTCCGCCGTCTTGGGGCTGATGAAGAGCTTGGCCGCTATCTGGCGGGTTGCCAGCCCCTCGGCCAGAAGGCGCATGACCTCCTGCTCCCGCGGGGTGAGCGTTCCGTACTCCGCGTCCTTGGCCGGGCCGCGCTTGAGCGGAGACTCCATGAGGCTGCGAACCACGGTGGGCGACACGGAACTGTCGAGGAAGTAGTCACCGGCCGCGACGGTCTCGAGGCTCTTCAACAGGCCCTCCGACGCGGATTCCTTGACCACGTAGCCGTGGGCCCCGGCCTTGAAGGCCTCGCTGATGTGTTCGATCTTGGAATGCATGCTGACGATGATCACCCGTGTGCGGGGCGCGGTCTGCTTGAGCTCCGCCGTCAGGTGGATGCCGTTGACGTCGGGCAGCGATATGTCCACCAGCGCGAGATCCGGCCTGTGCCGCCGCACCAGTTCCAGCCCCGCGCGCCCGGTCCCGGCCTCGCCGACTATATCGAACCGGGCATCCCTGCGGATGATCGACTTGAGGCCTTCCCGGAACATCGGATGATCATCAACAATGACTATGCTGTGCTTCCTGTCGTCCACGCTGTCTCTCCCTGAATGGCACCTCGGCCACTATCTTCGTTCCCATGCCGGGCTGCGAGCGCACCACGAGAGTGCCGCCGATGAGCCGCGCCCGTTCCTCCATCGACGAAAGCCCCATATGCCGCTCCTTAAGGGCACTGGCGCGCCGCGCCTGCGGATCGAACCCTTCGCCGTCGTCCTCGATCCGAAGCAGAATGTCCGGCGACGACGAAACGATGCGCACGGCCACATGCGACGCTCCGGCATGATTCACGGCATTTCGCAGCGCCTCCTGCGTGAGGCGGTAGAGATTGATCTCCGTCTCGGGGTCTAGCAGCATGTTCTCCATGCCAGCGGAGGCGAAATCTATGCACACGCCGGTCTTGGCTTGCAATTCCCGGCAATGCAGTTCCAGCGACCGCGCAAGGCCGAACTGATCGAGCAGCGGCGGGCGCAGGTCGTAGGACAGATCGCGCACGAGATTGACCGCATGCTGCAATCCCGCGCAAAAATGATTCAAGCGGTCACGGACTTCCACTGGCAACTCGAAGTCGTCCAAGAGCGTCCGGCTCGCGATCTTGAGGGACAGGAGCGTCTGGGCGACGTTGTCGTGCAGGTCGAGGCTGATGCGATGCCGCTCCTTCTCCTGCGCACGGATGAGTTCCTGACTGAGACGGCGTATCTGGTCGCGCGCACGCACGCTCTCGCTTATGTCCTGCACGGTGCCAAACACCCGCACCGTGCACCCTTGCCCGTCGAGGCGCGGCTTGCACCGGGCATGCACGCTGCGGTACTCCCCATCACGACGACGCATGCGAAATTCCAGTTCGTGGCTTACGCCGCGCTCCAGCGCCTCATGATAGCTAGCCTGCGTGAGGGCCTTGTCCTCGGGGTGGATCATTGCGCGTATCGTCTCGATATCGGGCTTCAGGCCGCCGGACGGAAAACCGAACAGATGCGACACCTCGTCGGAAAAGGTGAACATGCCGCTTGCGGGGTCGTACTCCCAGTTGCCGACAAGGGCGATGGTCTGCGCTTCCTTGAGTTGGGCCTCGCTACGGCGCAAGGATTCCTCGGTGCGCCGCCGTTCGGCGATCTCACGCAGAAGCTGTTCGTTCGCCTCGCGAAGCGCTGCCGTACGCTCGATGACACGGCGCTCGAACTCGTCGCGGGCATCGCGGAGTTGGCGCTGCATCCAGCGTTCCTCCGTGACGTCGATGAGCGAAACGACCACGCGGGCAAGCGTCTGCTCATGATCCGGCGAAACGCGGAAATGGATTTCCACCCGCCGACGCCGCCCCTTGAGCGTCACATGATCAAGCTCGGTATCATAACTGGTCTGCCCCTGCGCAAGAGCCGTGAACTCCTCGGCAAGCACGGCAAAGGACTCCGGGGCGAGCACGCCCCCAAGCGAGACGAGCAGCTGCTCCTTACTATCCGCCTCCAGCAGGGCGAGCGTGGCGCGGTTCACGTCCAGCACCTTCACCCGACGCGCGCACTCCATCACATCCTCGGGATGCGCCGCGAAGTGGGCGCGAAAATCGATCACCCCCGCGGCCCCCAACTCGTCGAAAAACCGCTTGCAGTCCGACAGATCCTCTTCCCACAGCGAAATGGGCGAATCGTCGAATAGGCAGCGGTAGCGGCGCTCCTCGTTTTCAAGGGCGGATTCTACGGCCTTGCGGTCCGCAACGTCACGCACGCTGCCAAGGCAGTATTCGCAACCATCCACCGAAACCAGCGACAAATGGCTCTCCACGGGGATGACACGTCCCCCCCGCGCCCGATACCGCGTTTCGAAGCGCAGCGTCCCTTCACGCCGAAGCCGCTCGACCACGCGCAGGCTATCTTCAGGACGAAAGACCGTATCCACATCGAAGACACGCATACGGCACAGTTCGGCCCGCGAATAGCCAAGCATGGAGCAGATCGTTTCGTTGACGTGAAGGAGCCGCCCCTTCAGGTCGTGTACGTAAAGCCCCTCCGGGGCATGCTCCAGCCCCATGCCGAGCAGCTTCAGGTACACCTCGTAGGGAAGGTACGGGGAACGCCGCTCGCCAAGGGCGCGCATCAGCACGTTTCCCAGACGCTCGGGCCGTTCGAGACCCACGCAGTCGGCCGCGCCGGAGCGCAGGGCGCACACGCCATCCTCGGGGGTCAGATTCCACCCGGCGACGATGACGGGCGGATAAGCTCGCGCAGTGCGCACGCGGCGCATAAGCCCGGACACGTGCACGCCGTCGAACATCGGAGCGCAGAAAATCGCATCCCACGCATCGCGCAGGACGGAATCGAGTGAGCCGACACTGTGGACACGCCCATAGACTGCATCGCACCCGCAACGCATCAGCGCGTCGACGATCAGTCCGGCGTCCGCGGCATCCTCATGAGCGAAGAGTATCCGCAAGCGCTCCCGCATCCCCTCACCTCGCATCGGTCAACTGGACATACAACGGCATGGATTTATTGCAGTATACCCAATATTCGATTTCCGCAAGGCCTCGCCTCGACGAAAAGCCCACCAATGCAGGCGAAACGGACGCCCTGCGCTAGGCATCATCCTGTGCGTCCGACAGGAAAAGCCCTCCCTCGGCGAAAAGCCGCCAGCTTTCGGCAATGGTCCCCGCGGCGAGTGTGGCGCGCTCCGCAAGGCTCGTCGGAATCATGTACTCGTCGTGCGAGTGGTCCCGATCCCCGGATGGTCCCATGCCATCGAGCACCGGACACCCCACGGCGGCGATGAAGTTCGCATCCGACACTCCACCGCGAAACTCCTCGCCGATGGGTAGCCCAAGCCGCGCGGCAACGTCGGCGACAACGCCGAACAGCGCCTCGTTTCCGGGGGTCTGGTCCATGGCGGGACGCCCCTGTTGCAGCAGCAGACGGCTGCGCGTTCCCGGTAGCCCCGGCCTCTCGAACAACCGCAACAGCGCGTCGCGCAGTTCGCCGCCGTCGACCTCGGACATGTAGCGGGCCTCGGCGATGGCCACCGCCTGTCGCGCCACAACATTGGGACCGGTGCCCCCCTCGATCACGCCCACGTTGACGGACATGCCCCGCTCCACGTCGTTGAGCGCCTCCACCTCCACGATGCGCCGGGCCAATTCGAGAATGGCGCTTGGCTTGTCCTGTCCCTGCGCACCGGCGTGTCCGCCGCGCCCCGAGGACTCAATCCGAAACGGCGTGCGCCCCTTGCGGCCGGTCACGATTTCCCCACGCAGGCCGCCGCATTCGAAGACCATGGCAAAGGCGCTACGACGGGCTTCGGCCTCAATGAGCGCCCGCGAATCCGGCGAGCCGATCTCCTCATCGGCATTGAGCACGACGCGAACGGGAATATCGGCAAGCAGCCCGGCATGATCGAGCGCCCCAAGCGCGTACACCGCCGCGACCAGCCCGCCCTTCATGTCGATGACGCCCGGACCGACGATGCCGTGCGCCCGGTGCTCCATGGTCTCGAATTCCCCCGGCGGGAACACGGTATCCATATGCCCGGACACAAGCACCTGTCGCCCGTCCGCTCCGGCCTCGCACGCGGCGTTGGAGGCGACGAGGATATCCCCGCGCGCCCCGCCGTCCACCATGCGCACGCCAAAGCCCATGCCCTCGAAGACCCCGCGCATCACGGCCCCCACGCGGTTCACTCCGGCACGGTTCGGCGTGTGGCTATTGATGCGCACCAGCGTTTCCAGAAGTGCGAACATCGCGCCCTCATGCTCGGCGATGAAGGCGCACATCGTGTCGAGTTGCGCATCGGTCATGCCTTGCGCTCCCCCATGTAGCGATTGAACGCGAAATCCGCGTCGTTGCCGTAAAGGTCCGGGTCCGCATCGGGATAGACGGCTTCCTCGCCGTTCCACGGCTTGTGCAGGAAGACAGCGCCATCAGCTCCGCGCCCGGCGACGTTGTCCCGATGCAGTGGAATCTTGCCCCCGGCAGCGGCGATATAGCGAGGAATGGCATCGCCGGAGATGTTTCCGTACATCCCCTCGATAATGTCGCGCCCCCGCTCAATGGGCACGCGCATATGGGCGTACTGCGGGTTGCGATAGCTGCAATTGAAAACGTAGTACGGGCGCACATAGGCCTCGTGGATCGTCTCGCACAGCTTCCACATCTTCACGCGGGAATCGTTGATGCCGCGCAGCAACACGGCCTGATTGAGCACGGCGCTCACATGGCGGGACAGGCGACGGAACGCGTCGCGCGAGACGGGGGTGATCTCCTGCGCGGTGTTGATCTGGGTGACCACACGCACCGGCCCGCGATCGTCGGACGCGGCGAGGATGTCCAGCAGTTCGGAATCCACGCGCTGGGGGGTGGTGACGGGAACGCGCGTGCCAAGGCGCTTCACGCGCACGTGGTCGATGGCGTCCAGTTCGCCAAGCAGCCAGCGCAGCGTCTCGTTCGGCAGCATGAAGGCGTCCCCGCCGGTGATGAGCACGTCGCGGATGCTGTCGTTGGCGCGGATGTAGTCGAGGGCCTCGGCGTAGGCCTCGCGGGAAAACATGCGGTCCGCGCGGCCGATGTGCGCGATACGCAGACAGTGCGTGCAGTACATGGCGCACATGTTGGTCACCTTCACCGCCACCACGCGCGGATAAAACTGATCCACCAGCCGCGCCGGGGAGTGATCCGAGGCCACAGGCGGCAGCTCCACGCCCACGTTGTCCACCATCTCCGCCGTGGGCACGCACTGGAGCAGCACGGGATCGTTCGCCACGCCCCGCCGGACCAGACTCGCGTAGTACGGCGTCAGGCGCATGCGATAGGTCCCGGTGACGCGCGCCACATCGCGAATGGCGGACTCGGGCAGGTCGAGGCAGCGGGCAAGTGTCTCCACATCGTTCACAGCAAAGCGCAACTGCCCGGAAAAGGAATTCCAATCCTCTTCGCTCATGCCAAGGACATCCCGGATGCGCCGCGCATTGGCGCACAGCTCGTCCCACAGCTCCACCCCACTCGGTGCCTCGACGTCCCTACGGGCAAGGTAATCCGCAACGCGGGGATTGGCGGCCTCGACCACGGCGGCGGCCCGCCCCACGCGTCCGCCCACGGTCACGCCGTGCTCGTCGATAGAACAATGACGCCCGCACAGTTCCTCAAGCGCATCGCGGGACATGCCGAAGGCTTCGAACCCGATGCCCGGACGTCGCTTCGCGTCCACCAACGCCCGAAACAGTTCGACGATGGGGCCGGTACGCTGCGCATCACGCGCGGCGGCGAACAGCCGCCCCACTTCGGCCGCAAGCTCGGCGGGGGCCTCGCCTCCGCCGGAAATTCCATCCAACAATTCGATGGTGAAGGCGTCCATGCCCAACCGCTTCGCGTGTGTCACCCATACCTCCCCTGCGTTCGAGTATTCGCGTCGCCCGCCCGCTCACGCGGCGGGACGCGCAATGGATTCCCGCAGCCGCATGCGGCCCACGGCCAATTCCGCAAGCATCGCCTCGCGGGTTTGCCCCACGGCCACCACGCGGCCAAGAAACGTCCCCGCACGCACGAGCATGCCGCCGCCCACATGCTCGCGCACCACATGCCCGGCCACCCCGCCGCCATCCACGAGCGCGAACAGTTCGCGTTCCGTCATGTGCTGCGGCACGCCTACCTTGGTGATTTCGTCGCGCTCCGTCTTATGGTTCCATGTTCCCCAGAAGAAGCGGGGTGCGGCAAAATGATCCGGCTCCACGGTGTTGTCGGGAAATTCGCCCCGCGTCACCGCGTGGTATTCGAGTTCGAAAAGATTCGCCGCGCCGGGCGGCAGCGTGCGTTCGAGGGTGCAGCAGAACTCCATGGTGGTGCCCTGCTTGCGCGGATTGACCTCGATGAAGTGGATGCGCCCGGCGGCATCGACGATGTAGTCGCACCCGAAGATGCCGCGAAAGCCAAGGCTCCCCAGCCTGCGCCCGACGATGGTCGTCAGGGCGCGCAAATTCTCCTGAATGTCCGGGGGAAGCAGCGACGGATGGCACGAGCCGCGAAAGGCGTTGCCATGCTCGATGGTCATGTCCGCCACGCCGGCGATGTAGACATCGCTGTCGTTGGCGACGACGCCGAGTACTGTGGGGTCGAAAACGTGGGGGATATAGCGGCTCACAAGGTAGCGAGCCGAGGGATCGACGAAGCGGGCCGCGCATTCGGCCGAAGACCGGGTGACCATGCTCGCGCCGCCACCAGCTGAATAGGCCATGGACACGAACACGCCATCCGGACAGGAGGGACGCATCTCCTCGGCGAGACGCAGCATCTCCCCGCAGCCGGTGCAGATACGGTGCTCGGCCAACGGCATGAGACCGGCGAACGCGGCATACTGCCACGTCTTGTCGTTGACGGCAGACACGATGGACGGCTGCGGCCCGACAAGGCTCACTCCGGGCATGCGACAGAGCGACAGTTCCGGACGGCTCTCGAACATCCAGACCGGAAGCTGCCCCTGCCGCGCGAGAAGCCGTTCCACCAGCCGTCGCACGGCGGGTTCGCGCCCCACGCGTGCGGCGAACTCGGCCATGGGCACCCGCATGGACACCCCGCGCCCGGTGGCCCAGCGTAGGCGCTCTGCCTGCGGATTGAGCACCGCCACATTGCCCCAGCGGTAGTCCCCGAGGATATCCGGGACGATGGACACCCACCCCACGCTGCGGCCAAGAATCCGCGACAGGCCCTGCCACACGAAATGATTCAGACAGCAGGCCTTGGCCTCGCCCACGTAGACGAAATGGAAGGCATCCGGATCAAGGCGCACGTTCTGATAATACATGACGCTCCACCATCTGGCATTCTTGCCAGCACAATAGAGCCGAATGCGATTCGGTGCAATTGCAAGTTGCCAACAACACCACATCATCACCACGCACATTCACATATGAAGACAATCCGGATAAGCATTTGCGCTCAACGAATCTTTTTGCTAAATGCTTGGTCATAATCGTCATTGTTGTCTACGCGGACAATCGCAACACGTCTCATCCACTGCGGTCCAGCATCCTTCACGATACAGGAATGCGCGCAAACCACGGACCTTTTCGAGCATCGCAACACATCGGAACTTAACCTTCCATCCGGCAGGAGGCTGCAACATGCGCAAATGGTTCCTACTCGCTCTCTCCCTGTGCGTCGGCATCGCGGCGGCATGCGTCACTCCGGCGCAAGCACAGGCCAAGACGACCTTCGTGACCATCGGAACCGGCGGCATCACCGGCGTCTACTACCCGACCGGCGGCGCCATCGCTCGCATCGTGAACGAAAAGAAGGACGAGTACGGCATCCGCTGCACCGTCGAATCCACGGGCGGCTCCGTCTTCAACATCAACGCCATCATGGCGGGCGATCTGGAATTCGGCGTCGTGCAGTCCGACAGACAGTATCAGGCCGTGAAGGGGCTGGCGGAATGGGCGGACAAGGGTCCCCAGAAGAAACTGCGTGCAGTGTTCAGCATCCACCCCGAGGCCGTCACCCTCGTCGCCGCAGCGGACGCTCACATCAACAGCATTCAGGATCTCAAGGGCAAGGTGGTCAACATCGGCAATCCTGGCTCCGGCCAGCGCCAGAACGCCATCGACGCCCTCACCACGCTCAAGATCGACATCGACAAGGACATCAAGGCCGAAAGCGTGAAGGCCGCCGAGGCCCCTGGCCTGCTGCAGGACGGCAGGATCGACGCGTTCTTCTACACCGTGGGCCATCCCTCCGGCGCGATCAAGGAAGCCACCGCCGGAACGCGCAAGGTCACCATCGTGCCCATCACGGGCGTGGATGAACTGTTCATCGAATACCCCTACTACGCCCCGGCCGAGATACCCATCGAGTTCTACCCCGGCGCGACCAACAAGGAAGACGTGAAGTCCTTCGGCGTGAAGGCAACCCTCGTGACCTCCTCCGAGGTTCCGGCGGACGTCGTGTACGCCATCACCAAGGAAGTCTTCGAGAACTTCGAGAAGTTCAAGGAACTTCACCCCGCATACAAGGTCGTGACCAAGAAGGGCATGCTTCAGGGCCTCTCCGCGCCCATCCATCCCGGCGCGATGAAGTACTATCAGGAAGCCGGATTGATGTAGCCACACGCGCCACGGGCCGGGTGTACTCACCCGGCCCGTAGGCGCATTCCCAAGAACGCGGGGCGAACTCCCGCCGCCGAAGCTCCCGCCATGCTCCCGTTCCGGTCACGGCCCATGCCCCTTCGTACGACACGCGAAACCACACCCCAAAGAAGGAGATTGCGCGACGGATGACAGGCAAGCCCCGTGACGCACACACGACGACGGACGACGAAATCAGGGGTGTCGAATACGCGAAGAAGCTCGCCGAGGCCGAACACGGCCTGCAAAGCGACGTCTACGGCGTAACCCGTGCGCTGACCATGGGCATCGCCATCCTGTGGTCGCTATTCCAACTTTCCATCGCGAGCTGGTTGATTCTCGATACGCTCTACGTGCGCGCGGCGCACCTCGCCTTCGCCATCATGCTCGTGTACCTGAACATCCCCATGTTCAAGTTCACACCCAACTGGCGACCCGACCTGCGCTTCTTCCTCGCCATGCACCGGGTGACCATTCTCGACTACATCCTCGGCATCTTCGCCGCGCTGGCCGCGCTCTACATCGTCATCGACTACGACGGCATCACCATGCGCTACGGCGCGCCCACCACGCGCGACATCATCTTCGGCCTGCTCCTCGTCATGCTGCTTCTAGAAGCCACACGCCGCGTCATCGGCCCGGCGCTACCGGTCATCGCACTATTCTTCGTGGGCTATGCCTTCCTCGGCCCCTACATGCCGGACGTCATCGCCTTCAAGGGCGTTTCGCTCAACCGCTTCGTGGGACAGATGGCCATGTCGTCCGAAGGCATCTACGGCATCCCGCTCGACGTGTCGGCAACCATCGTCTTCCTGTTCGTGCTGTTCGGCACCATGCTCGAAAAAGCGGGCGCGGGGGACTTCTTCATCCGCCTCGCCCTGTGCCTGCTCGGCGGGTTCAAGGGGGGACCGGCCAAGGCCGCCATCCTCGGCTCCGGCCTCACGGGCATGGTGTCCGGCTCGTCCATCGCCAACATCGTCACCACCGGCACCTTCACCATCCCGCTTATGAAAAAGGTCGGCTACCCGGCCACCAAGGCCGGAGCCATCGAGGTCGCCGCGTCCACGGACGGCCAACTCGCCCCGCCCATCATGGGCGCTGCGGCGTTCATCATCGCGGAATACGTGAACGTGCCCTACATCGAGGTGGTCAAGGCCGCGGCCATTCCGGCCTTCGTCTCGTATGCGGCGCTCATCTTCATCTCGCACATCGAGGCCAGCAAACTCGGGCTGAAGGGCATCCCCCGCGCGGAGCTTCCGCCCTTTTTCGCCACACTCGTCTCGGGGCTGCACTTTCTGCTGCCACTCTCCATGCTGCTCTACGAGCTCGTCGTGCTGCGGCACTCCCCGGAACTGGCCGCATTCCGCGCCATCATCGTGCTCACGGCGATCATGCTGGTCCAGCGCCCCATCCGGGCACGCCTCGACGGCGCGCCCGTGCTCCCCGCCATGCGCGAGGGCATGCACGACATCGTCATGGCCATGGCGGACGGCGCGCGCAACATGGCGGGCGTGGCCATGGCCACCGCGGCGGCGGGCATCATCGTCGGTATCGTCGCCCTCGGCCTCGGCGGACTCATCACCCAGATCATCGACCAACTCTCCGGCGGAAACATCTACCTGATGCTCATCATCACCGCCGCGGCCAGCCTGCTCATCGGCATGGGCCTGCCCACCACGGCGACCTACATCGTCATGGCCTCGCTGACCGCGCCGACCATCGTAAGCCTCGGCATGATGCAGGGCTTCATGGTTCCGCTCATGGCAGCGCACCTGTTCTGCTTCTACTTCGGCATCCTCGCGGACGACACGCCGCCCGTGGGCCTTGCCGCCTACGCCGCCGCGGCCATCGCCGAAGCCCCGCCCATCCCAACGGGCCTGCAAGGCTTCATGTACGACATCCGCACCGCCATCCTGCCCTTCATGTTCATCTTCAACCACGACCTCATCCTGCACGGGGTGGACAGTTGGCCGCAGGGGCTACTCATCTTCGTCATGGCCTGCTTCGGCAACTTCGCCTTTGCCTCGGCCACGCAGGGCTGGTTCATCACCCGCAACAAGGTCTGGGAAATTCCAATCCTGCTCAGCGTCACGCTCGTCACCATGCGCCCGGACCTCGTGGCGCAGTGGCTTGGCGTTCCGTACGGGCAACGCTACTGGGTCTACCCACTCGGCCTCGCCCTGTGGGGGCTGGTGTGGCTACTCCAGCGCCCGCGTGCCGCACGCAACCTCGAACTCCGGGACAATCCGGCCTGACGCCCGAACGGGCGGGGAGTCCACAAGGGCATGCCCACGAAACTCGTCGTCACCAAGATGCTGCAATGCGAAGTCTGCGGGGAAACCTTCAGCAGAAGCTACGACCAGTGCCCGAAATGCGGCAGCGAGGACTTCACCGGGTACCGAATGGTCAACCCCATCGCCCGGCTACCCATGGAACTCATCCTCACCGTGGCCGCGCACCTCACGTGGCTGCTCGGCTCCGCAGGCTGTATCGCCTTCCTGTGGAACACGGACACGCCCGATCCGCACACAAACCTACTGCTCGCCTTCGCAGGGTTCGGCTTCCTGCTTCTGTCGCTCATCCTGTCCATCGCGCTCTTCGGCATCGCTGAACTCCTCGGGCGGACGATACGAATCCAACGCAGAGTCAAGGCCTTCGTGGAGGACTACTGGTCGCAGTCCGACTAGCGAAACGCGAAACATCCCGTCAGCAACAGGATTTCATTTGCATGCGCGTCCCGTTCATCTAGAATCGAAGATGAATGTCCACGGACCGAAACCATGCAGGAGACGTCCATGAAGCACGAAGCAGGAACCATCCTGACCCGCAGGCAATTCTGCCGACTGGCAACGGTCGCCGCGCTGACCGTCGGCTCCGGCGTGCTCGCCTTCCCGGCGGCGGCGCAAGACGCCTTCCCCACGCCGCGCCTGCTCTACCCTGAAAGCTCTCTGGAGCCGATCATCTCGGCGCAAACCGTGAGCTACCACTACGGCAAGCACACCCGCGCCTACTACGCCAACACATCAACCCTCACGACGGGCACGCAATACGAAAAGATGAAGCTACGGCAAATCGTCCTCGCCACGCACGACAAGCCCGACCGGCGTTCCATCTACAACAACGCCGCGCAGGCCATGAACCACACCTTCTACTGGAACGGCCTCGCACCGCTTGGCGGCGGCAGGCCCGGCGGGCGGCTCGCGGAGCTCATCGAGCGCGATTTCGGCTCGTTCGGCAGAATGAGCGAGGATCTCGTGGTCGAGGCGGGAAAGGTGTTCGGCAGCGGTTGGGTGTGGCTGGCAATCAAGAATGGCAAACTCGACATCATGCGCACGCAGGGCGCGGGAACGCCCATCACATCCGGCGCAACGCCGCTTCTGGTCATCGACGTATGGGAACACGCCTACTATCTGGACTACCAGAACAGGCGCAAGGAATACGTGCAGGCCCTGCTGCACCGGCTGGTCAACTGGAACCGAGTGACTATGCGCCTTGATCGGATGCGCAAGAAGACCACCGCCTGAAGCGTCATGCGCTCAAACAAAAAACCGGCTGACGGATCGCTCCGTCAGCCGGTTTCGCTTTTCGCAAGGGTGCGCAGGCCTAGTCGCGGCCTTCGCGCTCAATGATGCCCATGATGGAATAGGTGAGCTGCGCCGCCGCGAAATCGCAGGCGTGCAGTCCCTCGATGGGCGCAAGCTCGACCACGTCGAAGCCAATGACCCGACGTCCGCCGATGGCCATACGCAGAAGCCGCTGGGCCTGATACCACGTGAGGCCGCCGGGCACAGGGGTGCCGGTGGCGGGCATCACCGTGGAGTCGAGCCCGTCCACGTCGAAGGTGACGTAGATGTTCTCGGGAAAGTCCGCAGGCAGAAGGGTTTCCGGCATGGGCGACGTGCCGATGGTCCATGCGTCGATATGCGGGATGGACCGCTCGCGCCGGAAGGCCACCTCGTCCTCGCACAGGGCGCGAACGCCCAACTGGAACAGCGGCAGCCCCAGATCGGCCACGGCGCGATGCATGACGCAGGCGTGGCTAAAGGGCGAGCCCTCGTAGGACGCCCGCAGATCGGCATGGGCATCGAACTGGACCACGCCGAAGCTGCCATACTCCTCGCAAAGCGCCCGAAGCGCGCCGAGGGTGACGGTATGCTCGCCACCGAGGACCACGGGCATGCCGCCATGGCTGCGCGCGGTCTTCACCGCTGCGGAGATGCGATCGAGCACGACTTCGGGACCGCCGGTGCAATCCACGGGGCCCTGCGTATACACGCCGCGCCGCGCGGGCACGGAAAAGCCGTCCCACAGTTCGAGCTGGGCCGAGGCCTCAAGAATGGCGGACGGGCCCATGGCCGTACCGCCGCCGTAGGACACCGTCTCCTCGTAGGGGACGGGAATGATATGGTATCGGCAGTCGGCCGGAGCCATCGGCTCCAGATCGTCGGCCATGAAATCAGGATAGGTGCCGCTCACCGCTCGTCTCCTCTAGGACAGTCTGTTCCGGTAGTTCTCGTAGCCGAATTCGCGGATGACGCGCAGCGCCTCGCCACGCCGCCACAGGGCGATGGACGGGAGCTTCAGACCGTTGAAGGTATTGGTCTTGACCATGCTGTAGTGGGCCATGTCCGTGAAGACCAGCCTGTCACCCGGCTTGAGGGCCTCCTCGAAGGAGTATTCCCCGATCACGTCGCCCGCGAGGCAGGAGTGTCCGGCCAGTCGGCAGGTCCACGCCTTCTCTCCGGGCAGGCCGGAACCGACCACGCCGGGCCTGTAGGGCATCTCCAGCACGTCGGGCATGTGCGCGGCGGCGGAGGCGTCGAGGATGGCGATGGGCATGTCGGCCTCGATGACGTCGAGCACCGTGGCCACGAGGAATCCGGTGTTCAGCGCCACGGCCTCGCCCGGCTCCAGATACACGTCCACGTCATAGCGCGTGCGGACACGGTCGATGAGCCTGCACAGCAGGTCCACATCGTAGTCCGCGCGGGTGATATGATGCCCGCCGCCCATGTTCAGCCACTTCATGCCGTGCAGGAACTCGCCGAACTTCGCCTCGAAGGCGTCGAGGGTGCGTTCCAGCGAATCGGAATTCTGCTCGCACAGCGTGTGAAAGTGCAGCCCGGAAATGCCGTCGAGGGCGTCAGGCTCGAAATGCCGACGCCGCACGCCAAGGCGCGAGCCCGGCGAACACGGATCGTAGATCGGCACGGCCCCCTCGGAATGCTCCGGATTCACGCGGATGGAGCATTCGATGCGGGCGGGCGCGGCCTCGATCATGGGCCGGAAACGGCGGTACTGGGCAAAGGAGTTAAAGGAGATGTGGTCGCACAGCTCCACGAGTTCGCGCATGTCGGCCTCGGAGTAGCCCGCGGCGAAGGCATGCACCTCGCGCCCGAACTCCTCGCGGCCAAGGCGCGCCTCGTGAGGCGAGCTGGCGCACACGCCATGCAGCGTGCCCCGCAGAAGCGGGAACACGCTGAACATGGCAAAACCTTTGAGTGCCAGAAGGATTCTGGCCCCTGTGCGGCGTTGGACGCTGTCCAGCACCGCCAGGTTGCGCTCAAGCAGCCCCTCGTCCACGACGAAGCACGGCGTGGGGGGATTCTGCAAAAGCAGCTCTAGAAGATGACCTCTTTCCATGGCAGTCCGTGCAGGTTGAGCTTTTCCATGAACGGATCGGGGTCGAACTGCTCCATATTGAAGACACCTTCGCCGCGCCACTTGCCAGTAAGCATCATCATCGCGCCGATCATGGCCGGAACACCCGTGGTGTAGGACACAGCCTGAGACTGCACCTCGCGGTACGCATCCTGATGATCGCAGATGTTGTACACGTAGACCTGCTTCTCGCGGCCGTCCTTCACGCCCTTCATCAGGCAGCCGATGCAGGTGCGGCCCTTGGTGTCGGGACCGAGGGACGCGGGATCGGGCAGCAGTGCCTTGAGGAACTGCAGCGGCACGATCTCGCAGCCCTTGTACTGCACGGGATCGATGCGGGTCATGCCGACATTGCCGAGCACTTCGAGGTGCTTCAGGTAGTTGTCGGAGAAGGTCATCCAGAAGCGGGCGCGCTTGATGCCCTTGAGGTTCAGGACGAGGGACTCCAGCTCCTCATGGTACATGAGGTAGCACTTCTTCGGGCCGATGCCCTCGGGGAAGTCGTAGCTCATGGACCATGCGAGGGGATCGGTCTCGACCCATTCGCCGCGCTCCCAGTACCGTCCACGGGCGGTGACCTCGCGGATGTTGATCTCGGGATTGAAGTTGGTGGCGAAGTGCTTGCCGTGGTCGCCAGCGTTGCAGTCGATGATGTCCAGCTGGTGGATCTCGTCGAAGTGGTGCTTCTGGGCGTGGGCGCAGAAGACGTTGGTCACGCCGGGATCGAAGCCACTGCCGAGCAGCGCCATGAGGCCCTTCTCGCGGAAGCGCTCCTGATAGGCCCACTGCCACTTGTACTCGAACTTCGCCTCGTCGATGGGCTCGTAGTTGGCGGTATCGAGGTAGTCGACGCCGGTTTCGAGGCAGGCGTCCATGATGTGCAGATCCTGATAGGGCAGCGCCACGTTGACCACGAGGTCGGGCTTGAAGTCGCGGATGAGCGCGACCATCTCGGCGACGTTGTCCGCATCGACCTGGGCGGTGCGGATGGGGCGATCGAGCTGCGCGGCGATGCGCTCGCACTTGGAAAGGGTGCGGCTGGCAAGGCATATCTCGGAAAACACTTCGGGCACCTGAGCGCACTTGTGAACCACGACCTGGCTCACGCCGCCCGCGCCGACGATGAGTACTCTGGACATATCAGTCCCTCCTTCAGGGAAGCGGCTATCGCAAGCCGTTCAGGTAAGTGTATCCACGCAGGCCGTTCTCGAAGGCCTTCATGATGGAGTAGCGATCCTGCGGGGAGATGCGTCCCTCGCGGACGCCCTGCTCCGCCACGTTGCGGAAGCGCTCCAACACCATCTTGGGATCGTACTCGACGTAGGAAAGCACGTCCGCCACGGAGTCGCCATCGAGCTCGCGCACGAAGTCGAAGGAACCATCCTCGTTGATATGGATGGAGGCGACGTTGGTGTCTCCGAAGAGGTTGTGCAGGTCGCCCAGCGTCTCCTGATACGCGCCCACGAGAAATGCGCCGAGGTAGTACGGATCGCCGTTCTTCAACTCGTGCAGGTCGAGGGTGCGCTTCACGCCGCGCGGGTCGATGAAGCGGTCCAGCTTGCCGTCGCAGTCGCAGGTGATGTCCGCGAGCACGACCTTCTCGGTGGGCTGTTCCTTGAGCCTGTGCACCGGCATGACCGGGAACAGGTGGTCAATGGCCCACGAATCCGGCAGGGACTGGAACACGCTCATGTTCGCGTAGTAGATGCTGGCGAGGGAATCCTGAATGCCGGCAAGCTCCACGGTGGGACGCTTCACCTCGTCGACGCGCTGCGCGATTTCCTTGATGATGGCCCAGAAGATCGTCTCGGCCACGCCGCGCTCGCGCAGGGTGCAGTTGCCAAGGCGGAACATCTGGCGGATTTCGTCGCGGTAGTAGATGGCGTCGTTGTAGCACTCCTGGAGATTCTTGAGCGAGATGGAGTTGTACACCTCAAGCAGATTCTCCGTCGGCTCCGGGCAATCCTCGGGCAGATCCACGGGCAGTGCGCGATCCTCAAGACGGCTGGCGTCGAGGATGTTGAACAGCAGCACGGAGTAGTAGGCCACGGTGGCGCGGCCGGACTCGGTGATGATGTGCGGGTGCGCAATCTCGCGCTCGTCGAGGATGCTCATCACCGTTTCCACGATGTCCGCGCAGTACTCGCTCAGCGTGTAGTTGCGGCTGGACAGGAAATTGGTGTGCGATCCGTCGTAGTCGACGGCAAGGCCGCCGCCGAGGTCGAGGTAGCCCATGGCCGCGCCTTCGTCCACGAGACCGGCGTACACGCGGCACGCCTCGCGTAGCGCTTCGCGGATGTCGCGGATGTTGGGAATCTGCGAGCCGAGGTGGAAATGCAAAAGGCGCATGCAATCGAGCATGTCTTCCTTGCGCAGCAGGTCGAGGGCGTCGACCACCTCGGCCGTGGACAGGCCGAAGATGGACAGATCGCCGCCGGACTCGGTCCAGTGACCGCCCGCGCGCGAGGACAGCTTGATGCGCACGCCGATGAGCGGACGCACGCCAAGAACCTTGGAACGGGCGAGGATGAGCGGCAGTTCGCTCGGCATCTCCAGCACGAGGATGCACTTGTAGCCCATCTTGGTCCCATACAGGGCAAGATCGACAAATTCGGCGTCCTTGTAGCCGTTGCAGACGATGCACGCCTCGTGATCGTTCAGGTAGGAAAGGGCCGCGATGAGCTCGGCCTTGCTGCCGACCTCGAGGCCGTGATGGTGGCGCTGACCGTACTGGGCGATCTTCTCCACCACCTGCTCCTGCTGGTTCACCTTGATGGGGAACACGCCGCGGAATTCGCCCTGATAGCCGAACTCGCGGATGGCAGCACGGAAGCAGTCGTGCAGAACGGTAATCTGCGCGTCCAAAATGTTTTCGACCCGAAGGAGCACCGGCAAATCCATGCCGCGATCCTGCAGACCCTTTATGACGTCGGGGATTGAAACGGCGGGGCCGTTTTCGGCAAACGGGGTAATGACGACATCGCCATTTTCGGACACTCCGAAATAACCGCTACCCCAGCTGTTAATGCCGTACAGGTCGGCAGAATGGGTAGCGTTCCACTGCTCAAGCAAAGGCTTCTTGGCCATCTTGCAGCACCCTCCTTGCCCATCGGAAGCTTTCGGGAAAAAAGCCGAGGCAGAGCACAGCCCCCGCCCCTCCTCATCGGAAAGCGGGTGCGCCCTGTTGGTGGCCCGATATGATGGAGCGCGCCTATTATTGGTTTTATTGCAGCAAGTCAATGTGAAAAATACCCTCCTGAAATGCCTGCATTTCCCCTTACCCGATTCCGCCCGCCGCGACCAGAAAAATCCACGGACCGCGGCATCACGGCGAACCTTGGCCCCGCAGGCTTCGCAACCCGCGCCGCCCCGACCTTGGCCGATTTTTCACGATCTGCCTGTTGCCAATGCGCGACTTGGGCATTATCAACTCTACCTGCACCATGGGCCGGGACACCACCCCAAAATCACCCGGCAAAGGAAGCTGCAATGATCGACCAGAAAGCCTACGCAATCGGCATCGACACCGGCGGAACCTACACGGACGCGGTGCTTCTCGAACGGGCATCGGGCCGCGTCGTCGCCTCGGCGAAGACGCCCACCACGCACAGAGATCTCAGCATAGGCCTTGCACAGGCTCTTGGGAAGATCATGGAGGACAGTTCCGTCCCCGCCACGGACGTCGCCTTCGTCTCCGTCTCCACCACGCTGGCCACCAATGCCGTCGTGGAGGACAAAGGCGCGCGCGTGGGCCTCTTCGTCATCGGCCTCGCCAAGGCCATTGATCTCCCGGTCGTCTCCGTGCAGTACGCGCGCGGCGGGCACACCATCACCGGCGCGGAGGAGGACCCGCTCGACATCGAAGCCATCGTGGATGGCGTGGGAAGCCTGCGCGGTCAGGTGGACGCCTACGCCGTCAGCGCAGCCATGAGCTTCGCCAACCCCGCGCACGAGCTCGTCGCGGCCAAGGCCATCAGCCTCGTCGACCCCAAGCCCGTCTTCTGCTCGCACGAGGTCAGCGGCCGCGCGGGCATCCGCGAACGCGCAGCCACCACCGTGCTCCACGCCCGGCTCATGCCCGTCATGAAGCAGTTCATCGACGGCGTGTCGAGCGCCATGGCACAGCACGGACTCACCTGCCCGGTCAGCGTGGTCCGCGGCGACGCCACGCCCATGAGCATCGACGACTCCGTACGCCGCGCGGCGGACACCTTCGCCAGCGGCCCTGCGGCCACGGCATATTTCGGCACAAGCTTCGCCCCCGGCGGGGAAGCCCTCGTCGTGGACGTGGGCGGCACCACCACAGACGTCACCCTCATTCAGGGCGGCAGGCCCACCATCCGCAAGGGCGGTAGCCGCATCGGCGAATGGGAAACCCACGTCGAGGCCGTGGAAATGTTCACTGTGGGCATCGGCGGAGACAGTCAGGTCCGCCTGTCCCGCTCCGGGATGCTCTCCGTAGGCCCGGCGCGCGTGCTGCCCCTGTGCATGGCCGGAAACATACCCGATCCGGAATTATGGCTCGGCGCGGACGACGCCTCGCGCCTCATCACGCTTGACCGCGTGGCGACTGAAGAGGAAATCGCCTCGGACCCCGTGCTGTCGTGCCTAGCCGAAAACGGCCCCACGCCCTACGGCGAGCTGATGCGACTGACCTCCATGGGCGACATCACCCTCACGGCCCATCTGGCCAAGCTCGTTCGCTCGCAGAAGGCCGCCGAAATAGGCTTCACGCCCACGGATGCGCTGCACGTCCTCGACGAGCTCGAACTCGGCGACAGGGACCGCGCAGTGCGCGGCGCGCGCGTGCTGTCCGAGCGCCACGGCTCCGATGTCGAGGCCTTCTGCCGCGAAGTGCTCGCCAAGGCCCGCCACAAGATCGAAAACGCCATACTCGACCACATCGTCCGCCGCGAGGTTGACGGCGGCATGGCAGACTTCATCACCCGCAAGGACGCCTTCTCCCTCGTCAAATTCGAGGCATCGCTATCGATTCCCATCGTGGGCATCGGCGCGCCCGCACGGCTGTTGCTGCCGCAGGTGGCCGAGCGCCTGCACACCGACATCCTTTTTCCCAAACACTTCGAGGTGGGCAACGCGCTGGGCGCAGCGCTTCTCGCCGCAAAGGCCGAAACGGCCTGACAACCGGAGGACCACATCATGTTCGATCGCAAACCGACCGCTTTCGAGTCCTGCCTCGAAGCCGCCAGCGAAAATCCTGAAACCGAGGTCGTGCACGGCTGGATATTCCGCGACGGCGCATGGCGCACCCACGCGTGGTGCGAATTCGCCGACCGCGTCATCGACCTTACGGCATCCAGCCACTCCATGCCCAAGTTCGACTTCTACGTGAAAAATCGCGTCACGCCCGAGCGTTGCCGCCGCTACACCCGCCTCAACTTCTTCGAGCGCGTGGCGGAAACCGGCGACTTCGGCCCCTTCGACAAGGACTTCTTCTTCGCCGAAACCAGCGAGAAGGACCCCCTCGACGTGCTTGGCGCCTAGCCGCGCACCGTCCGCAAAAACAAGCGCCCCGGCGACCATGTCGCCGGGGCGCTTCATTTTCCCGAACCGTCAGCCGAGCGGGGCACCACGCCCCCCGCTCGGCCAAAACAAAAAAGAAGGGCCGCACATGGATTGTGCAGCCCTTCATACTTTCATGGCGGAGCCGACGAGACTCGAACTCGCGGCCTCTGGCGTGACAGGCCAGCGTTATAACCGACTTAACTACGGCTCCGCATTGGGACATCGACAACGCGACGTCGAAAGTGACAATGAATCATTTATCCTTGGATGTCAATGCCCAGCGCGCCATTTTCTCCCAGCTGCCCACCGGAAAACCACCAGTGGCACAGGATTCGCTCCTCCTCGAGACGACGGCCGCCCCTCGCAACGTCCCACGCCACAGCACCGCTCAGAACGTAACTGGACAGTACCACACGCATGACGTATTCATTACAGCATGATGTCGTGCCACTTCCGCGCACGACACGCCGTCCACACACACCGCCAGCACATCACCGGAGCGAGCATGCAGCCCATTCTCGAACCACTCCTTCGCGATCTGAGGATGCGTCCCGTCATGTCCGTCATTCGCGGCATCGACGCATGCCGCCTGCTGGACATCGGCTGCGGCACGACCCACGGCTTCCTATGCGCCGCCGAACCGCACATTCGCGAAGGCTGGGGGCTCGACTTCAAGGTGCCGGAAATCGATCACGGAAAAATCCGCACCCGCCGTCTGCGCCTCCAAACCGAACTCCCCTTCGAGGATGAACGATTCGATGCCGTCACCATGCTGGCTGTGCTGGAACATCTCGCACATCCGCTCGAAATCGTACGCGAAATCAATCGGGTGCTCAGGCCGGGCGGCAGGCTAATTCTCACCGTCCCAAGCCGCCACGCCCAGCCCGTCCTCGAATTTCTCGCCTTCAGGCTCGGCATCGTGAGCCGCGAGGAAATCCTCGACCACAAACGCTACTACAACCGCGAAGACCTCCACGACCTCATCGAGCGTCAGGCAGGGCTGACCATTCTGCGCCACCGCTACTTCCAGTGCGGCATGAACAACTTCCTCGTGGCCGAGCGCGGCTGACCCCGCCGCAATCAACGCCGCCAGCCCTCCATCAATACTCACCGCCCGAGGTATCCACGCCGAAGCGCTTCCACTGCGCTTCGGCCTCTGCCTTGGCCTTCTCGATCATGTCATCCGGCCACGGCTCAACGACGAGTGTCTCGGCCACGAGCTGCCAGATGTACTTCACCTCATACTTGTAATCCGTATAGAACTTGGGGATACGCTTCATGATCTGGTCACGGCAGTTGGAACAGCCCACCACGATGACGTCGGCCCCGCTGCGTTTGATCTGGGCATACTTGTGGCGCGCGTGCCACGCGGATTCCTTTTCGAAGGGCATGGGCCACATGCCGCCGCCCGCACCGCAGCAGTAGTTAAGCCCCCTATTGGGTTGCAGGTCCACGTAGTCGTCCACGCACTGGCGGATGATCCAGCGTGGCTCCTCGTAGAAGGCCTTACCAAAATGCCTCTCCAGCTCGCGCCCATGCTTGCACGAGTCATGAAACGCGAAGCGTTTGCCGGCATTCACGGACTTGTCCAGCCGCACGCGCCCGTCCCGGATGACCTGCGCGAGATAGTCATAGAGATACATGTACCCGACCTCGTTGTTCGGGTCCTCCATGACGCAAGTCTCCAAGCCCTTGCGGCAGCCGTAGGAACCGCCGCCACAGTCAGGCATGATCATGCGGCCGATGCCGTGCTTCTGCATGTACTCGATCTTGCGCTTGGCCAGCGCCTTGTTCCCCGCGTAATTGCCGGTGAACAGCGCCCAGTCCACGGCCTCCCAACCCACGGAAGGCACCGTCCAGTTCTCCCGCGCGGCATAGAACACCTTCCACCACCAGAACTGGTCCTCAAAATCGCCGTAAACTTCCTTGGAATTGGGGAAGAACAGGAAATCCGCACCCTGCTTGTCCACCGGAACGTAGAACCCCGGACACTCCTCGGCCAGTTCCTCGCCCAGTTCGGCCATGCCGGTGAGATAGTCATCCAGGGCGATGGCGAGGTTGTTGCCGGTATCCAGATTGTTCTGCATGCCCTTGTGCAGGGTTCCCGGAACTTTGTCCCGCTCCCGCAGGCTCTTCATGTGCATCATCACCGCAGGGATGTCGATGCCCATGGGGCAGGAGTAGGCGCAACGCCCGCACCCCGTGCACAGCCACGGGAAATTCGACTGGACGATCTCGTCCACCATGCCATAGGCGAGCATGCGCATGACCCGGCGCGTATCCCAGCCTTCCATGCCCGGCGTGCCCGTGATGGGGCACCCGTTGGAACAGGTGCCGCAGGTCATGCACGAGCTGAAGTCGTACTTGTTCAGAAAGTCCCGGATTTCCGGGTCCATGACCTTCGGTGTGACAGCGACCGCACTCATGGCCCGCTCCTCGGAGGACGCCCCCCCTCGGCTCCGGATGCGCCTTCGCCCATCCGGAGCCTCGCATTGATTCGGTTCACCCGGCACCGCACGACGCCGGGACGCACTCACGCATCAACCTCCACCTGCACCGCCGCGCCCGTCTGGTCGTACATCAACCCGCACCGCAGGTCGAAGTGGCGGTTGACGCTCATGGTCGGGCATGTCGAATTCAGGGCGACCTGCGTCACCGTGGAACCGAGAAACGCCTTCTCGGGGTCCATCTCCTTCGAATGGTGCGCCATGATGATGAGGTCCGCGCCCATCTGCTGCGCCACCCGCAGAATCTCCATGGCCGGAGTGCCTTCGCAGGCCTCGAAATGGAAGGAGTCAATGCCGTACAGACGCTCGCCGTAACGCTTTTCGAGCTTCGCACGGCCGTCCTCGACGCTCCCGCCCTCGGCGGGATCGAGCACGTTCATGACCGTCAGCTTCGCCTTGTACTGGCGGGCCATCTGGCCGCCATAATGCACTGCGCACTCGGACTGCTCGGAGAAGTCCGTGGCCACGAGGATGTTCTCGAACAGCGGCTCCTTGAGCGCCACATCGCGGTGCACGATCATGACCGGACAACGCGCCTTCTGACTCACGCGTTCGAGGGTGCTGCCGGCCATGCCCCACATCTTCGAGCGCTTCTCCTCGTATTCCTTAGTATGCGGCCCCATGACGATGAGGTCCGCATTCTTCGTCCGCGCCAGACGCAGCAATTCGTTGTGCGGAATGCCCGCCACCACGGACACCTGCGCCTCGGGCACCGCGGAGACAAGCTCGCCATACATCTCGACGATGCGCTCCCGCAGCTTCTCGGTCTCGCCGGAGGGCGCGAGTGTCTCGATGGAGCCCCAGCCCTGATCCATTCCGGCCACATGGGAGACATACAGCTTGGCCTCGAACTGCTTCGCGAACTCGACTGCGGCCCTGACCGCGCACTGGTCGATACCGGTGGGCGTCACGCCTACGATGATGTCCTTGAACATGACAAACCCCCTTTGTTTCCCGTTTACTGTTCCGCCGCGGCAGAGTCCTCGACGGAATCCCCGGCAGCATCCTTCGATCGCCAGGGCTTCGTCTCCAGCCGCGAACGGAAATGACCGGTCACGGACAGATTCCCCTGCAACATCATGGCCTCCTGCCCCATGCCGAAGGCCAGCCCCATGAGCTGCGTCAGGTATAGGATCGGCACTTCGCGTCCGCCGCGCCTCACCGCCTGCGCCTGATAGGCCTCAAGATTCATCTGACACAGCGGGCAGACCGTGACGATGGCCTCGGCCCCCGCCGCCGCCGCGAGAATCGCTGCCACGGACTCGATGGCCACGTCCCGATGCGTGGCCATGAGCGACGCGCCGCAGCAGCGCCCGCCCATATCCCACTCGTGCACCGTCGCCCCCAGCGCGCCGAGCACCGGCTCCATGGACGTAGGCCGGTTCGGGTCGTCGAAGACGGGATAGGGGCGCAGAATCTGGCACCCGTAGTAGGCCGCCACGGGCATGCCCTCCAGCGGATTCGTCACCCGCTCGGCAATGGCCTGCGCACCCACGTCGTTCAGCAGCACATCCAGCAGATGGCGCACCCGCACCTGTCCCCCGTAGCTCAATCCCGCCGCGCCCAGCGCCTCGTTGACGCGGGCGGAGAGGGGCCTGTTGCCGACGACCTCGCGATTGACCTTGAGCAGATTAAGATAGCACGCACTGCACGGGGCCACCACATCAACCCCGCCCATATCTCGCTCCACCAGCGCAAGGTTGCGCGCCGGAAGCGCATGGTTCATGACCGCGTCCACGGACTCCGCAGCGCTCGCCCCGCAGCACGTCCAGTCCGGTATCTCCTCGAACGCGAGCCCAAGGCGCTCCATGACCGCCCGAAACGAGACATCGAACTCCTTGGCGCTTTCGCTCAGGGAACAGCCCGGATAATATGCGTACTTCATGACGCACCCCCGATTTCCCTCGCCTTGGCGAAGATTGCGCGCAGAGTGGGCTTGCGTGCGAGCTTCGGCATGTGCAGCCTGCCCTTGCCGAGCATGCGCAGCCCAAGCCCGGCAAAGCTCAGGGGCAGAAGAGGATCCTTCTTACGGATGAAGTACTCCTGCATGAGCAGGGCCTCCTGCGCCCGTCCGTACTTCTCCACATTGTCCATGAAGGCCGCGTAGAACGCGCCGTTGCCACGACCGACCGCCCCGCCCCGCTCCGCCGCGAGGCGCTTGAGCGCGGCCATGGCGCTAGTGAGGCGCAGCCCGCGCGGACAGCGTAGCGTGCACGCATAGCAGGACGAGCAGAACCAGTAGGTCCGGCTGTCCAGAATCCTGTCGAGCATGCCGAATTGGATCATGCGCCACATCTGCCGCGGGGTGACGTCCATGGCGAAGGCATTGGGGCACGAGGCCGTACAGGTTCCGCACTGCATGCAGGCCTGCACCATCCCCCGCAGTTCGGCCAGCGCCCCGTCGTCCCGACCGGGACTCCACGTCTGTCTGGCTGTCCGATTCATCTCGCACCATCCTTTGTCAGGCGGGTTCCTCAAGGGCGGCGTCGATGACCGCCATCATCGGCCCGTCGTGGAATCCGGTAAGCACCGTGGCGCTGTTGGGACACACGGCCGCGCACGCACCGCAGCCCTGACACAGTATCTCGTCCACCAGCACCCGATCCGCTTCCAGATCGAGGGTCCGCGCACCGTAGGGGCAGGCGGACACGCACATGCCGCAGCGCGAGCACAGCGTGTCGCGCACCGTGGCCACCACGGACTCGCGGGCGATGCGCTCGGCACCGAGGATGCGCAGGGCGCGCTGGGCCGAGGCCTTGGCCGAGGCCACCGTCTCGGACATGCGCCGGGGCGAATGGGCCAGCCCACACATGAAGATGCCCTGCTTCAGGAAGTCCACGGGCCGCCACTTGGAATCCGCCTCCTGGAAGAATCCGTCATGATTGGTTTCCACGCCGAATATCTCGACGAGGTCCTCAACCTCGTTGGGTTCCACCCCGCTCGACAGCGAAAGCACGTCAGCCTCGATGTGCACCTCGGCACCGAGGACGGGATCAAGCGCCGTGATCACGGGCCGCCCCTCCACGAAGGTCACCTGCGGCTTGTGCTCCACGTCGTAACGGATGAAGACGGCCCCAGCCCTACGCGCCTGCGTGTAGTACGTCTCCATGAACCCGTGGGCCATGATGTCGCGATAGAAGACATAGATCTGCAGATTCGGATTGCGTGCCTTCAAGGTCAGCACGTTCTTGAGCATCTCGGGGCAGCACACGCGGCTACAGTAGTCCCGATTCTCGTCACGCGAGCGGAAGCACTGGATCATGGCCACGGTCCCAAGCGCACCCGCGTCGATGACGCCGGTGGCCAAACGCTCCTCGAACTCCAAATGCGTCATCACGGTCTTGTGGACGCACAGGCCGCTATCGTAGACCTTGGCCTCGTGCCCGCCCGTGGCGAGAATGGTTACCCCGTGCTCCAGCGAATACACCCCGCCGGGTCCGGCGATGGCGGAACGGAAGCGCCCTGCGCTCCCACGGGAGAGAACCACCCGCGACTCCTTGAACACACGGATGTTCGGGTGCTTCTCCACCTGTCCGATGAGGTCTTCCATGAACTTGCGCGGGTCCGAGCCGTCGAGTTGCACGTGCAGCCGCATGGCCATGCCGCCAAGGTTCTCCTCGGCCTCCACCAGCGCCACGCCGTAGCCCTGATCGGCGATGGACATGGCCGCCGTCATTCCGCCAAGCCCGCCGCCGACCACGAGGGCCGAACGCGCCACGTCCACCGTCACCGCTGGTGGCGTGGGGTCGCGCCCCTGCAACCGCGCGATGGCCGATGCGAGGGAGGCGTATATCTCCCGGCTCGCGGCCTCGCCCTTGGTGCCGTTCTCCCCAAAGGTGGGGCTGTAGATGTCCACGACATCCATGAGGGCCGGACTCACGCCGATGGTGCGCCCAAGTTCCTTGAGACGCGGAATGTAGGCATAGGGCAGGCAGGCTCCCACCAGCACGCGGTTCGGCGAGCGCTCGCTCACCAGCTTGCGGATTTCGCCCCAGCCCTGCTCGGTGCAGGCCTGCCCCACGGTCACCACGTCGCACACGGAATGCACATGGCCCAGATGCTCGCACAGGGCCTTCACATCCACCCGCGCCTTGAGCGTGGGGCAAGAGTCACACAGGGCCACAAAGGTGCGCGACGGTTCGCGGGACACGTCCGGATAGTCCGCTTCGGGCGCGCATTCCACCCCTGCGCCCACGTCGTAGGCCTTGATGATGCGCGACGCCGCCTGTGCGGCCGCACCCGCCTGAATGACGGATTCCGAAATATCGCGCGGTTCGCCGAAGGCCCCCGCCGCAAACACGCCGACCCGGCTGGTCCGCTCCGGCGCGTAGGGCTGCACCTCGCAGAAGCCCCAGTCGTTGGTGTCGATGCCCACGGCGCCGGCCAGCCTACCCATGCCCTGCGGCGGACGCGCGCCAGCGGCCAGCACCACCATGTCGAAGACCTCGTCGTGCAGGACGCCGTCGTCATCCATGTAGGAGAGAACCACCCCCGGCCCGTCGTCGGCGGGCATGAGCGAATGCGGCCGACTGCGCACAAGGCGCACGCCCATCTCGTTCACGGCGCGCCTACGGTAGCGCTCGAACTCCTTCCCGTAGGTCCGAAGGTCCATGTAGAAGATGCTCGTCTCCACCGCGCCCCCGGTGGCCTTGCGGGCCAAAACGGCTTCCTTGAGCGAGAACATGCAGCACACCGAGGAGCAGAAGTCCGCGTTCTTGCGCACGTCGCGCGAGCCGACGCACTGAATCCACGCGATGCTGCGCACCTCGCCGCCATCGCGCGGGCGGCGGAGCTTGCCGCCGGTGGGACCTGTTCCGCTCAACAGTCGCTCAAACTCCACGGCGGTCAGCACACCGGGGTGTCCGTAGCTCCACACGTCCTCGCCGCCGAAATGGTCCATACGCGGGTTGTAGCACTCGAACCCGCCCGCAAGGATCACCGCGCCCACGGCCAACTCCACCTTCTCGTCGGAGACGACGCGCATGTAGAGCTTATCCAGCCACGGCACGAAATCCTTGGCTACGAGCGGCTTCTCGCGGAAGTCGTGCGCGCCCTGCATGACGAGGTCCGCGCCCTTGTCCGCGCGCCCAGCGTCGATCAGCACAGCAACGGGCAAGCCGGGGCGCACCTCCTGACTACGGGCAAGCAGACGCTCGGAGTGCATATCTTCGAGATTGTCGCCCATGAGCAGCAGCCCGATGCGCTCGTCCGCCACCAGCAAATCCACGGCCCCCGCTCCGGAATCCACGTCGGACACCGTGAAGCGCAGGTCCTTCTCGGCGAGGGATGAGCGCACGAACTCGGCCACCGCCGGGTCAGAGTCGGCCACGAGGATATGAAAGTCCTCCCGCTCGCCGAAGCGGAAGTCGATGGCCCCAGTGGGGCAGGCGTCATGACACTTCCAGCAGCGCTGACAGTTGTCGAGATCGATGACGTAGTGGTTCGGGATGGCGTGCGGCACGGGCAGATATGCGGCCGTGCGTTCGGTCAGCCCGGCGTTGAACTCGCTCGGCACGCGCACGGGGCACACCTCGGCGCACTTGCCGCAGCTCACGCACTTGGCCGGATCGATGAGTGTCGAACGCTTGTTGAGCGTCACAAAGAACTTGCCCGGTTCGCCGTCAAGAGCCGCGACCTCGGTGGACAGCATGATGTCGATGTTGTCGTGGAACAGCCCCTTGCGCAGGCAGAACTGGCTGGACGAATCACGCGACATGAGCGGCAGCATCCGACACATGCCGCAGTGGTCCGACGGGAACTGGTGATCAAGCTGGGCCAGAATGCCGCCGTGATTGGGCCGTCTATCCACGAGCGCCACCTTGTGCCCGGACACGGCGAGGTCCAGCGCGGCGCGGATTCCGCCGATGCCCGCCCCGACTACCAATGCTCCGTATTGCTTCCTCATGACGTTCACCCTCCATGGGCGAGGTGGGAGACGGTCTCCTGGAACTCGTCCTCCTTGAACACGGACAGCGGCGGTGCCTCGTCGAGACTCCGCCCGGGCACATAGTCGAAGCTGGCCTGCGTGCGGGCCGCAACGGTGCGGAACAGCTCCATGACGTGCACCCCGTTGGGGCAGGCGTTGGAGCACTGGCCGCAGCCCACGCAGGCGGTACTCATGTGCGCCATGCGCGTCAGGTGATAGAAGACCGTATCGGTAGGCAGCTTCAGGCTGCCCTTACGCTTGGCCCAGCCCATGTACTGCCACGGCTGGTGCTCGAACACGTCGGTGTTGAACACGCATTCCTTGCAGTAGCAGACCGGGCAGGCCACACGACAGTTGTAGCAGTTGACGCAGGCCGAAAGGTGCTGGGCCAGCCCTTCAAGCGAGGATGTGGACTCCAGCGTTTCGGCGTACATCCGTTCGAGGTTGGCCATGCGCTCGGCCACGAGCTTCTCGATAAATCCCGCACGCTGCGGATTTTCGCTTCCCTCGGCCAGCCCAAGGCCGGTGAGCAGCGCCTCACCACGCGGGCTGGCCGCCATGAGCGGAACATGATCGCGAATGTCCGCCCCGAAGACGGCGACGACGAGGTCCGCCCCGAGAGGAACGGGGTGCTCGCACACCGCACAGGCGCGGGCGATGTCCACGCCCTCGCCGGGCGCGCCCTTTGCCCGCGCATCGAGGAAGGTCGCTGTGGCGGCCATGGGATCGGCCTCACCCACGAAACGGGGGTAATCCGTATTGGAAAACGCGCCGTGACAGTCCACGCCGATGATGTACACGTCGTCCATGGAGCCCTGATTGAGCTTCACCAGCTCCACGAAGGCCCGGATCTCGCACGGACGCATAACCGCCGCGATCTTCTCGCCAGAACGGCCCCGCGTCAGCCGCGAGACGAGCTTCGCGCCGTTGAGCGGAAAGGCCGGGGCCAGCGGATCGGCACGGCCCAGCCCCTCGGGATCGGTGACCAGCGTGGGCATGGGCATGCCCTTGCCGAACAGGTGCACGGGCACCACCACTCCACCCACCTTGCCCGAAGCGAGCAGCCTACCGAGGAAATCCTGCATGCCCCGGAGAACGCCACCATCCGCAGCCTCGATCCTCACCGTGGTCGCCATGTCCGTTCCCTCCCTTTTCCGAGGCTAGACGATAGCCATGGAGCGGGCCTCCATGGGGCCGATTTCCCGAATCTCATTGATGAAGTTGTTCACGGTGGCCGCGAACTCGTTGCCTTCGCTTGCTCCCACCCACGTCAGCTTCACCCGCCCCTCCTCGATGCCGAACAGCGGCAATATCTCCTTGAGCAGGCGCACCCTGCGCCGAGCCTTGTAGTTGCCGTTCATGTAGTGGCAGTCGCCGGGGTGGCAGCCGCTGATGAGCACGCCGTCCGCGCCGGACAACAGCGCCTTGATGACATACTTGGGGTCCACCATGCCCGTGCACATCATGCGCACCAGCCGCACGTTGGGCTGCTGCACCATGCGTGACGTCCCCGCGAGGTCGGCGGCCGTGTACGTGCACCAGTTGCAGACAAAGGCGAGAATGGTCGGTTCGAACTCGGTCTTCATGGCTTCCTCCCTCACGCAGGCTCACCGGCCTGAACATTGGCGGACGATTCGGCGGACTCCCCGCACGGGCCTTCGGGCGCGTGCATGCCAAGCAGGCCGTCGATCTCGTCGAAGACCTGCGACTCACGGAAGTGCTTGATCTGCGCGGCACCGCTCGGGCAGTACCCCGCGCAGCTGCCGCAGCCCTTGCACATGGCCTCGTTGATGACGGACACCTTGCGGCGCTCGTCGAACTCGATGGCCGAGTACGGACACAGTCCGATGCAAACCTTGCACCCGATGCAAACCTCGGGGTCGATGTATGATGTCGTCGGCGAGATGGACACATGCCCCCTCGCCGCCAGCGCCAGCGCCTGCGCCGCGCCGCCCGATGCGTGGGACACGGCGTCCGGAATGTCCTTCGGTCCCTGACAGCTTCCGGCCAGAAACACGCCATCCGTGGCCGTGGACACCGGCCCGAGCTTCGGATGCTCCTCAAGGAAGAAGCCGTCCTGCCCCTGCGAGACGCCGAACACGCGGGCCACGTCCTGCGCGTTGCGACGCGGCTCCATGGCCGTGCACAGCACCACCATGTCCACGGGAACCCGCACGCGCATGCCGAGTAGCGTATCCTCGCCAACGACGACGAGATGCCCATCCTCGCGCACCACCTCGGCCGGACGCCCACGGATGAAGGTGACACCCTCCTCCTGCACGCGGCGGTAGAATTCCTCGTAACCCTTACCGAAGCAGCGCATGTCGATGTAGAAATTGTAGACGCGGGCGTGGTGGCCGACCTTGTCCTTGATGAGATGGTCGTACTTCAGGGCGTACATGCAGCAAGTGCGCGAGCAGTACTCATGGTAATTCTTATCGCGGCTGCCCACGCAATGGATGATGGCCACGCTTTCCGGCGGCTGGCCGTTCTTCATGAGGATGCGCCCGCCAGTCGGCCCTACGGCATTGTTCAGGCGCTCGAACTGCAAGGCCGTGTAGACCTCCTCGAAGCGCCCGAAGCCGTATTCGGACATGACGGTGGGGTCCATGGTGTCGTAGCCCGTGGCCAGCACGACGCTACCCACGTGATAGACCTCGCGCCGCTCCACGGCGTTGTAGTCGATGGCCCCGGTAGGGCAGACCTTCTGACAGATTCCGCACTTCCCCTTCGTGATCATCTTGCAGTGCGCCGCGTCGATGACCGGGGTATTGGGCACAGCCTGCGGGGAGTTGCGGTAGATGGCCTTGCGGAAGGCGAGCTTCTCCTCGAAATCGCTCAGCACCTTGGTGGGACACTTCTCAAGGCAGGTGCCGCAGCCCGTGCACACATCCTCGTTCACGTAGCGGGCCTTGCGCAGCACCGTCACCGTGTAGTTTCCCACGAAGCCGGAAACGTCGACGACCTCGCTCCACGTCAAGAGGTTGATATTCGGCTCCTGCGCCACGGCCACCATCTTGGGGGTGGAAATGCACGCCGCGCAGTCGAGGGTGGGGAAGGTCTTGTCGAACTGGGCCATGTGCCCGCCAATGGACGGCCCCTGCTCCACCAGATGCACCCGGTGTCCGGAACGCGCGATGTCCAGCGCGGCCTGAATTCCAGCGATACCCGCGCCCACGACCATCACATCCGGCAGCACGTCCACGTCCCGCGTGAAGAGCTCCCTGTGCCGCCCCACCCGGTTGACGGACGCCTCGACGATGCGCCGGGCCTTGGCCGTGGCCTCGCCACGATCGGCCGTCACCCACGAGCAGTGCTCGCGAATGCAGCAATGCTGCATGAGGTAGGGATTAAGCCCGCCGCGCTGGCAGGCCTTCTGGAACGTCTTTTCGTGCAACCTCGGCGAGCAGGATGCCACGACGACCCGGTTCAGGCCGTAATCCCGGATGTCACGAATGATCATGTCCTGCCCAGGGTCCGAACACATGAACTGGTAATCCCGCGCAACGACTACATCGCGTAGCCCGCCAGCGTACTTGGCCACGTGCTCGCAGTCCACCTTGCCAGCGATATTCGTTCCGCAATGACAGACATAGACGCCAATCTTGTTGCCCATGACATGTCCTCCCTCGCGCTACCGGCCCGATCCGCCATCCCGGTCCAGCTCCAGCGTGAGCTGGCCCACAAGCCTCTTCAACCGGGCATTTTCCGCTTCCAATTCCGCCGGGGTCTGCGGGCGCTGGTCCTGCTCGAAAAGCGTGTGGGCCTTTTCGAGAAACTGCCCGCGCCACTTGTAGTACAGACCGGGCCGAATGCCGTTCTCGCGGCAGATGTCGGTCACGCAGCCGCCCATCAGTCCCGCGAGAACGACCCTCGCTTTGGTCCTCGCATCCCACTTGCGCCTCATGATCCGGGCCTCCTCGGTCCTGAATCCGTCTCCCCTCTCCCTTTCCCCGCCGAGGTGACAAGGTGACGGCCGCGTCCCGCGCCCGTCCGGGATATGCGCCCTGCGCCTCCGCAGCCCATCGAGTTTCCGGACATTCCATTGCGGATCGGCCACTACCCGGCGCTTCGGTCCCGTCACCTTGTCCCCAGAACAAGAAGCGTTCCAAAAGGAGAATACGCACTGCTGGCCGACAGATGCGCCCCTTCGCCCACTCCCGGCGTCCCCCGCATGGCGCATGCGACGCCCGCAAGGCATCCAGCCGGGCAAGACGAGTCTTGCAGGTCAAGACGGATTCCGCAGCCGAACGTCTCCCGCCGAAGATTCTCACGGCCGCAAAGCAAATTGCGCGCGCAATCTAATTCGTGCTTTCACGACAGGGTAGCGCCGAAATCGTCCCGCTCCGCAAGACACTTTTCGGCCCGCCTTAACGCCGCAGCCACTACCCACCGGAATCTCGGGATATTCCCGCATTGACACAAGGCCGCAACGGCGTGCTATTCTTGATGCCCACCACTCGAAGCCGGAGAACACATGCCCGACGTCCTCATCATCGACGGTGACACCCGATTCGCCGAAGACCTGTCCGCACGCCTCGCCGCGCGGGGAATGCCCGCGGACCACTGCCAGACCATGTCGAAGGCCATGGCACGGCTGCATACCGGCAGCTACAAGGCCGTCCTGCTTGGCAACAACCTCCCGGACGGCAAACACCTCGCATTCCTGCCTGAAATCCGCGACATCCCCTCCCGCCCCGAAGTGCTCGTCATTTCAGACGACATCAATCCGGACGCCGCAGAATCCGCAATCCTCAAGGGCGCATGGAACTACCTGACCAAACCGCTCAGCCTGCAACGCGTTCTGGCCCTGCTCCAGCGCGTCATGGACTATCACGCCCAATGCACGGCCACCGGTGCACCCATTTCCCTTCGGCGCTGCGGCATCGTCGGCAACAGCCGCGCCCTGCTCGCCTGCCTTGATGACGTGGCCCGCGCGGCGGCGGCGGAATCGAACATCCTGCTCATCGGGGAAACCGGCACGGGAAAAGAGTTGTTCGCCCGCGCCATCCACCTCAACAGCCGCAGGGCGACGCGGCCATTCGTCGTCGTGGATTGCGCGGCGCTCCCGGACACGCTGGTGGAAAGCATCCTCTTCGGGCACGAGAAGGGGGCCTTCACCAACGCGGAGAACAGGACCGTCGGGCTGGTTCGGCAGGCTGACGGCGGGACGCTCTTTCTGGACGAGGTGGGCGAACTGGCACCATCCATTCAGAAGGTCTTCCTGCGGGTGCTGGAGGGGCGCAGCTTTCGGCCCGTGGGCGGAGCACAGGAGATAACCAGCAACTTCCGCCTCGTCGCCGCCACCAATCGCGACCTCGAAACCATGTCCAAGGCGGGAGCCTTCCGGCAGGACCTGTTCTTCAGACTACGCGGCATGCACATCACCCTGCCCCCGCTGCGCACCATCCCCGAGGACATGAGCGACCTCACCAGCCACTTCGTCGCGCAGCACGCAAAGCGCCACAAGCTGCCCATCAAGGGCATCTCCCCCGATTTCCTCGAAGCGCTCATGCTCTACGACTGGCCCGGCAACATCCGCGAGCTCATGAACACCGTGGAACAGGCGCTGACCATGGCCGGTACGGAACCCATCCTCATCCCGCGTCATCTCCCGCGCACCCTTCGCGCGCAGGTGGCGCGGCGCTCCCTCGAAAAGGGGCAGACCGCGCCGGACGGCTGCTCGCCGCTCGCGGCGGACCCCGCCAGCTTCCCATCCCACGGCACCTACCGGGACCAGCAGATCGCGGAAATGGAAACCCGCTACCTGACGAGCCTGATGGACGTCTCGCAGGGCAACATCAAGGCCGCCTGCGCCCTCTCCGGCCTGTCCCGCGCCCGCCTGTACGCACTCATGAAGACCTACGGCGTGCCGAGGCACCGCAAGGCACGCTGAAACACGCGCACACCCCGGCTCACCAAAGGATTCGAGCACGACGAGTTCCGCCGCCCGGCGCTCTGCCGGATGGTCAGCGCCCCCAATGCGTTCCATAGCCTCCGCAACGACAAGAAAGCCCACGGTCATTGCGCATGACCGTGGGCTGCTGTGACTGGCAAATCGCCAAAATGAAAAAGGGGTCGCGGCGTATAACCGCGACCCCTTGCATTCCGTGGGTGGTGGGCAATGCAGGAATCGAACCTGCGGCCTCTAGCTCCGGAGGCTAGCGCTCTATCCAACTGAGCTAATTGCCCACAGAAGGAGGAGTTAGTATGCCTCGGGGGCCTGTGTTGTCAAGCGGCATTTTTCAATTTTCACGGGATTTCGGATACGGGCCAAGCGCGAATTTCCAACGCCTGCCGCATGAAGAGGACGCTCACGAATGCAGCGCGGTCCTGCGGTGGTGCCACGCTCCCGGCGTCACCGTCTCGCTGCGCAACGCGCCGCCTCCATGCGCCAACTCCGCCGCGCCGCCCACCGCCCGGCCCCACCAGCCCGCCTTGTCAATCCGCACAGGCCGATGCTAATCTTCACGGATGTCGAACATTTCGCAGCACAACACCGCCGCGCCCCGGCGCATCGTCCTCGCCGTGACCGGAGCCAGCGGCATGCCCTATGCCGCCACGCTGGCCCGCGCCCTTGGCGAGCGTCCAGACATCGAACTGCACTGCATCGTCTCCAACGCGGCAGGAAAAGTCCTCGAACTCGAAACCGGCGCAGGCGTGGAGGCCATCACCGCCCATGCCCATCGCGCCTACACGCAGGACGACATCGGCGCAGGCCCGGCCAGCGGATCGTGGCGGCACGACGGCATGATCGTCTGCCCGTGCTCCATGGCCACGCTTGCGGCTATCGCCTCGGGCGTGGGGACCAACCTCATCCACCGCGCCGCGGACGTCACCCTCAAGGAACGCCGCAGACTGGTGCTGGTCACGCGGGAAACGCCGCTTGGCCGCATCCACATCGAAAACATGCTACGCGCCGAACAGGCCGGGGCCATCATCATGCCGCCCTGCCCCGGTTTCTACCTGCAACCGCAATCCGTGCAGGAGCTGGTCAACCAGTTCTGCGGACGCGTGCTCGACATGCTCAACGTCCCGCACGCGCTGTCCGGCCGCTGGGAAGGCTGACGACTGGCGCAACGCACGACACAAGGAGACAGTCCATGACGAACACGCTCACATGGTACGGCCATGCCAATTTCAAGATACAAACTCCCGGCGCGACCATCCTCGTGGACCCGTTCTTCGACGGGAACCCCACCAGCCCCATCCGCGCCGCAGCCATCGACTCGGCGGACCTCGTGCTCATCACCCACGACCACGGCGACCACGTCGGCAGCGCGGTGGATATCTGCACCCGCACCGGCGCACAGCTCGTCGCCATCGTAGGCACAGCCGAAAAGCTCCGCGACGCGGGCGTCCCCGCCGGGCAGATCGCCAACGGCATCGGGATGAACATCGGCGGCACCATCACCCTCAAGGGCATCGACATCACCATGACGCAGGCCTTCCACACCTCGGAATCCGGCGCGCCCGCAGGGTACATCATCACCCTTGAAAACGGCTTCACGATCTACCACGCCGGAGACACCGGCATCTTCGCCAGCATGGAGCTGTGGGGGCAACTGCGCGACATCGACCTCGCCCTGTTGCCCATCGGCAGCGTCTTCACCATGGACCCGGCACAGGCCGCCCTCGCCTGCAAGCTGTTGCGCTGCCGCAGCGTGCTGCCCATGCACTGGGGCACCTTCCCAGTGCTGGAGCAAAACACGGCCGCATTCGCCAAGGCCCTCGCCGCCACCGCGCCCGGCACCCGCCTGCTGCGCGCGGACATCGGCACGCCCCTCGCCCTCGACTGATCCGACACGACCGACACACAAAAACGGGCGACTGCGCATGGCGCAGCCGCCCGTTGCCTCTTCATGCGGACCGAAAGAAGAAACCGGCACGCAGGGCTGTTGCGTGCCGGTTTTCAGGAGGCATGGCTGTTGCGGACTGCGGCATGGAAGAGGGAAATCATCCGCAGATTGCTCCAACCTGTCCGCCGCGCCGAAGCTGGAGGCAATGGCCAACCAGCGCAGGATAAAGCGGACAAAATCAATCCAGATTGTTTAAGTCCAGATACAAAAGTACAGTCGCACTGTCAAGCGCTGACGGGATAGCCTCCCAAAATCAGAAAAACAACCGCTGTACGCCAGCACATTCCCGTCAGTCCTCGTCCGACAGGATGGTTTCCTTGGACACCGGGGAATTCATGAGGTCCGCAAGAGTGATGGCCGCCAGCCCATCACGCAGAGCGCGCGAGGCGTTGAGCCATGCGTTGCGTGTGCGGCACTCGGCGGAGCGCTCACAACTGTCCGGCTCGGCGCAGCACTTCGTGAGGTTGATGCCATCTTCCATGATGTCCACGATGCGCGCGAGGGTAATGTCCTCGGGCCCAACGGCCAGAGTGTGCCCCCCAGTCGCCCCGCGAGTGCTGGAGACGAGGCGCGCCTTCTTGAGCGGCTTGATGATCTGCTCGATGAACTGTACGGAAATGCCGGTATGCTCGGATAGGAGCGAGGCCCGAAGCGGCCCCTCTCCCATGTGCGAAGCGAGATCGAGCAGAAGGCGCGTGGCGTAGCGGGAACGGGCTGAAAGCTTCATTGTGTCGTCTCTCTTATGGTAATGACCAAAGCGGCCATTCCTGTGATGCGTTGCGTTCCCGATTAAAGTAATCCGGATTCGCCGTCAAGAGAAGCCCCCTCTCGGCAACGCCACGCCCGCCTGCCCGCACACGCGAAACGCTCCGCCCCCGCCACGCATTCACGCCTTGAGCGCACGCAGCGCCGCATGCAGCGCAGCCGCACGCTTTGGCCCAAGCCCCGGCACCCGGCGCAATTCGTCGATATCCGCCGCCCGCATGGCCTCGATGGAACCGAAGGCGTCCCACAACTGTCGCGCCATTTTCGGGCCGATTCCCGGCAGACTCGCAAGCTCGCTATGCAAGAGCTTCGTCTTGCGCCCCACGCGCTGCCGACCGATGACATGGGCATGCGCCGTGTCGCGCACACGTTGCAGAAACAGCAGTTCCGCACTGCCGGGCCGAATGGGCAAAGGATTGGAGCGCCCGGGCAGGAAGATGCGGTCCTCCAGCGCACCGGCGCGGCGGTCCGGTCCGGCACCGGGCTGGCCAACGGCCTTGGCGATGCCCGCAATGGGCCACGCCTCGGGGCGTCCGGCCTCGGCAAGCGCGCGGGCAACCGCCGCCACCTGTCCCCGACCACCGTCGATGAGCACGAGGTCCGGCTCGGGCAGGTCGGAATCGAGCCGCCGCACGGCCCACGCGGCCAGAGCGGCATAGTCGTCACCCGTGCCCTCAAGTTCCTCGAAGGCGTAGGTCCGGTAATCGTCCGTGAGCGGCGCTCCATCCTCAAAGACCACCAGCCCGGCCCGCATGCCCTGCCCGCCGAGGTGTGAGACGTCCACGCACTCCACACGCCGCGCGGGGCGCGGCAGATGCAGCGCCCGTCGCAGAAGCTCCGCGATGTCCTCGCCGCCCTCGCGGGGCGCAGCCTGTCCGGCGTTGGCCCTCGCCAGTTCGAGGAGTTTCTTCTCCTCGCCGCCGTGCGCCGCGCGAAGCCGCACCGGTCCCTGCCGGTATTCCTGCAACACGTCGGCCAGCGCGGGATCGTCCGGCTCCCACGGCAACAGGATGCGCTCCGGAATGAACCGGCTGCGCGAATAGAACTGCGTCAAGAATCCGGCGACCGCCTCCGGGCCTTCCTCCAGCCCAAGGCCGGACCAGAAGAAACTCTTGCACCCGATAAGCCGCCCCTGCCGAATGAACAGCAGCGCCAGCCCAAGCCCGCCGCTCGTCTCGGCCACGGCCACCACGTCGAGATCCGTCCGCGTGCCGAGCACCACGGACTGCCGCTCCACGGTGGCCTCCACGGCGCGGATTTGATCGCGCAGGCGGGCCGCCTTCTCGAACTCCAAATTCTCGGACGCGGCCAGCATCTCGGAGCGCAACTGCTCGGTCAGCTCGCCCGCGCGCCCGGCGAGAAACATCTCCACCTGCCGCACCACGGCGGCGTAGTCCGCCAAGGGGACCACCTTCACGCACGGGGCGAGGCATTGGCCTATGTGATGATACAGGCAGGGGCGCACGCGGTTGGCGAAGGTTCTGTCCCCGCACTTGCGAAGCGGAAACATCCGCCCGACGAGCTTCCACGTCTCGCGCGCGGCGGCGGCCGAAGTGAAGGGGCCGTAGTACACGGAGCCATCGCGCACCACGCGGCGGGTCATGGTCAGGCGCGGATAGTCGTGCCGCCGGGAGAGCTGCATCAGCACGTACTGCTTGTCGTCGCGCAGGACGATATTGTAGCGCGGGCGGTGCTTTTTGATCAGGCTCGCCTCCAGCAGCAGGGCTTCCTTCTCCGTGGCGGTGTGCAGGGTCTCGATGTCGGCAATGTGCGAGACCATCAGCCGCGTCTTCGGCGTCTGCTGGGCCGGACTGCGAAAATACGAGGACAGGCGGGCGCGAAGGCTCTTGGCCTTGCCCACGTAGATGATGCGCCCCTTGGCGTCCTTCATCAGGTACACGCCGGGCGTGGTCGGAAATGCGGCGGAGTCGAATTCGTACATGATGGATGGTGATACACCAGACGCCCGCGCTTGTCCGCAGCGGCGGTGGGCGGCACAGCGTTACAAATTTGTCACCGCCGGAAAAGCAAAACTCCCGAAGGGGCGGCCATCGGCTGAAAAAGAGACAAAGTCGACTACAAATAGCCCGTAAAAACAGCATCTTATTGTCATCACCCCACCCGCGCATCCAAAGAAGTTCAAAATCCTGTACGGTAAAAAAAATTAAACAAGCGCCATTTTTCTGGCCTTTCGCTCTTGCCAGCCGAATTGAAAGGCGATAATCACGCAGTTGAACCTGGGCGCAATTCAGGTTCACTGGCGTCGGGACCCTGACTTTTGCTCAAAGCAAAACAAAGAAGGAATCTACAATGAAACGCATTCTTACTCTGGCCCTCGTGGCCGCCTTCGTCCTCGGCGTGGCTGGCTTTGCCTCCGCCAAGGAAGTGCAGATGAAGGCCCAGTTCGTCCACATGCTGCAGTGGACCGACAACACCGATTTCACCGATGACAACAACGAAGACGACTTCAAGGCCGACCAGCGCGTTCGCGTGTACTTCGACTACGTCGCTTCCGAGTCCCTCAACGCCGTGCTCGGTTTCGAAATCAACTCCGAGTGGGGTAACGCTGGCGAGGGTGGCGCTCTGGCCACCGACGGCGACACCGTCCTCGTGAAGCACGCCTACACCAACTTCGTTGTGCCCGGCACCTCCGTCAACGTCCGCCTCGGCCTGCAGCCCGTCGCTTGGAAGGGTGCCTACGGCAACCCGATCTTCGACGACGACGCCGCTGGCATCATCGTGACCTCCCCCATCACCGACCAGGTCTCCCTGGCTCTGGGCTGGGTCCGCGCTTACGACGACCTCAAGGCTGGCACCGCTGACGGCGCCACCGAAGACGACATGGACATCTTCACCGCCATCCTGCCCGTGCAGGGCGACGGCTTTGGCGTGACCCCCTACGTCATCTACTCCCAGCTTGGCAAGGACGGCTTCAACGCCCTTACCGCCACTGATATGGTTACCCCCGGTCTCGTTTCCATGGCTCCCGTGGCCGTGGACGACAACGTCACCGCTTGGTGGGGCGGCGTCAACTTCGAGCTGTCCATGTTCGATCCCTTCACCTTCAAGGGCGACGTGATCTACGGCACCGTTGACGGCGACGAAGAAGCCAACGACCGTTCCGGTTGGTTCATGGACCTCGGCGCCGAGTACAAGATGGACTTCGGCACCCTGGGCCTGGCCCTCGTGTACGGCACCGGCGACGACGACGACCTGTCCGACGGCTCCGAGGCCATGCCCGTGCTGAACGACTCCGGTTTCGGCCTGACCCACCTCGGCTTCTCCGGCGCCACCACCGGCGGCTATGACTCCGCCCTGGGCACCGCCCGCTACGACATGTGGGCCATCGGCGCCTACCTGGCCGACTTCTCCTTCGTGGAGAACCTGTCCCACAAGCTGATCGTCGTGTACGGTCAGGGCACCACCGACGGCGAGGCTGTTAAGGGCTACGCTGGCAACTTCGGTCCCTCCATCACCGACGAAGACTCCTTCGTGGAAGTCAACTTCGACTCCACCTACCAGATCTACGAGAACCTGGCTTGCATCGTCGAGCTCGGCTACATCAATCTGGACCTGGACGAGGACGTTTGGGGCACCGACGACACCGACGACGCTCTGAAGGCCGCCTTCTACCTGAAGTACGACTTCTAAGTCGGTTGTCCGACTTCCACCCGACGCCACTTTCGGCCGGGGCCTTTTGGCCCCGGCCTTTTTCTTTTCCAAACCCAGCCCACACGCAGGCTGGGCTTTCGATTTCAAATCCCCAGCCACACGCCGCTCTCGACTTTTCCCGCGCACTTTCCTATACCTCCCGGTTCAGGCAAAAGATTTCCGTACCGAGCATCCATTCGGAGCGCGGCACCACGGTTCAACCCCACAAGGAGACGCACCATGCCCTGCCGGAAGATCGCATACAGCGGTCCTGACGATTTCGGCTCCATCCGGGAATGGCTTTCCGGACGCGAGAATCCCGGCCAGAACGTCGATACGCTGGTTCGGGACATCATCGACACGGTTCGCGAACGCGGCGACGAAGCGCTGGCCGAATACGGCCGCAAGTTCGACTGCTCAACCCTCACCGCAGACGCGCTCCATGTGCGACACCACGAAATCGAAGCCGCCCTTACCGAGATTCCCGCCGAGGACATGGACATCCTGCGCGAAGCCGCCGCCAATATTCGCGCCTTCCACGAGGGCCAAAAGGAAAACTCGTGGTGGACCACCCGGCCCGACGGCACCATCCTCGGCCAGATGGTCAACCCCGTGGACCGCGTTGGCCTTTACGTTCCCGGCGGACAGGGCGGGCAGACGCCGCTCATCTCCAGCCTGCTCATGAACGCCATCCCCGCGCAGGTGGCAGGCGTGAAGGATATCGCCGTGGTCTCGCCGCCGCGCCCTGATGGCACGCTGAACCCCACGCTGCTGGCCACTGCGCATATGCTCGGCATCACCGAAATCTACCGCGCGGGCAGCGCATGGGCCATCGCCGCGCTGACCTACGGCACGCAGACCATCCGCCCCGTGGACGTCATCGCCGGACCGGGCAACATTTTCGTGACCACGGCCAAGCGCCTGCTCACGGGCAAGGTCGGCATCGACATGATCGCCGGCCCCAGCGAAATCTGCATCCTCGCCGACTCCACGGCCAACGCGCAGTGGCTGGCGGCGGATATGCTTTCACAGGCGGAGCACGACGCGCTGGCCTCGGCCATGCTCGTCACCACGGACGCCGCGCTGGCCGAAGCGGTGCGCGAGGCGCTGGCCGAACAGCTCGAAGCCCTGCCGCGCGCGGAGATTGCCCGCAAGTCCCTTGCCGACTGGAGCGCCATCATCACCTGCGCGGACCTCGCCACGGCGGCGGACATCGTGAATAGCATCGCTCCCGAGCACCTCGAACTTTCCGTGGCCGACCCGTGGAGCATGCTCGGCTCCATCCGCCACGCCGGTGCCATCTTCATGGGCCACCACGCACCCGAGCCGGTGGGCGACTACTTCGCTGGCCCGAACCACGTACTGCCCACCCTCGGCACGGCACGCTTCTCGTCCGCGCTTTCGGTGCAGACCTTCTGCAAGAAGTCGAGCATTATCGCCACGCAGCCGAACTTCACGGCCACGCACGGCGCGAAGATCGCCCGCCTCGCCCGGCTCGAAGGCCTCGAAGCCCACGCCCGCAGCGTGGAACAGCGCCTGAAATAATTCACGCTCGAAACCGAATCCCCCGCGCCGCCGCAGACATCACGTCTCCGGCGGCGCTTTCGCATACGCACACCACACCAGCGAAGCGGCCCGCTTCCCGCAAAGCGCCGCCGCCCGTTCTTTTTCTCCCACCCCCCTCCCCATCACACGTCCCACACCGCCCCCATAGCCCATCTCCCTTGCCCCTTCCCCGCCGCCTGCCTTCCCCCCCCACACACTCCCTCGCCGCAATCCCCCAATCCCCCCCCTTCGGCCTGTCGGAACTCGGCTTCCGAGTCCCGACAGGCCGAACATATGAGGATTATCAAGGAAATCATTTCCTTGATCGGGGTTTGGGGCAGCGCCCCAAAATCCTCGCCCTCACATCCAACAGTTCCAACCGCCCTCACCCCGCACTCTGTGCTTTCAAAGCGCGGCAAATTCCATTACACAGTGCGCACCGCCAACCCACTTACCTTTCAAGGAGAAGTGTTTCCATGAAGGTTGTGACCCGCACAGAAATTCGCGAATTTCCTCTGATTTCCCGCGGAAAGGTCCGCGACATCTACGATCTCGGCGATGACCGCCTGCTCATCGTCACCACGGACCGCATGTCCGCGTTCGACGTGGTCATGAACGAGCCTATCCCGTACAAGGGCGTGATTCTCAACCAGATCACCCTGTTCTGGATGGACAAGTTCAAGGACATCGTCCCGAACCACCTCATCGCCTCGGACGTGACCGACTTCCCGGCCGAGCTTGCGCCCTATGCCGACGAGCTTGAAGGCCGCTCCGTGGTCGTGAAGAAGGCCAAGCCGCTGCCCATCGAGTGCATCGTGCGCGGCTTCATCACCGGTTCCGGCTGGAAGGACTACAAGGCCACCGGCACCGTCTGCGGACACGACCTGCCCGCCGGACTCAAAGAATCCGAGAAGCTGCCCCAGCCGCTGTTCACCCCGTCCACCAAGGCAGACCTTGGCGAGCACGACGAGAACATCACGCTGGAGCAGGCCACGCAGAAGCTCGGCGCGGAGCTTTTCGAAAAGGTGCAGCGCGCCACGCTGGACATCTACTCCCGCGCCCGCGACTTTGCCGCCGAAAAGGGCATCCTCATCGCGGACACCAAGTTCGAGTTCGGCATGGTCGATGGTCAGCTGACCCTCATCGACGAAGTGCTGACCCCGGACTCCTCGCGCTTCTGGCCCAGCGCGGGCTACGAGGCAGGCAAATCCCAGCCCAGCTTCGACAAGCAGTACCTGCGCGACTGGCTTTCCGCACAGGACTGGGACAAGACCCCGCCTGCGCCCACCCTGCCCGAGGAGGTCATCGAACGCACCGGCCGCAAGTACGCCGAGGCCTTCGAACACCTCACCGGCAAGCCCTTCGTCGTCCGCTAGCGAACGCCGAGGACACCAAGGATTTCCACAAACGGCCCGCGCCACAGCGCGGGCCGTTTTCTTTTCAGTCGCAAAACCCATGGATTTCCCTCACTTTCGAGCGGCTTGACATCACTTCCTGCGGAGGCCATAACTGCCAAGCACACACGATGCGTGTACGCCATTTCATACCGCGATCGTTGCTTACGCAATGTTCCCTCAAAGCCCTCACAAGGAAGGCACTAATGAACATCAAGGACATCAAGCTGCCGGAGCTGAAACTTCCGGAAATCCACATGCCCGACTTCAAGCTGCCCGAGATCAAAATGCCGGAGCTTCGCATCGGCGATCTTGTGGCGCGCATCCCCATCATTCAGGGCGGCATGGGCGTTGGCATCTCGCTGTCGGGCCTTGCCTCCGCCGTGGCCCAGCAGGGCGGCATCGGCGTCATCGCCGCCGCCATGATCGGCATGGACGAGCCGGACATCAGCAAGAATCCCGACGAGGCCAACCGCCGCGCGCTGACCCGCGAAATCCGCACCGCCCGCGAAAATACGGACGGCATCATCGGCGTGAACATCATGGTGGCGCTCACCAACTTCGCGGAAATGGTCAAAACCTCCATCCGCGAGGGGGCGGACGTCATCTTCTCGGGTGCTGGCCTGCCGCTCGATCTGCCGCAGTACCTCACCGAGGGCGCGAAAACCCGGCTGGTGCCCATCGTCAGCTCCGGGCGCGCCGCCAACATCATCTGCAGGAAATGGCTGTCGAAGTTCAGCTACCTGCCGGACGCCTTCGTCGTCGAAGGCCCCAAGGCGGGCGGACACCTCGGCTTCAAGCCCGAGCAGATCAACGATCCCGAATTCCGCGTGGAACGACTTGTGGGCGAGGTTGTCGAAGCCGTGAAGCCCTTTGAGGCCGAACACGGCATGCGCATCCCCGTCATCGCGGCGGGCGGCGTGTTCACCGGGCAGGATATCCGCTCCATGCTGGAGCTTGGCGCTTCCGGCGTGCAGATGGGCACCCGCTTCGTCGCCACGCACGAGTGCGACGCGGACGTGCGCTTCAAGCAGGCCTACGTGGACGCCACGGAAAGCGACATCGAAATCATCAAAAGCCCGGTCGGCATGCCCGGCCGCGCCGTGCGCAGCAGCTTCATCGAGGCGGTGAAGGACGGCAAGCGCAAGCCGTTCACCTGCCCGTTCCACTGCATCAAGACCTGCGACCACACCAAAAGCCCCTACTGCATCGCCTGCGCGCTCACCAACGCGAAGAAGGGCAAGCTCAACCACGGTTTCGCCTTTGCGGGGGCCAACGTGCACCGCGTGAAGGAAATCGTCTCCGTACGGGAGCTTATCGAGTCCCTGAAGGCGGAGTTCGAGGGCATGGGCCTCGCGCCCACTCCGGCCTAGGGCGAACAGTCCACGGAATTGACCACGGCCGTCCGGTTGCCTGTTGCGTATCCGGACGGCCGCGTTTATGTTCGCTCTCGCAAAGGAGGAAGAACATGCTTCTCGAAGGTAGAAAGGCCCTCGTCTTCGGAGTGGCCAACGAACGGAGCATCGCCTACGCGGTGGCCCGTGAGCTCAAGGCGCAGGGCGCCCGTCTGGCGTTCAGCTACGCAAGCGATGCCGTGAAGAAACGCATCGAACCCATCAGCGAGGAACTCGGCGGCGAATTCATCATCAAGGCCGACCTGTCCGACGATGCCGCCGTGGCCGAGGCCGCCGACGTCGTGCGCGAAAAGTGGGGCGATGTGGACATCATCATCCACTCCGTGGCCTTCGCCAATCGCGAGGACCTCAAGGGACGCTTCATCGAAACCTCGCGCGACGGCTTCAAGCTGGCGCTCGACGTCTCCGCGTTCTCCCTCGTGGCCGTATGCCGCGCATTCGAGGACATGCTCAGCGAGCACGGCTCCGTCATCACCATGACCTACCACGGCTCGCAGAAGGTCATCACCAACTACAACGTGATGGGCGTGGCCAAGGCCGCGCTGGAAGCCAGCGTCCGCTACCTCGCCGCCGACCTCGGCGCGAAGGGTGTCCGCGTGAATGCCATCAGCGCCGGTCCCATCAAGACCCTCGCCTCGTCGGGCATCTCGGGCTTCAAGTCCATCCTGTCCACCATCGAGGAACGCGCCCCGCTGGGCCGCAACGTCTCGCAGGAAGATGTGGGCCGCGCCGCCCTGTACCTCGCCTCGGATCTCGCGTCCGGCACCACCGGCGAAGTGATCTACGTCGATTCCGGCTACAACATCATGGGCATCTAGGCTGACTGGCGTTCCGCGCCATCGGCAACGATTTCGAGGGGGGAGAGGCTGCGGCGTCTCCCCCCTGCCTTTTGCGGCGGCCTCGCGCAGGCACCACGCCAGCGCGAATTCCGCGCGCCCAAGCCGCCAGTTGCACCATTTGCAAAACATCCCGCACGCAGGTACAGGAAGCGAAGTCGTTCACCTGCAAACAGCATCCAAGCGGAGACCGATACATGGGAATCCCCTTCAATAGCCTCAAGGCGCAGCTCGCGCCCTTCGACGACGAACTCCGTGCCGCATTCGAGCGTGTGCTCGAACGCGGCTGGTTCCTCATGGGTCCCGAGGTCCGCGACTTCGAGACGGAATTTGCGGCATGGCTCGCCCGCCCCCACGCGGCCACCGTCGGCAACGGCACGGACGCCCTCGTTCTGGCGCTCAAGGCCATCGGCGTCGAACCCGGTGACGAGATCGTCCTGCCCGCACACACCGCCCTGCCCTGCTACCACGCGGTTCTCGCGGCGGGATGCGTGCCCGTGTTCGCCGAGGTGGAAGAAGCGTACTACACGCTCTCGCCGGACAGCGCCGCCCGCATGATCGGCCCGCGCACCCGCGCCGTCATGGCCGTGCATCTCTACGGCCAGTGCTGCGACATCCCCGCGCTCGACGCGCTGTGCCGCGAGCGCGGCGTGACGCTCATCGAGGACTGCGCACAGGCCCACGGGGCGACCTTCGGCGACATCATCGCCGGACGGACCGGAGCCGTAGCGGCCTTCTCGTTCTACCCCACCAAGAACCTCGGCGCGCTTGGCGACGGCGGTGCTGTGGCCTGCTCCGACGCGGAAATCGACCGCCGCGTGCGTCTCTTCAAGCAGTATGGCGAGGCCCACCGCTACGAGAGCGTGGTGGCGGGCGTGAACAGCCGCATGGACGAGATGCAGGCCGCATTCCTGCGCGTGCGCCTCGCCCGGCTGGACGAGGAAACCCGCATGCGTCGCGAACTGGCCGCCGTGTATGACGAGGAACTGGCAGGCCTGCCCGTTATCCGCCCCGCCGTGCGCGAGGGCTGCGGCCACGTTTACCACCTCTACGTCATCCGCGCCCCCCGGCGTGCGGAGCTGATGGCGCACCTGTCCGAACGCGGCATAGGCACGGCCATCCACTACCCCATCCCCGGCCACAGGCAGAAGCTATTCGCCGAGGGCGGAGCGCCCTTCCGGGCCGACGAGCTGACGCTTAGCGAGCGCATGGCGGACGAGATTCTGAGCCTGCCCATGTATCCGGGCCTCGGCGCGGACGGCGTGCGCGAAGTCTGCGCCGCCATCCGCGACTTCTACGCATGATTTCCCGGCCCGCAGGGCATTGACTGCCGCCTTGCGGGCCTTATCCTGTACGTTGACGCGCAGGAATGGCCCAACGCGCCCATGAGCCAATACAACAAGGAGCACCCATGGACAGCCTGCTTCTTCTCGTTCTTTTCGTTGCGGTAGCGATTATTCTCAACAGGTGGGTTCTGCCGAAACTCGGCATCCACGGTTGAGGCCCCGGAGCCGAGAGCTGCAGTTGGCAGCCCAAGGACAAGACCGACGCCAAGGGTCATGACACCACGCCCGAAGCCCACAAAAGCGACGACTGATACCCGGGGAAGACCGCCCTTCGCCTTTTTTTGAGACATTTCCCAAGAAAGGGCTTGCCATCCCCCGGCGATTTCCTTAAGAAGTCTCTCGCAACGCGGAGAGGTGTCCGAGTTCGGTTTAAGGAGCACGCCTGGAAAGCGTGTACAGGGGAAACTCTGTCGGAGGTTCAAATCCTCTCCTCTCCGCCACGTTGAATCTACGGCTTCCGTTTTACGGAAGCCTTTTTCATTTTCCAGAGTCATTTTGGAAATCACGATTTTTGGGCTTGCCAACGCCCCGGGATTTCTTTAAGAAGACTCTTCCAGCGCGGAGAGGTGTCCGAGTTCGGTTTAAGGAGCACGCCTGGAAAGTGTGTACAGGGGAAACTCTGTCGGAGGTTCAAATCCTCTCCTCTCCGCCACATGGCAATCAAGCCCCGGTTTTTCCGGGGCTTTTTTATGCCTAATTTTCTAAAGAAGCTAAAGATGACCAATGCTTGTTTTAATATGTCCTGGTCAAGTCCGGCCTCATTGATGCTCTCTTTCAAACTCCCAAATCCTGCGCAGACTCATCCATTATGAGCCTGCCCTCCTTAGCCCCAGAATCCTACTCCTCCACATCTCCTTTTTGCTCGCCAGAACAGAGCCTGAACGCCATGCCCATGACTCTATAGCAAGATCAAGTGTTGTAAATCTTTGGCAAACTCTAGATGCGTCTATCTTGCTTGCGAAGCGCTATACATCTGGCAAAACAGTCAAATTATTGATAATGGAGCTGAAACCATGCTGAGATAGGAGTCGCTAGTGGAGAAAGAACCACAACGCACGATCAGAGAAGTTATTGTCGAAGGTGAGCGTGGCAACCTGTTGCGCGTTGAAGACCTCCAAGCCATGTCCCCTGACGAGTGGGGAATGCTCAGAGACAGCATATCAAATCGTCATACTGGTGGCAAAGGCATATCGATGTTATGCATGAAGTGCAAACACCCTGTATACATCCGAGCGTACAAATATTTTGGAAGGACTTTTCCAGGCTTTGTGCATTTCGATGGAAGCCCAACTTGGTGCCAATGGTATCAAGGGAAGAACAGAACACCAGACTCCCTTAAGGCAGAACAATATGGAGGACAACAAGAATCCCCAGCACATGAGCTGTTATGCAAAAAAATTGGAGAACTTGCAGCGCTGGACAAACGGTACATTCGTCACACTATAAATAAATATCATAATCCCCAATATTGCGACAATGCTCGAAGGCCAGACGTATACATTGAGTGGGAAGGGCATAGACCCTTTGCAATTGAACTACAGTTGTCAAATACGTACCAGACTGAGATATCTGGAAGATGCACATACTATTCAAAAGAAGGCATACCACTCATATGGGTTTTGTATGCTATTCATGAATACGTTAGCATTCCACAGTCTATCAAGGACGTTGTAAGACGACACAGAAATAATGCTTTTGTGATCGACAGAGATTCCATACGAGAATCATACAGCAAAAACACGCTTGTATTTAAGCGATATCTGTTAACAGGAGATTATTTTGATTTCCCAGAGCTTGTTACAATTGATTCGTTGACAGTTCCAGAGAATCAAACACTACCATACCACGAAGATCATCTTGCCCCAGCACTGAGAGCCAAAATCGACGATCGCCGAAAACCATTCTTCCATTTTTTCAACGAATGGGGAAAAAAAAGCACCCCTCCGGAAGACATCAAGCGCATTCTAAATACGCTCCCCGAACACGTACCTGAAGACTTCATTTTCATGATCGCCGCGGCTTTCTCAATCGTAGCAACGCTTTCGGCAGGCCGTGACATAAATTATGCATCGAATGACCCCAATGTACGCGCCATGCTGAACAGTTATTTCAACGGAAATCGACTAGCTCGATATGCAGACATGATGGAGTTCATTCTTGGCAGAATCAGACCGAAGTCAAGCACCAGTCCCAACATCACCACCCATGCAGTCCGCAAAAATATCACCTTGAGGAAAAGTGACACTGAACAAGCCGGCATTGAAACAAACGAATGGAGAGCAATGGAGTGGTTACTTCCTGAAGTCTTCGATGAATGCGAGCGAGAGCTGCTACGTTTTACGGACCAGCTCCCCTGCTGGACGCAGTATTAACAACAACACTGCATTATCAGCGATACATCACACATTTCTCAACTAAATGAAGGGTATATGAACTACAACGAAGAAGCAAGTTTCCTTGGCGTAATGATGTTTGTCTTCTTTTGCGCCGCATTTCTTGCAACAGGATTCATTGCAAGGGCAGTCGGAGCTGATTTCTCCATCGTCTTTACGTCACTGTCTTATTCTTGTTTTGTTGTTATCATAGAAGGCATAATCTATTATCTAACACGGTGTTCATGGCATTTAAACCTGTCACTGGTGGGTTCTTTGCTACCCGTCATCATATGGCCAGGCTGGTGGCCGGTTCTTGACTCAATCGCCGCAGGAGATTCTGACAAGGCATCGTTCCTTGGAAGCATCGTCCAGCACAAGGAAGCCAATGATCTTTTTACGGACTTTGGCCCTCATATCGAATGGTACAACGATTCAATGTTCAAATGGAGCATCGAGATAGCTTTAGTTGCTTTAGTTGTGCTCGCCGTATGGAAAAAAAGACGATATTAATCGGTAAACAATAGGGATACGTCCCCGTGTCATCCCGCAGGGAGTTTTCATGACCAGTCCTTCAGACGCCGGTCCCAATCTTGCCGAACTGTGCGGCATCGCAGGGAATGCGCATCGTCGCCACATGAAGCTCTTTGTGCGACATGTGGCGCAGCGCCTTGCCCATGCGGGCCTTTCGGCACCAGACATCGAGCAGGCTCTGCACGCCGCGCTGGAGGACTATCTGAAGGATTCGGATTTCGAGAGGGAATGCAGGATCACCGCCACCCGCCACACCAACGAGAGGCTCGCACAGGAGAATCGCGGGCGCGACGGCATGGGACGACTCATCGTGGAATATGCCTTCATCAGGGCCGAAGGCGGGCCGCTCGTCCATCCCGAGGATTCGGAGCAGGACAGCCTCGCGCGGGAGGCACTGGTCACCGGCGTGCTTCCGCGCCCGGTCATGCGCTACTTCCTCATCAGCGTGCGCGGGACGGTGCGCGGCATCGACGGCTTCGAGAGCGACTCCCTGCTCTTCGGCAAGGACTGCGCCAGCTACCGCCTCGGCTGCGCCACCCTCGAAACGATTCTGGTGGAATTTCGCTCGACCGGGCGGGATGGGCGCTCCAGCGTGGATTGGAGCACGATCTACGACGACAGGCGCGTCCGGCGGCTCGGGCATGAGTTCATCCGCGAAATCGCCGACACCCTCACGACCCTCGGCGAGGAGCACTACCAGCGCATACTGGAGAACATCCGCCAGCGCGACCCGGAGCGCACCGCCACGAACCACATGACTCGCACCATCGCGAGGGCCGATGTCGAGCTGATCATGTCCGCCCTACGCTCGGCCCTCGACAGGCACACGGAGTAGCCGACGCTACTTGTGCGCGTGGGAACGGCAGTACTGCTCGCAGATATCCCGAGCACGGGACACCGTGCTCGCGCAGCCGTCGCTGTAGTGCTGACGCGCAAGGCGGTTGTACGTCTCACGGCAGCGGGCAAGGCACTCCTCGCAGTCGGGAGTCGCGCCGCAATCCTCCAGCGCCAGCATGAACTCGTCGCAGATCTCCTGCTGGCGCATGCATCCGCCGGTTCCGGTCTCAAGATCGCCGGGGGAATAGGCATAGCAGAGGCCACGGGTCTCGGAAAGAGTGCGCGTCGTCTTCGCACAACCGCAGGCCAGAAGCAGACAGGCCGCCAGAATGCCGACCATAGCTCGCATGTCGCAACTCCTTGGTGACTGACTCGGCATCATTGCCGTATTCCCGCACGCTATACCCGCCCGGCCGGACGCGCAATACCGCCCACCAGCGGGGATGCGCAAACAATCGCTTGACAGTTCGGGCAAAAGCGTCAATAAAAGCCCTCCACGAGGGAAGCCGGGCGGCAGGAACGCCGCCAACCCCGTCAGGCCCGAGAGGGAGCAGCGGCAACGGTTGTTCTTGGGTGTCCGGTTTCCCTGAAAGGCGCCAACTCACACGAGTTGGCGCTTTTTTTGTGCCATTTCTTCACGCCCCATGACGGCAACCCAGTCCGCCGCCAGTGTTGCCGGATTCCCCCTCCCCCGAGGTCGCTAGGGCCGTTCAACATCCACATCAGCCATACACGCCGAACCCCACCCACGCATCAGGCACGCCAGCCCTCGCGCCAACACTCCAGCCCCCCTCCACGCCCTGCGCCCATCCCCCGCGAACACCCCCAGAGCATAGTAGCCCCCATCCCCGCCGCCCCCGATGACGCGACGCGCTCGGCGGCATATTCCAAGAACATTTTCCGATGGACTAGACGAAAGCGCCGTGCACAAAAGATTTTCCGGTCACACGATGTTTTATTCAGTAAATTTTCGCGCCACTGTTTACATACTAATCCCAATATCGTATGCATTTTCCCACGCACATCAATCTTCCAAGGAGGCGACATGACTCGGTTTCTTCCCCGCCTTGCGGCGGCCGTGATTCTCTCCCTCGGACTTGTCGGACCCGCTTTCGCCCACTTCGGCATGGCCATCCCCTCGCAGCCAGAGGCGACCATGGAGAGCAAGAAGGCGCAGGTCACCTTCTCCTTCTCGCATCCCTTTGCCGGAAAAGGCATGGAGTTGGTCACCCCGGCCAAGGTCGGCGTGATGTTCGACGGCTCCGTCACGGACCTCAAGGGTAAGCTCGCCAAGGCCAGCGTGATGGACCACACCGCATGGACCGTGGACTACACCTTCAAGCGCCCCGGCGTGTACACCTTCTTCATGGAGCCGACCCCCTACTGGGAGCCCGCCGAAGACTGCTTCATCATCCACTACACCAAGGTCATGGTTCCCGCCTTTGGCGGCGACGAGGGCTGGGACGCCCCGGCTGGCCTGAAGACCGAAATCATCCCCATGCTGCGCCCCTTCGGCAACTACGTGGGCAACACCTTCGTCGGCCAGGTGCTGATGGACGGCAAGCCCGTGCCCAACGCCGAGGTCGAGGTGGAGCTGTACAATCAGGGCCGTTTCACCCTGCCCTCCGACTATCATGAGACGCAGGTCGTCAAGGCCGACGCCAACGGCGTGTTCGCCTTCACCTGCCCCCAGTCCGGCTGGTGGGGCTTCGCGGCCCTGAACGAAGCCGACTACACCATCCCCGCCCCCGACGGCCCCGAAAAGGGCAAGCAGAAGGGCGTGGAACTCGGCGCAGTCTTCTGGACGTACATGAACGATTGGAAATAGGTTCGCCAATCCTCCCCACAGCGCAACGGCCGGACATGTCCGGCCGTTGTCGTTTGTTGGGTCTGCGGCGAAAGATCAGGAAGAGGACGAGTCGTCATCCTCGGGCGGACGCTGCGGCGGCATTGCATCCGGATTGAGGCGTACGGAAGGCATACGGCGGGCCAACGCGCGGTGGCGAAACTCCGGCGACATGGCGTCGAGCACAAGCAGATCAAAGAGACTTCCCGCCGCGCCAGCGGACGCGCCAGCCACGGCACCGCCGAGAAACGCCCCGACGGCGGCCCAGCTTGCCGCGTCGGCCCACGGGGCGAACACAAGCCCCGCCACGACGCCGAGAAAGCCCCCAAAGGCGGAAAGCAGCAGCACGCCATCCGCGCCGTACTCCGCCCCCTTGCGATAGCGCATCCACATGTACGCTCCCGCACCGATCATCCCCGCGAAGCTCCCTGCATACCCCGCAAGAAGCACCTGAAACACCCCCATGACGGCGGACACGAAAAGCCCCTGCGGCGCTCCGCCATAAACGCCACCCACAAGCCCGGCCAAAACGCCCACGGCGCAGATGCCAAGAAAACAGTTCGTCCGGACGCGCAGTTCCATGTTCCATTGTGTCGCCACCATAGCCTCCACATGCAGAGTACGCCGCCCAAACGCCCGGCGGCAAGCGGGGAAATGCCAGACGCTTCGCCAAACGGCAAAAAGGCCATTGTGCTTCGGACTCGGAGCGTGGCATAATCGAATCCGTCAAACACGCGCCCAGAACGCGAGAAACCCGCCGGAGAACCGATGCGCATTCTTGTTGCCGACGATGACTACATCAGCAGCGAGCTTCTGACCCGCATTCTGGCCCCCTACGGGGAGGTGACGAATGCTCCTGACGGTCGGAAGGCCATCGAGTCCTTCACGAACGCACTGGACGACAATCGCCCCTTCAGACTGGTCTGTCTGGACATCATGATGCCCGAGATGAACGGACAGGACGCATTGAAGACGATTCGGCAGATCGAACGCGATCGGGGAATCCCCTCCGAAAAGGAAGCCCTGATCGTCATGACCACGTCCCTCGATGACCGCGCGAACGTCGTCGAGGCGTACTACCGGGGCGGGGCCACGTCCTACGTGCCCAAGCCCATAGACAAGGACCTGTTCCTGCAGCTTCTCAGAGGCATAGGCCTCATCTGAGAGCCGGGCACCGGACCGAGGGATACCGCATGCGACTCACCCCACTCGACCTTCTGCTCATCGGCATCTGCATCTTTCTCGCCCTGCGTTTTCTCGCGGCGCGAAAGAACGACGGCGACGACTCCGCGCAGGACGAAGCCGTGAAGAAGCGCGCGCTCGACGCCTACAAGCGCGCCGAACGCGCATGGGACATGCTGCGCTCCGACACGGAGTCGGACGACGAAACGCCCCCTCGCCCCGCTGCCCTGCACGGCGAATTCGATCCCAACGAATTTCTCGCCGGGGCCAAGCTCGCCTATGCCCGCATTCGCGAGTCATGGGATGCCCGCGATCTCGACGACCTGCGCAACTTCACCACCCCCCGCGCCTTCGACGAATTCGCCAGCCGAGCGGAAACAGAAACCCGCTCCGCCAGAACGGACCTTCTGCTGGTCAACGCCAGCATCGTCGAACGCCGCAACAACGGCGTGACCGAGGAAGCCTCCGTCCTCTTCGACGTCACCCAACGCACGGGGCAGGACGCAGGCACAACATCGGTACAGGAAGTCTGGAAATTCGCCCGCGACGCTGAAAACGACGCGTCCCACTGGAAGCTCGATTCCATGGAAACCGTCCGCCAGCACTAGCAGGGCTACCCCGCGTAACGGACACAAGCCACACAACGCAAGACGGCCCCGGATGGTGATCATCCGGGGCCGTCTTGCGTTGTGGCCTGAAATGCGAAATCCCGCCACCGTCAGTCGGCATGGTCAAGGCGCACAGCTCAATGTCCTTGCGCCGTGCCGCGCAGATAGGCGTACAGCGCCATGTAGGCGCGGGCCATGGCCATGTCCGTGAAATATTCCAGACGCGCCCGCCCGCCTTCGACAAGGGCATTGCACAACCTCGTTCCCCCGGCGGCAATGTCGTGCAGCATGTCGGTCAGCACGCGGGCTAATTCGGCCCCGTCGCCATTTGCGAAGCTCAAGCCGCTGTAGCCGGGCTGGACCAATTCGAGATTGGACGGCAGGTCCGACGTCACCACAGGGACGCAGGATGCCCAGCCTTCCTTGATGACCCCACTCGACCCCTCGCCATCGATACTCGGAACGGCAAGAATGTCGAAACCGGGCAGCACCTCGCGGCTTTCCCGGTATCCGGAGAACAGCACACGTTCAGCCAATCCCTCCTGCCGCACCTTCGCCTCCAGCTCGGCACGTAGCGCCCCATCGCCCACGATCTCCGCATCCCACGCAGGCAGCGAACCATCGCGAGTCAGGATGGACAGCGCGTCGATGAGCACCGCGTGCCCCTTCTGGGCGCTCAAGGCACCGACCATGCCGATGCGCAAGGACAGCCCCGCAAGCGGCGGACGGTGCATCACATAGCGGGCGGGATCGATACCGCTGTGGATCACCGAGACCTTGTCGGCATCGAGTCCGCACTCGCGCAGGGTGGCGGCGATTTCCGCGCTCACGCCCACCACGGCGTCGCCCATGGCGTACTTTCGGCGGCTCCACCCGCGCCCAAGGGGATAGGACACGCGCCGCGAATGGACCAGTAGCGGCCTGCCCCCGCACAGGCGCTTGAGCACCGCGCCAAGCGAGGCGCTACGGGCACAGTGCGTGTGCAGGCAGTCAATCCGTTCGCGCAGGATGAGCGTGCGCAGAAAGAGAATCGTCGCCGGATGCCACTCGAAACGCGAGGGAAGCGGAACGGTCTCGATGCCCTCCTCCCGAGCGCAGGCCATGAGCGGACTGTCGCCGGGTGCGGCGATTACCGGCCTGTACTCGCGCGATGCGGCGAGATGGCGGCACAGGTACAGAACCTGTCGCTGCCCCCCGCGCAGTTCGCGTCCGAGGTCGAGGTGGAGGATGGTCATCCGGTGCTGCATGTAAAAATCCCCGGCCGCGACAGACGCGGCCCTATACGCTATGCGCCGGGACGGCATGCCGTCCCGGCGCTCATGATGTCATGACGTTTCGGTGCACACGCGGCGCACACGACAGCGGGCCTAGAAGGCTTCGCCGTTTTCCGCAATGTCCTTGAGGATAAGTTCGCGCAGCCGCTTGGACACCGCGCCGGGACGCACGTCCTGAATCGGCTTGCCGTTGTAGCGGACGATGCTCAAGCAGTCCCCGGTGGTGCCGAGGACCAGAATCTCGCGAGCATCGTACAGCTCGTTCTCCTGAATCTTGCGGAAGCGGACCGGAATCTCTCCGGCCAGCAGGTCGATGGCGCGGAACAGCGTGGTTCCGGCCAAGGCACGATCAAACTCGGGAACGACGATCTCGCCCGCCTGATCGACAATGCAGATGTTCTCCGTGGCGCCTTCGGCCAGGAAATCATGCTCGTCGAAGCAGATGGGGTAGTCGTGCCCCTTTTCGGTGGCCTCGTACTTCATCAGGGTATTGGGCAGATAGTCCACGGCCTTGATGGTGGCCAGCCAGCCCTGCTTGGCCGGGTAGCTGGTCCGGAACGCGCTTGCGCCCTTCTCGTACCACTCGACGGGCTTGGGATGGAAGCGGTAGGCCACCACGTAGAGGCTGGGGATGGGGCACTCGGCCATGTCGATGCCGAATCCGCCCGGTCCGCGACCGAGCAGGATGCGCACCAGACCGTCCTGTGCCCCAGCGGCCTGCGCGACCTCGAAAACGATCTCGCGCAGACGTTCCCACGAACAGGGCGGAGTGAGGTGAATGGCGTCCGCGGAGCGCTTCATGCGCCGCAGATGGGCATCCACCTGATACATTCTGCGTCCGAGGTACTTGAGCGTCTCGAACACGCCATCACCACGATGGACGAGGTGATCATCCCACGGCATGAGCATGAGCTTGGGATCGGTACAGATGGCTCCGAGACGATGCTCGTAGAAAGCCAGCACGTCGTCCGTACCCGGACGGCGAATGGAGAGCATCCTCTTCAGGTATTCCTCGGAATCCAGAACGGGAATCATGTCCACTCCTCTTGAGTTCTCGACGTTAGGGCACGCGGACCAGATCGCGCTCCACGAGGGTCTCGGCGATCTGAACGGCATTGAGGGCCGCGCCCTTGCGCAGGTTGTCGGCCACGATCCACAGGTTCAGGCCATTCTCGATGGACTCGTCCTCGCGGATGCGGCCCACGAAGGTGGCGTCCTCATCCACGGCCTCGATGGGCATGGGGTAGATCTTCTCGCTGGGGTTGTCGAACACGCGCACGCCCGGAGCCTGACTCAGGACAGCGCGGCACTCGGCGGCGGTAAGCTTCTTCTCGGTCTCCACGTTCACGGACTCGCTGTGGCCGATGTACACGGGCACGCGAACGGCGGTGGGCGACACGCCAATGGTGTCGTCGCCGAGGATCTTGTGCGTCTCGTGCACCATCTTCATCTCTTCCTTGGTGTAGTCGTTGTCGAGGAAGACATCGATCTGCGGAATGCAGTTGAAGGCGATGCGGTAGGGGAAATTCTTCGGCTCGATGGACTCCATGTCGAAGTTGTACATCTTCTGGACCTGATCGGTCAGTTCGTCCATGGCCTTCTGTCCGGCACCGGAAACAGCCTGATAGGTCGAAACCACAATGCGCTTGATGCCGGCGGCGTCGTGGATGGGCTTGAGCGCAACGACCATCTGGATGGTGGAGCAGTTGGGGTTGGCGATGATGCCCTTGTGCCATTCGAGGTCGTCGGGGTTCACTTCGGGAACCACCAGCGGGCACTGGTCATCCATGCGCCACGCGCTGGAGTTGTCCACCACCACGCAGCCGCTGCGGGCGGCGATGGGGGCGAAGCGTTCGGAGATGGAACCACCCGCGGAGAAGAGCGCAATGTCCACGCCCTCGAAGGACTCATCGGTCAGCTCGCGCACGACGAGTTCGCCGTCCTTGAACGGGAGCTTGGTTCCGGCGGAACGGCTGGAAGCCAGGGCGATGACCTCGCAGGCGGGGAAATCGCGCGCTTCGAGGGTCTTGAGCATTTCACGGCCCACGGCGCCGGTGGCGCCGACAACGGCGACGACAAACGAATCCTTGCCCATTGCGAATTGTCTCCTTGCCCTGCCGGGTTGCGATCCGGCAGGAAATAACGTTGGCGAAACCGCCTAGTGCAGGCGGCCGAGGGAATCCACGATTTCAAGCACGGCCTGCGCCCTGTTCAGGGTGTACAGATGCACGCCGGGCGCGCCGCCGTCCAGCAGCTCCCGCACCTGTCGCTTGGCCCAGTTCATGCCCACTTCGTAGGCGGCCTTCTCGCCGCCCGCCGCATCGGCGGCTTCGAGTTCGAGCAGGAACTTGCCCGGAATGCTCGCCCCGCAGAATCCGAGAATCCGCTTCACGGATTGCAGGCTCATAATGGGCAGCACGCCGGGAATAATTGGCTTGGTGACGCCCATGGCTCGCATGAGGTCCACAAAATTCCAGTACAGTCGGTTATCGAAGAACAGCTGGGTCATGACGAAGTCGCCCCCGGCGTCCAGCTTGCCCTTGAGATATCCGTAATCCTCGCGGAAGGTCGCGCACTCGGGGTGCCCTTCCGGATACCCGGCCACGGCTATGCCCATGTCGGGGTGGGCGGAACGGATGAAGCGCACGAGGTCCGACGCATGAGCGAAAGCCTCGTTATCCGGGCTGAACTGCTCCGCGCCCTTGGGCGGATCGCCACGCAGGGCGAGGACGTTGTCCACTCCCATGCCGCGAAGCTCGTCCAGAAAGGCGGAAATGCGCTCGGCGTCGGCGCCCACGCAGGTCAGGTGGGCCATGGGTTCAAGCCCCTGATCCAGCTTGAGGCGGCGCACAATCTCAAGGGTGTTGGCCTGCGTGCCACCGCCCGCGCCGTAGGTCACGGACGCGAACAGCGGATCGACCCCCTTGAGTTGCTCCACAGTCTCAAAGAATTTGGGCCACGCCTCCCGTTCCTTGGGCGGAAAGAACTCCAGCGAGATGAACTGTCCGTTCTTCGCCATGAGATCCCTTATGCGCACGGCTAGCTCCTTTTCGCGTTGGCCCAGCGGGCCAGTTCGTCGACGATCTCCGTATCCGCCGCAAGAAAGGGCACATCCCCGGTCTCTCCGGGAACGAACCACCGCCACGCGTGCCCCTCGTGCGGGACAACCGCGCCGCTGTGGGCGTGGACATGGAAGAAATGCAGGCGCACGCTGATATGCTCGTAATCGTGCCGCTTTTCCTGCCACAGTTCCATGTCCGTGGGAGTCAGGTCCAATTCCTCCCGCAGTTCGCGTACAAGGGCATCCTCAAGGGATTCGCCACGTTCGACCTTGCCTCCGGGAAATTCCCAGAAACCGGCCTGCGGCTTGCCCTGTGGGCGCTCTACTGCGAGAAAACGGCCATCGCGCCAGACTATTCCGGCCACGACCTCAACGACGCCGTTCATCGGACCACCTTCATTTCATTTTGAGTGCACGAACAGGTGAGAATAGGGCGGAACCCCTTGAAAATCAAGTTGCGCTGAGCGCTTCCCGCTCGGCCTCAAGTTTCGCGATCTCGGCTTCGAGAACGGCCAGTTTCTCCAGCTTGCGCTCGGAAGCGTCCTGAAGCTCCTTGAAGCGGCGCATCAGTTCCGTGGACCGGGGCACGTCGGCATAGACCTCGGGGTCGGCCAGTTCCTGCTCCACGTCGCCCTGCTCCTCCAGAAGCTTCTCCAGCTCCGCCTCCATCTTCGCGTAGGACTCCTGCTTGGGCTTGAGTTCGCGATAGATGGCGTTTCTGGCCTCGGCCTGCTGGCGCTTGAGGGCCTTGCTCTCCGCGCGGCCAAGAGCCTTGACGGCGTCGTCCGCAGCGGCAGCGGCCACGGCGGCCGGATCCTCGCCGCGCGCCTCGGCCTTGCGGGCGCGGTCATAGCCCTCGTAGCCGTCGAGGAACACCTCGATGCCCTCGGGCTTGAGCCACCACACCTGCTCCGCCACTTCGGACAGCAGATACCGATCGTGCGCGACCATGAGCACCGTTCCGGTATAGTCCTGAAGCGCCTGCACGAGGGCGTCGCGGCTTTCGAGGTCCAGATGGTTGGTCGGCTCGTCGAGGATGAGGAAGTTGGCGCGCTTGAGGAACAGCGTGGCCAGAATCAGGCGGTTCTTCTCGCCGCCGGAAAGCTCCGACACCTTGCGGTCCCAGTATTCCTCGCCAAGCATGAACAGGCCAAGCACGCTGCGCAGTTCCTCTTCCGTGGTGCGCGGATCAGACAGGCGGCGGATTTCGCCGAGCGCCGTCTTTTCAAGGTCGAGGGTATCGGCCTGATGCTGGCTGTAGTAGCCCACCACCATGTTGGAGCCGATCTCGATGCGTCCGGAACTCAGCTTCTGCGCGCCGACGATGCACTTGATGAGCGAGGACTTGCCACAGCCGTTGGGACCGGCCAGCGCAATCTTCTGCCCCTCGTAAAGATTGAAGGACAGGGACTTCCACAGGCTCGGACCGTCGCCGTAGGAGAGCGAAACATCCATGACGGACAGCGGAATCTTGTTGCCTCGCGCGGGCTTGGGCCACGTGAAGGACAGTTCCTTCTGCTTGCGCACCGGGGTCTTGAGGCCGTCGAGTTCCCTTTCCAGCTTGGCCACCTGCTTCTTCACGCTGTTGGCCTGCCGGGCCTTGGTGGCCTTGAACTGGAAACGGCGCACGAAATCCATCTTGCGGCCGATCTCGTCGGCCACGCGGCGCTCCTCGCGCCTACGCTGGTCCTCCGTCTCCGCATACCAGGTCAGGAACTGCGAGAAGGTACCGGGGCGCACCATGGCCCGCGTGCCGCCAAGGAACAGCACATGCGTGGCCAACCGATCGAGGAACACACGGTCATGCGCGACGAAGACCAGCGCGCCCTCGAAGGAGTGCAGATAGTCCTCAAGCCATTCCACGGCCTCAAGATCGAGATGGTTGGTGGGTTCGTCGAGCAGCAGCACGCCCGCACCGGCCACGAGAATCCGCGCCAGCTTGGCGCGTTCGCGCCAGCCGCCGGAAAGCACGTTGAGCGGCTTGTCCCACTGCTCCTCGGAAAAGCCGAGACCCGTCAGCACGGACTTGGCCTTGTGCTCGGGATTGTAGCCGTAGGTATGCTCCAGATGCGCCTGCTCCTGCGCCAGACGCGCCAGTTCGCCCTTGTCCCCGGCATGGGTGGCCGTCTCCCACCGCTTCCAGAAATCGCGCCACGAGGGCAGAACGTCGAGCACGAACCCGAGCACGGGCCGCGTCAGTTCCTCCTGCTGCAACTCCTGCTTGGAATAGCCGAGTTGCACGCCCTTGGGCATGGAGACCAGTCCCGTGTCCGCCGCCTCGATGCCCGCGAGGATCTTGATGAAGGTGGACTTGCCGCAACCGTTCGGTCCCACGACGGCCAACCGCATTCCCGGCGTGACCTCAAGGGAGAAGGCCTCGAACAAATCGCGCCCGCCGAAGGACTTGGACAGGCTCTGAATCGAAATTCTGGACATGTTTTTCGCTGTGATCCTTGAAAGTGGATTACCCGGAAGATCGGGCGACCTTCCGGGTATACCGTTTTGCGTTTTCGTTCAACTCCCGGCAGCGGGTGCGCCCCGACAAGCGGGGACGGCCGGAAGGCGGAAATCACGATTCCGTCGATGTTCGTTTTCTTTTCCGAATCGAGGAACCGGACATCCCGGAACATGAATCCGGGGACAGACGGTGACGGACTGAAGCGGGGGTTCGGCGTGCGGGTCGCCGCCTTTTCCGCGAGATCGTCGCGGATGGCGCTGCGTGCCCAGCCGGGATTCGGAGACTCCCGCCCTTTGGTGTAAAGGAGCGAAGCCGCCGCAGGTCCGGGTCGCGGACTGTCGTCACGGTGCCACGCAGGGCCGAAGATCGTCCGGCCAAACTGCGTCGGTTCCCGCGGACTCACGCGCCACGGAAATCTCTGCGACTATAGCCGCTCTGCCACCTTCGCGCCCATGCCGGCGCAGCCCACGGGCTTCGCGCCCGGCTCCATGATGTCCCCGGTGCGCCAGCCGTCGGACAGCACACCGCTCACCGCATCCTCGATGGCCGAGGCCTCGGCCTCCAGCCCCAGCGTATGCCGGAGCATCATCGCCACGGAAAGGATGGTCGCCAGCGGATTGGCCTTGTCCTGCCCGGCGATGTCCGGGGCGGAACCGTGGATCGGCTCGTAGAGTCCGGGTCCGCCGTCGCCGAGGGACGCCGAGGGCAGCATGCCGATGGAGCCGGTGATGATCGACGCCTCATCGGAGAGAATGTCGCCGAAGAGGTTGCCAGTGACGATGACGTCGAACTGCGAGGGGTCGCGCACCAACTGCATGGCCGCGTTGTCCACGTACATATGCGAGAGCTGCACGTCCGGATAGTCGGCGGCGGTGGCGACGACCACCTCGCGCCACAGGCGCGACACGTCGAGCACGTTGGCCTTGTCCACGTTGCACACCCGGCCGGAGCGCCGCCGCGCCGCCTCGAAGGCTACGCGGGCGATGCGCCGGATTTCGTGCTCGGCATAGATCATGGTGTTCACGCCCACGCGCTCGCCGTCGCGCACCTCAATGCCGCGCGGTTCGCCGAAGTAGAGCCCACCGGTCAGCTCGCGCACAACCATCACGTCGATGCCGCGCTCCACAATATCCTCGCGCAGGAAGCAGGCCTTGCGAAGCTGCGAAAACAGCCGCGCCGGGCGCAGGTTCGCGAAAAGGCCCATGGCCTTGCGGATGCCGAGCAGCCCGCGCTCCGGACGGATGGACGGGTCAAGCTCGTCCCAGCGAGGACCGCCCACCGCGCCAAGCAGCACAGCGTCCGAGGCGAGGCAGGTATCAATGGTCGCCTGCGGCAGAGGACCGCCCGTGGCGTCGATGGCCGCACCACCGATGAGGGCCTCGGTGACCGTAAAGGTATGGCCGAAGCGCTCGCCCACACGGTCCAGCACGCGCCGCGCCTGCGTCATGATCTCGGGACCGATGCCGTCGCCGGGAAGGAAACAAATCCTGTAGGTCGCCATGTTACACTCTCCCCTCGGCCTCAAGGCGGCGACGCACGTAGTCCACCAGCCCTCCGGCATCCAGAATCTCCTGCATTGAAGGCGGCACCGGACGACAGACGATTTCCTCGCCGGTGGTCAGATTGCGGATGACGCCCGCGTCGGTATCCACCTCTATCTCGTGGCCGTCGGCGATGCGCTCCACGGCGTCGCCGATCTCCACGAGGACCAGCCCCATGTTGAAGCCGTTGCGGTAGAAAATGCGCGCAAAGCTGTGCGCCACCACCACGGGAATGCCCGCGCCCTTGATGGCGATGGGGGCATGCTCGCGGCTGGAGCCGCAGCCAAAGTTCGGCCCGGCCACCAGCACGTCACCGGGGGACACGCGGCGGACCCAGCCCGCCTCAAGCCCCTCCATGCAATTTGCGCCGAGTTGCGCCTCGTCCGTCGTGACGAGAAAGCGGGCCGGGATGATGGCGTCCGTATCGATGTTCGCGCCCACGGTGTGGGCCTTTCCTGTGTATTTCATGATGCGTCCACTCCCTGCCTAGAGCTTTGCCGGATGGAGGATTTCGCCAGCCACGGCGCTTGCCGCCGCAACGGCCGGATTGGCCAGATAGACCTCGGATTCGAGGCTGCCCATGCGCCCCCGGAAATTGCGGTTAGTGGTCGCGATGGCGCGCTCGCCCCCCGCAAGGATGCCCATGTGCCCGCCAAGGCACGGACCGCAGGTCGGCGGACCAACCACGCATCCGGCATCCATGAATATGGCGATAAGCCCTTCCTTGAGGGCCTGCCGCCAGATTCCCGGCGTGGCGGGCAGCACGATGCAGCGCACGCTGCGCGCCACCTTGCGCCCCTTGAGCACGGCGGCGGCCTCGCGCATGTCCTCGATGCGGCCGTTGGTGCAGGAGCCGATGACGGCCTGATGCACCTTCACCCCGGTCACGACGGATACAGGCTTCACGTTGTCCGGCAGATGCGGGCAGGCCACCTGCGGCTCCATGCCCGTCACGTCGATGTCCACCACGCGCTCGTAATGCGCGCCGGGATCGGGGACCATTTCCTCGCAACCGCTGCGCCCAGCCGCCTCGGCATAGGCGATGGTCTTTGCGTCCACCGGGAACAGGCCGACCTTGCCGCCCGCCTCGATGGCCATGTTGGCGATGGTCATGCGCCCCTCCACGGACAGCGCATCGATGGCGGGCCCGCCGAATTCGAGGGCGCGGTACAGCGCACCGGCCACGCCAATCTCGCCGATGAGGCGGAGCATGATGTCCTTGCCCTGCACGTAGTTGCCCATCTCGCCATCCACGTTCACGCGGATGGTCGGCGGCACCTTGAACCACGTCTCGCCAAGGGCCATGGCCGCCGCGATGTCCGTGGACCCCATGCCGGTGGCGAACGCGCCAAGACCGCCATAGGTGCAGGTGTGGCTGTCCGCGCCGACGACCACGTCGCCGGGGCCGACGATGCCGAGTTCCGGCAACAGCGCGTGCTCCACGCCCACATTGCCACCCTCGTAGTAATGGGTAATGCGCTGGCGTTCGGCGAAATCGCGCACCACCTTGACCTGCTCGGCAGAGTCAATGTCCTTGTTCGGCGTGAAGTGGTCGCAGACGAGGGCGACACGGTCGCGGTCGAACACGCTCGCCGCGCCCATGGCCCGGAAGGACTTGATGGCCAGCGGAGCCGTGATGTCGTTGGCGAGAACCATGGACACCCGGCAGCGGACGATCTGGCCGTCCTCGCGAATTTCCTCGTTCGTGGCCGCCTGAAGAATCTTGTGGGCTAAGGTGCGGGGCATTCGCTCGTCTCCTCCGTCTTCTTGGCCAAACGGTTCATGGCGTTGATGTAGGCCTTGGCGCTGGCGATGATGATGTCCGGGTCCGCGCCGCGTCCCACGGCGGACCTGCTTCCCTCGCGAATCTTGACCGTCACCTCGCCGAGGGCGTCCGTACCGCCGGAAATGGCGTTGATCTGGAAGCGCTCCAGCGAGGGTTTGAGGCCGATGATCTCGGCGATGGTGTTGAAGGTGGCGTCCACCGGCCCCACGCCGAACTGCGCGAGCTTTCGCTCCTCGCCATTGACGTCGAGGATGACCGCCGCCGTGGCAGGCACGCCGGTGGTTCCGGAATGCACCGTGAGGTGGTTCAACCGGAAACGGTCCGGAATGCGGAACACCTCCTCCAGCACGATGGCTTCGAGGTCCTCATCATAGATGGTCTTCTTGATGTCTGCCAGCCGCTTCATGGCGTCTGCCACGAGGGTCACGTCCTCCTCGCTCAAGCGGTAGCCCAGTTCGTCGAGCTTGCGCTTGATGGCGTGGCGGCCGGAATGCTTGCCAAGCACCATGTCGGTGCCGACACGGCCGACGCTCTCGGGCGTCATGATCTCGTAGGTGCGGCGATCCTTGAGCACGCCGTCCTGATGGATGCCGGACTCATGCGCGAAGGCGTTGGCTCCCGTAACCGCCTTGTTCGGCGGAATGGGCTGGCCGATGATGTGCGAGAGCAGGCGGCAGGCCGGGAACAGCATCTTCGTATCTATGCCGTGCTCCACCTCGAAGAAGTTGCGGCGGGTGTTCAGATTCATCACCACTTCCTCAAGGGCCGCGTTGCCCGCGCGCTCACCAATGCCGGAGAGCGTCACCTCCGCCTGGCGCGCACCGGCGCGAATGGCGGCCATGGTGTTGGCCACGGCGAGGCCGAGGTCGTTGTGGCAATGGACGGAAATGATGGCGCGGTCGATGTTGCGCACGTTGGCCCGCAGGTAGCGGATAAGCTCGGCGAACTCGTCGGGCTGAGCGTAGCCGACGGTGTCCGGAATGTTGACCGTGGTGGCCCCGCAGTCGATGACCGCTTCGGTGATGCGGGCGAGGAAATCCCACTCGGAACGCGAGGCGTCCTCGGCCGAGAACTCGACGTTGGCGGTGTAGCCACAGGCGTGACGTACCGCGCGCTGAGCCATTTCGAGCACCTGCGCAGGCTCCTTCTGGAGCTTGTGCTTCATGTGCAGGGGGCTGGTGGCGATGAAGGTATGGATGCGGGGATGGGCGGCCTCTCTGATGGCCTCCCACGCGCGGTCGATGTCCGAGGGAACGGCCCGGCACAGCCCGGCCACCTGGCACTTCTCGACGCTTCTGGCAATTTCCCGCACGGAGCAGAAATCTCCGTCGCTGGCGGCGGGGAAGCCCGCCTCGATGATGTCGACGCCCATGGATTCGAGCTGTCTAGCGATGCGGAGCTTTTCGAGCTGGTTCATGGTCGCACCGGGAGACTGTTCGCCATCCCTGAGTGTGGTGTCGAATATGAATACGCGATCGGACATGAGTGTGCCTCCTGTCTGCGCTGCGTGCGCCTCATGCGATGATAGGTGAGCCTATCACGATGAAGCACGTTCTGTAAGGATGTGTACGAGCGTTCCAACCGAGGTGCGCATGTGCACCCGGCTTGCCGTAGTCGCTCAGGACGGATTCTCCTCCGTCTGGGCCGGATGAATACGGTGATTCGTTTACGAGAGCTTGCGGGAAGCCTCGCGTAGCGAGCCGGAACGGCGTAGCAACAGCAGGCTGAGGACAGGGCCGGAGACGACGTATCCAAGCATGAACACGAAGCCCAGCACCATGGGTTCGGACGCCACGAGCACGAAGACCAGCGTGGCGGAAACCGCAGAAGAGAAGGGATGCGCCTTGAGGAATCCGTATTCCTTGAAGGACACGTAGCGCACGCGGCTGACCATCAGATAGGACAGCACGTAGGTGAGCACAAGCAGGAAGGACGGCAGGTACTGTCCGTAGTCCTCCATGACATACGGAGCGAACAGCACGAGCGTGGCGATGGTACAGGCCTGCGCGGGAATGGGCAGACCCGTGAAGTACTTTTTGGAGGCCGTGGGAGCGGCGACGTTGAAGCGGGCGAGCCGAAGCGCGCCACAGGCGATAATGAGGAACGCGGCCATGAGACCGAGGCGACCGAAGTCGTGCAGCATCCAGCGATAGGTGAGAATCGCCGGGGTGACGCCAAAGGCCACGAGATCAGCAAGGGAATCGTACTGAACGCCGAAGTCGCTCGACGTGCCGGTGAGGCGGGCAACCTTGCCGTCCAGTCCGTCGCACACAGCGCTGACGAGGATGGCAATGGCGCACGACTCGAAGCGGCCCTCGAAAGCCCACATGATGCCAAGGAAGCCTGCAAAGAGGCTTGCCGTGGTCAGCAGGTTCGGGAGAACATAGACTCCCTTTCGGATGGGCTTCGGCGCTTCGGCGTTCATCGATTCTACCTTTCGGCGTTACTTTTTCCGGGCCAGTACGGTCTGCCCGGCGAAGACGTTGTCACCAACGGCAACACTTGGGTCATAATCCGTGGGCAGATAGACGTCAAGCCTCGACCCGAATTTGATCAAACCATAGCGGCGTCCACGGGCGAGGCTGTCACCCTCCTCGGCCCAGCACACGATGCGCCGCGCGATGAGCCCGGCGATCTGCACCACGGTCCACTGGCGGCCGTCCTCGTCCTCAAGGCCCATGGCAAGGCGCTCGTTGTCCTTGGAGGCCTTGTCGAGCGAGGCGTTGAAAAACTTGCCGGGGATGTAGAGCAAACGGCGCACGGTGCCCGCCACGGGGGCGCGGTTCACGTGGACGTTGAACACGTTCATGAACACGCACACCACCTGACGCTCCTCGCCGGTGATGGGGTCCGCCTCGCGGCCGATCTTGCAGACGCGCCCGTCCGCGGGGGACACGGCAACGCCTTCCTCCTGCGGCACCACGCGCTCCGGATCACGGAAAAAGTGGCCGATGAACGCCGTCACCACGAAGGCCAAAACGGCGGGAATGGTCAACTCGCAAATGGCGAGGACAAGGGTCAGCAGGACGGAAAGCCCGAAGATGGGCATGCCTTCGAGGCTCATTCCGACGGTTGGCTTGTGCATGCGTTCGTTACCTCATGCGTCCCCGAGATCGGGGCAATGGTTAGCGAATTGACGCTCGAAGGATTCGCGGTCCGTGTAGTGGATGGTCCGCAGCCCTAGAGCCTGTGCCCGCCGGATGTGCCCGGCGTGGTCATCGACGAACAGTGTCCGCGACGGCTCGACGCCAAGCGCGGAAAGCATGCCCGTGAATGCCTCGGTATCCTTCTTGGTGTACCCCGTGAGCCACGAATTGTGGACCACGTCGAACTTTCCGTAGAATCCGTGGCGATGTTCCAGTTCTTCCAGCCAGTTGGTCTGGTCGCTCAGGATGGCGACCTTGTACCCGGCCTCGCGCAGCTTGTCCACACGCCGGAACATGTGCTCGCGCAGGACGAAGCGCGAGAGCAACTCGTCACGAAGCGCGTCGTCCGCGCCGGAAATGCCCGTGCGGTCGCGAAATCTGCGCCAGAACTCCGCCTCGTCGATGCGATGCACGGCGTAGCCGTCGCCCCGGATAATGTCCACGGCCGTCTCGGTGACGAATTCCGTATCCTTGCCCGTGCGGTGGGCCATTTCGGCAAGACCGTCAAAGAAGCCCTCATTGGCCAGCACGCCGCCGAAATCGAAAATGACGGCGTCCACTGGCCGTTCACGCCTGATGTCCATTCGGAAATCTCCTGTGCATTGCTATCGTGAAAGGGAAGCGGCACCCATACACATGGCCCCGCCGAATGGCAACGCCATCCTTGCCAGCCACCCCGGCCTGCCGTACGACAGACATGAACCCGAATCCTCAACGCGCAGGCCACGAAACGACCGACACCGGAGCTGCCCATGCCGTGGTACGGACTCGCCCTCCTCGCCGCCCTCTTCACCGCCTCGCAGGCAACGCTCCTGCGCAGGTGGTTCTCGGACCTATCCACCGCGCACATGGCGGCCATACCGCTCGTATGCGGACTCCCCGTCTTCGCGGTGAGCCTCGCTGCCACGCCCGTTCCCGACCTTCAGGACGGCTTCTGGATGGTGTTCTGGATCACACAACCCGTCAACGCCGTGGGCTTCGCCCTGCACATGCGGGCCATTCGCGTCTCGCCCCTGTCGCTGACCATGCCCTACCTCGCCCTCACACCCGCACTGGTCATGCTGACGGGCAGGGCCGTACTCGGCGAAATGCCCAATGCATGGGGCGCACTCGGGGTGCTCTGCATCGCCTGCGGCAGCTACATCCTACACATCGAGCCGGGCCGCGGCGGCGGCGCGCTCGCCCCGCTCAAGGCCTTTGCGCGCGAACCCGGTTCGCGCTGCATGCTCGGCGCGGCAACCATCTACGCCCTCGCCTCGGTTCTCGGCAAAAAGTGCGTACTGCTGTCCTCGCCACAGTTCTTCGCCATGCTCTTCCACACCGTGTTCGCGGCCGCCGGAGTGCTGGCGCTGGCCCTGTGCTGCGGCCTGCCCCTTGCGGCACTGCGGCGGCACCCCGTGGCGGGGCTGTGCTCCGGTCTCTGCTTCGGGGCGGAGGCGCTGGCCCACAACATGGCCATCGCCCTTGCCAAGGCGGCCTACATGATCGCCATCAAGCGCTTCAGCGTGGTGCTCTCGGTCCTCTTCGGACATCTGTTCCTACACGAGCGCAACCTCCGCTCGCGGCTGACGGGCGCGGCGCTCATGTTCGCCGGGGCGGCCATCATCGGCCTCGCCGGAAACTGACGAAAAGCGGCTGACCACGGGCGAATCAACGGAACCATCTTGCCATCGCCCCCTGCGGGTCCTATATTCCGGGTATGGAATACTACCTGTCGGACGACATCACCCCCGCGCCCCCGGCCATCGGCTATCCGGTGCCGGGATCGAACATGACGCTTCTGCCCGGTGGCGAGGTCCACGCCGCGCCCTCGGGCTACGTCACGGTCGAAGGCGGCGGTGAGGTGCGCGTCCCGGGTGGCGGCTACGTCACCGTGGAAGGGGCGGGCGAAGTCCGCATCTACCCCGGCCCGGAAATCTCACCGCAGATCATCGACGCGGCGCACTTCGCCGAGGTCGATACCGGCTACGTCCTCAACGAGGTCGTCTGAACGCAAAGGCCCCCAATTCGGGGGCCTTCCTTATTTGAGAAAACATCAGAACCGCGCGAGGCCGTATTTGCGCCGCAACCGCTCCACCACGTCGATCGACGCGCAGTGTGGCACCACCGGCTCCTTCGGCGCGGGCAGTTCCAGCCCCTCGCAGGCAAAGGGCGTTCCCGCCGCAAGCCTGTTCCACGCATGCACCAGAAGTGCCTCAAGGCTCACCACGTCGGCGGCGTTGTAGGCGAGGAGCGTCTCAAGCACCGCCTCGTCGCCCGTGGCCTGATACTCGTTCCACAAAAGCACCGCGAAGTAGCCGTCCACACCTTCCAACTCGTCGCGCGAGAGGCCAATGGCCTTTTCGCAGCGCTTGAGTCCGCCCGAGAAGCCCAGCTTCTTCAGGACGTAGCGCAGGTCGATGTGCGCCATGGCCAGCTTCATGCCGAAACTGCGCTCGATGAAGGGCACGTCGAAGGTCTTGCCGTTGTAGGTCACCAGCAGCGAATACTTGAGGATCTCGTCCTGAAAATCTTCGAGATTGCGGCCGTGGACGAAGGTCTTCACCTCGCCGTGACCATAGAGGGCAATGCTCGTGATGTGGTCCTCGCCGAAGGTCAGGCCCGTGGTTTCGATGTCGAGATAGGCCGCGTCGTCGCGGAAGGCGCGAAACATGCGCCAGTGCTGGGCGGCGGGCAGGCCGCGCTGGAAATGCAGGGCGTCGTGCGCGGCGAGGCGCTCCATGGAATCCTCGACGTGCTGACGCACCCACGCGGCGCGGTTGCCAAGGAATCTGTCGGCGGAAGGGGAAAGGGCGTCGTCCCAGCTGCGAATGCCGTTCAGCCAGTAGCGCTCCTCGGTTCCCACGCCCACGCGCGGGATATGGCAGAAGGAATGTTCAAGCATGTGCGGTGACCTCGTCTCGTGTTGACCTGCGGCACGAACCTCGCGCCGCAAGGTCTTTCCACATAGCCGAGCCATCCCGCGTTGCCAAGCGAAAGCCCGCACCCGCTTACCCGGCGACAGACGTCGCCACTGCATCACCCGACGAATTCGGTGCGTATTCGTCTGAAAAAATCGAGCAAATAGGCCGCTGGTACGTCCTGCCCGTCCACGCTCATGGCATCCAGACAGGCAACGATATTGCGCCGGGGGGTCAACGTCTCCGCGATGTTCAAAACGAAACGACGCACGCCCTCACCATCGCCGTTGCCGAAACCGAGAGACAGCGACCAGAACCCTTCGTTGCGCGTCCATGCCACGCCAAGCGAGCGCCCGCCGGACGCCCCCCGGCGCACGAGGGCCAAAAGCTTGCGTAGCGTGAAATTCCTGCGCCCACGCCCGCCAACGCCCAAAAACTCGCCGCGTCCGGAACGGATGACCAGCGGCAGCTCCATGAACTGCGTCGGCGGAGTTCGCCCCGCCGCGCCTGCGGTGCCTACGGCGTCAAGCATGGCCTGTTCCAGTTCCCGCTTCTCGCGACGCAAACGCACGATCTGCTCTCGCAGTACCTTCAGCCTGTCGCCCCGCACGTCCTGCGCCCGCTCGCGGCGCAAACGGGCCACCTCACGCCGCAGCGACTCGACCTCACGGTGCAATTCCTCGTTGGCACAGGCGGCATCGCACTGCTCCGCCAGAAGCCCCGTCACCTTTTCAAGCACACCGGCCAGCACGCGGACCAACACCGGAGCATCGGGGCACACCGCGCCGTCCGACCCACCGCCCCGAGCCAGAAGCTCGGCATAGCGCAAGGCCAGACGCCGCTCGATCTCCGAAGCAGGGAGTTGCTCCTCCGACAGGGCGCGAATCTCACGGAAAATTTCAAGCGCGGCTGGTGGATACGACCGCCGCCGCCCATCGTCGACAAAGGGCAGAAACGCGGCGAAGCGATCCTTGTAGGACACGATCGTCGAAGGCGGAATGTCGAGCCTGCGCGCAATCTCCCGCAGGCTCATGCATGTGTGCGCACCCATGCGCGGCCCTCCCGGCATGCGACCAAAAGGTGGACACGTGATGCCGCCCCGGCGAGCCGGACAGCACCACCCACCCTACCTACCACGATTGCGCGGACTGATGAAGTCCAAAGCTCCAGAAAGACCACTGCTGGCCGCGCGTCAGCGCCAGAATCCCCAACGCGGCAGTTGGCGCAGATTGCGGTACACCACCCACACGTAGATGGCGGTGACAAGCCCGAGCACGGCAGGGCCGTCCGGCCACGGTTCCAATGTCAGATACACACCGCAGGCCGTAGCGATGACGATCTTGGGCACCCACCACCAGCGGCCGCACGCGCGCATGAGCCAGCGCACCACGGGGTTGAGTTCCCTGCCGCCCCGCAAAAGGATGCGATTGGTGGACCACACGTCGGCCACCTGAAGTGCAACGAACAACACAAAAAGAATCCAGATCACGCGAACTCCGGGTTAGCCTCGGCCCGCGACGCCCGACGTCCCCCACGGAACGCGGCTCGCAAAGCCCGTCCCCACACCTCGCATGCGCCGGACGCGAAGTCCAGCCACGCGGCATAGCGCCGCATCGCCCTTCGCGCGCTCCGCGCACCAGCACATCCACGGACCGCACCCCACTACGCCGCAACCGGGCATGACGACAGCGAAAACGAAAAACCCCGCGCCGAAGGCGCTACTCCTCCGGCACGGGGCATAAAAAAAGCCACGGCATGTTGCCGTGGCTTTCATAATTGCTGGTGGGCCATCAGGGACTCGAACCCCGAACAAACGGATTAAGAGTCCGCTGCTCTACCAATTGAGCTAATGGCCCGTTCGGGCTTGACGCCATCGCGTCGAAGCGAGGCGCAATTTCCATTTTCCGCCCCGTCTTGTCAATGCCTTTTTTTCATCTTACACAATTTTCATGAGACACACAGCACATGCGCGCCACAGAATCCTTTTCGCGCTCCTCGCAGCCACCCTCCTCACACTCGCACCCGCACTTTCCGCGCATGCCGCGCAGGACCAGCCCGTCACCATGCAATGGGAAGTCTACCACGCCGCCACGGACGACTCCGACATCCTCGCGGTGCTGTGGTTTACCCCGGCGGAGGGCTTCCATGCCTACGCCAACCCCTCCGGCGACACGGGCCTGCCCACCACGCTCACCCTCGCCCCGCTGCCCGACGGAAGCGAGCCGGTGGTGCTGTATCCGCCCGGCACCGAGGAGCGCGACATCTTCGAGAAGGACAAGACCGTCTTCATCCTCGAAGGACGCACGCCCATCTTCGTACACATTCCGCGAAGCGCCACGGGCATGCAGGACGCGGCCCTTGCAGGTTCGCTGCGCATGCTCCTGTGCTCCGCCACGAGTTGCTGGCCCGTGGAACGCACAGTCCGCCTCGATATTGGCACGCTGTCCGCCTCCACCCTGACCCGCGCCGAGGACGCGCCATGGTGGCCCCGCTATCTCGAAGCCGCAGGTTCACGCATGCCGGACGAGCCCTCCCCGTCGCTGACCCTCGCGGCACCGGCAGGGGAATCCCCCCTCTCGGCCCTGCACCTCGAACCGCGCTACACAAATCCGGGGCTTGAGGTCACAGGCCTCGGCAAGGCCGTGCTTCTCGCGCTCATCGCGGGTTTCATCCTCAACTTCATGCCCTGCGTGCTACCGGTGGTGAGTCTCAAAATCTCGGCGCTCATGGGCGGCGCGGGCGAGGCCGACGAAGCGCTTCGCATCCGCCGCTTCCGCGAGCACAACATCTTCTTCTCCCTCGGCATCCTGCTCTATTTCGGACTGCTCGCCGCGCTCTTCAGTTCCCTCGAACTGGCGTGGGGGGAAGTCTTCCAGCACCCGGACATCGTCCTCGGCGCGACGGCGGTGGTCTTCGCCCTGTCGCTCTCGCTGTTCGGCGTGTTCGACCTTCCAGTCATAGACCTCAAGACGGGACAGGGACCGGACAATCCGCGCATGCAGGCGCTCTTCACCGGCATGCTGGCCACGCTCCTCGCCACGCCGTGCAGCGGGCCGTTCCTCGGCGGCGTACTCGGCTGGGTGCTCATGCAGCCGCCGCTGACCATCGCCACGGTCTTCGCCAGCATCGGCCTCGGCATGGCGTCGCCCTTCCTCGCCATGGCCGCACGGCCCGGACTGGCCCGGCGCTTCCCAAGGCCCGGCGCATGGACGGGATACCTCGAAACGGGTGTGGGCCTCTTCCTCGTGGCCACCTGCATCTATCTGCTCGGCATCCTCCCGGAACAGCGGCTGCCCGGCGCACTGGTCTACCTATGGGTCATCGCCGTGGCCGCGTGGATATGGGGCCGCTGGACGAACCTCTCGCAGACGGCCCGCAGACGCTGGAGCATCCGCGCGCTGGCCGTGGCTCTCGTCGTCGCCGCATGGCCGCTCATCATGCGCCCTGCCGAACCGACGCCATGGACCGGCTTCGATGAATCCCGCTTCATGGAGACCCTCGGCACGGCGCCCATTCTTGTCGATTTCACCGCCGAATGGTGCCCGAACTGCAAGGCGCTCGAAAAGACGACCCTCTCGCCCGACAATCTCCGCCGCTGGGCCGAGCGCTGGGACCTGCACCTCGTTCAGGCCGACCTGACCGAGCCGAACCCAGCGGCATCGGCACTGCTCCAGAAGCTCGGCAGCCAGAGCATCCCGGTGGTCGCCATCTTCCCGCCGGGAGAGAACGCCCGCCGCCCCATCGTCCTGCGTGACCTGTTCACGCCAGCCCAGATGGACGAAGCCCTCAAGGACGCCCTCGAAACGCCCTGACGCCCCAGAACGCAAAAAAAGGCGGGGACGCGCCGCAACGCACGTCCCCGCCCTTCATCGAATCATTCGACGAAAATCTAGTCCACGCAGATAATGCCGAAATCGTGACCGGTGATGCTCCGGCCGCCTTCCGGCGTGACCTCAAAGGTATTCTCCACGCCGACCATGCCCACGCCGGGAATGCCGCACTTCGGCTCCACAGCGAGGACCATGCCTTCCTCAAGCGGCATGCGCACCTTGGCGGCAATGGGCGGGAATTCGTCCACCACCAGCCCGATACCGTGCCCCACGAAGGGCACCTTGTTGCCGCCAAGGCCCATGAAGCCGTCGGCAAATCCGACGCGGCGCGCCCAGTCCACGCAGTGGGCGTAGAGTTCCTCGGGCACGGCTCCGGGCTTCATGTTCTCGGCCAGCCACTGCTGCACGTCCGCGCAAAAGGCGTGCGCGCCGCGCATTGCGGGGGTCAAGGCACTCTCGGCCCCGGCGAAATAGACCTGCGTCTTGTCGGTGATATAGCCCTCAAGGCAGAAGCCGATGTCGCAGACCAGCGGCTCGCCCTTTTTCCATATTTTGCCCGCGTAGCCCATGAACGGCACAGCCGGGTGCTCGCCGCGAAGGCCCAGCGGCCCGTTGAACACCGTCGGGTAGTTGCCGCTATCTCCCGCCGACACGTCGCCGAGGAAGCACTCCTCACCGAAATTGCCCATGCGCAGGGGACCGCTGTGCCCCAGTTCGAAGAAGACGTTCCACGCGGCGTGGGACACGTCGCGCTCGCTCATGCCGGGCCGGATGATCTCCGGCAGCACCTTCGTCAGCGCGAAGTCGTGGCGCTCGCCGCACAGGCGCAGCTTGGCCAGTTCCCACGGCGTCTTACGGGCACGGGCCGCAGCGAGGATGCCGTCCCCGGACAGAAGCTCCATGCCGGACAGCGCCTCCTGCAACTTGAGCCCCATGCTCCACGGCAGGGCGCACATATCCACGGCGGCGCAGCCATCGAACACGGCTCCGGCCTCACGCAGGGCAGTCTCCACGTCGCGGTAGCTGCGGAAGGGCAGAATGTGACGCACCGTGGATTCCATCCGCGCGCGCTCAATGCCCTTGCGCACCAGCAGCACAGGCTCGCCCTCCACAGGCAGCCAGAACAGACCGTTCATCCACGAGCCGGACAGCCAGTAAATGGCAAGCCGAGAGCAGACCATGAGGCCGGACGCCGCAGGAGCGGATCGCCGAAGCTCCTCGCGGCAGCGGGCCCAGCGCAGTTCGAGTTCCTCGCGGGGAACGATTTCGATGGCCGTGAACATGTGGTGTCTCCTTCGGGAAGTTTCCCCGTTGCGGGTGCCCCCTCATACGCCAGAACCCGGTGCGTGCGCAACCATGGACACGCACGAGGAATCGGCCCTTGCCCTGATGCGGCGCAGTGGTATACGAACCCCGCCGAGCGCCCAACGTCCGCGCCCAACACCCCGCACATCAACGCACCGCAAGAGGAAGACACATGGATTTCGATTCGCTCTTCAAGGCCCGCGACTATCTGCGCGTGACCAGCCACACGCCCGGCGACCTGCGCATCAAGGTCAATCCGGCCATTCTCTCCACCCCCGGCTTCTCGCAAATGCCGAAGTTCGACACGCTGCCGAACGGCATCGACGACGTGAAGGTCAACATCTTCACCCAGACCCTCACCGTCCGCTACCAGCCCGAGGTCATCGCCCCGGAGTTGCTGGACGAACTGCTCGTCACCACCGATGCCGCACGCGGCAGGGTAATCGTGGACGACCTCCAGCAGCGCCTCGGCGTCACCATCTGCTAGAGCGATCAGGGGGCCGCGACACGGCCCCTTGAAATCCCTCCCCATTCCGATACAGTCCGGGGCATGCCTTCTCGCCCCGTGCCATTCTCCCCGCGCCGACTGCTGCGCCCCCTGTGCGCGACGGCTGCGTGCGCGCTGCTCCTCGGGTGTAGCGCCTCGGACACGTTACGCATGGCACGCATCGCCGCCACCGGCGACGTGGCCGCCGCCCAGAGCATGGCCGCCCACAAGGCCGCCCGCTACGCCACCAACCCCAAGGCCCTCGAAGCCGACATCGCCGCCTTTTCGCGCCGTCTCGCCGCATTCCGCAAGGCCATCGACGACATCTGGGGACCGGACGAACGCCGCGAGCCAACGCCTCGAACCTACGTGAAATATTCCGAGGGCTACAAGGCCCGGGCACTGGTGGACTTCGACGCTGGCACCGTCATCGTGGAAACGCTGGATAGGGAGAATCCCCGCGAAAGCCTGCGGCAGGCAGTGGTGACCACGCTGCTCGCCCCCGGCGACCCGCGCGCCGTGGACCTCTACTCCGCCAGCGAAATCCGCTTTGGCGACACGCCATTCCTCTACAACGAGGTGCTCGACGTGGACGGCAAGCCCATCCGCTGGCAATGGCGCGCAGAGCGCTTCGCGGAGCGGCTGCTGGAAAAGGGCGTGGTCACGCGTTCCATCGGCAAGGGCCGGACCGCGACCCGCGTCAGCTTCCCCCTCGTGCGGGACCATCTCCACATCCGCGCCCGCAAGTACGCCGAACTCGTCGCCGCGCAGAGCAAGCGCTTCGGCGTGAGCCGCAACCTCGTCTACGCCGTCATCAAGACGGAAAGCGACTTCAATCCCTTTGCCACGAGTCCTGCCCCGGCCTTCGGCCTCATGCAGATCGTCCCCAAAAGCGCGGGAGCCGAGGTCAACCGGATGCTCAACGGCTCGCCGCAGCCGCCTTCGCGCGAATTCCTCTTCGAGGCCGCGAACAACATCCGCTACGGCACCGCCTACCTCCACATCCTCGACACCCGGCACCTCGCGCGCATCGAGAATCCCATAAGCCGCGAATACTGCGTCATCGCCGCCTACAACACCGGCGCGGGCAACGTGCTGCGCTCGTTCAGCGCCAACCGCGACACGGCCGTCGCCAGAATCAACGCCCTCACCCCCGCGCAGGTGTTCGACACGCTGCGCGCAAAGCTGCCCTATGCCGAAACCCGGCGCTATCTGATGAAGGTGCTCGACGCGAAGAAGCTCTTCGTCGGGGCCTGAACACCCCGCGCAAGGCCCGCCGCAAGGCCGCGTCGATCGGATGGATGCGGGCTACGCCCCCCGGCGCGGCAGGCGGACGGTCATCCGCGTGCCGACGCTCTCCGAAGAAATCAGCGAAATGTCCCCGCCCAGCGTGCGGGCAATGAGCCGGGCCGAATACGCGCCAAGGCCCGTGTTTTCCTTCTTGCCGAAGGTCACGAATTTCTCGAACAGATTTTCTCGCACCTCTGGCGGCACCACGCCATGGTTGTGCACGCTCACCGTGGAGCCGCCGTTCTCGTCCATGTCCACGGTGACGACTCCGCCGGACGGCGAGGCGTCCACCGCATTCTGCACGAGGTGATAGAGCATGGCCCAGCACAAAAGCGCATCGCCCATGACCATGAATGCCACGCCCGGCGCGTCCTGCTCGCCGCGTATGCGCACCCGCACCCGCACGTTCAGCGCGTCGAGCTGGGGGCCCAGTTCGCGCAGCACCTGACGCATGCTCACGGCAAGGTCCACCGGAGCGGGGGCCAGCTCGTAGGTACCGCGCTCCATGCGGTACACGGCCAGTGACAGATTGATCATGTTGAGCATGGTGTTGCCGGAGTGCTCGATCATGGAAAGGTTATCGCGTTGCTCCTGCGTGAGATTGCCGTCGTCCTTCATGAAGTCCGACATGCCGACGATGATGTTGAGTGGGGACTTGAGGTCGTGGCGGGTGATGCGCTCCACCTCCTCGCGCAGGGCCTCGGCCATCTTACGCTCAGTGATGTCCAGCTCGAAGCCCATGGACGACACGACGCGTCCCTTGACGTCGCGCACCTGCTTGATGCTTTTGGACACCCAGAAGGTCGTGCCGTCCTTGTGGCGGACGAGGCACTCGAAATTGTCCACGAAACCGCGCTCGGCCAGCTCGCGGTGAAGCCTATCGCGCTGGGCATGATCCGCGAAGAGCTCGCGCGGGTCCTTGACCTCCAGCTCCATGTCGTCCGGCGAGGCGAAGCCGTACATGGCGGCAAGGCGCATGTTCACGTGCTCGAAACGCCCGCCCGGTCCGGTCTGGTAGATGCCCACCGGCGCGACCTCGAACAGCGTGCGGAAACGATGCTCCGCCTTCTTGCGATCTTCCCAGTCCGTGATGCCTTGAGTGAGGTCCTCGCCGAACATGTGCACGAGGTCCGGCGGGCAGGACGCGCAGGTGATGCGCAGATGGAGCCGACGCGCGGGCTGCGTGCGCGTGGTGTAGAGCATTTCGCGGCTGATGCGGCCATTCTCGGCAAAGGCACGCTCCAGATCGTCGCACAGGTCGGAGTGGTCGGGATAAAGTTCATGGCAGGTCATGCCGATGAACTCGCCAAGACCGTTGCCGAAAAATTCCATGGCCGCACTATTGAAATCGACGAGCACGAACCCGTCGCCCTCACGCCGCCACGTCACCACCGGCAAAGGACAGCCATTCAGGAGCTTCGCGTACTGCTCCGCGAGAACCGTTCCGTTCGAATTCCGCACATCGGCAGGCGGCGCGGGCGGTCCGGGCAGATGCTCGCCGTTTCGTTCCACGGCGATTTCCGCTCCCGTCCGAGCCTCAAGTGCGATGAGCACCCCCTGCTCCATTTTCGGAGTTCTGGACATCCGGGTCTTCCCCCCCCCAATATCTTGCGACCTACATACCTCAACTCCTTGGAGAACACGGTACCTGCAATTCTCACATCGTGTAGCACGAAAAGCGCACCACGACAAGCCGGAACGCCAATTTCCCGCATTTCCGCATGAATACGGCATACGCAAGGATTGCGAAACAAAATTGAGCACACGCAGACACGGTATTTGTTCGCAACACACTGAACTGCGGCAGGTGCAGGTCGGAAGGCAGCGGGGAAAAGAATGCGCCGCGTCCAGCCCCACACGGAGCATGAACGCGGCGCGTTGCATTCGAAGGAAATGAAGGTCGGCTATTCGAGGAGCGTATAATCCATGCGGCGACGACAGGGCACGAAACCCGCCGAGGTGACGAGCTTGCGCAGTTTGCCTTCCGGCAGGCGGAAATGCACGCCAGCGGCGGCCACCACGTTCTCCTCGATCATGGTCGATCCGAAATCGTTCGCACCCCAGAACAGGGCCAACTGGCCCACCAACGGACCCTGCGTGACCCACGAGGCCTGCACGTTGTCGATGTTGTCGAGGTACAGGCGCGAGAGGGCCAACGTCTTGAGGTATGCTTCGCTGGACACCTCGGGCCGCGGCAGGCGCGTGTTCTCGGGCTGGAAGGTCCACGGGATAAAGGCCGTGAAGCCGCCGGTCTCGTCCTGAAGGGAACGGATTCGCTCAAGGTGCTCCACGCGCTCGGCAAGGGTCTCGCCCTGTCCGAACATCATGGTGGCGGTGGTCCGCAGGCCCTGCCTGTGGGCCTCGCGCATCACCTCCAGCCACTGGTCCGCCGTGGCCTTGCGCGGAGAGACATCCTGCCGCACGCGGTCCACGAGAATCTCGGCACCGCCGCCGGGGATGGAGTCCAGCCCGGCGGCCACGAGCCGACGGATGACCTCACCGTGGCCAAGGCCGCTTTCCTGCCCGAGATACCAGATCTCCGAGGGCGAAAAGCCGTGCACGGCCACCTGCGGAAACTCGGCCTTGAGAAAGCGCAGCATGTCCTCGTAGAAGGCCATGTCGAGATCGGGGTGCATGCCGCCCTGAAGCAGTATCTGATAGCCACCGAGTTCGACGGTCTCGCGGACCTTGGCGGCCAGCTCCTCGCGGGTGAGCACATAACCGCCCTCGTCGCCCGGGGCGCGGAAGAACGCGCAAAATTTGCACCCGGAGATGCAGACGTTGGTATAGTTGATATTGCGGTCGACGATGTAGGTCACTCTGCTGTCGGGATGCATCTCCATGCGCCGTTCGTGGGCCATCCTGCCCAGGCTGAAGACGTTTTCCCGTTCGTACAGCTCTATGGCCGCCTCCGGAGTCAGGCGTTCCGACATGTTGTCCCCCCTCCAGGGTTGCTTGACGATTACTGCGATTTCACGGACAACTAGTGCCCGGCCGCGCCGACCTTGGCGCATCCGGCATTTTTTCGCAACCATGGAGTTCGCGCCCCATGCTTCTCGACAACGAAATGAAGAACCTGCTCGCCCGAGTCCGGACCATCGCCGTACTCGGAGCCAAGGACAAGCCCGGCCAGCCTGTGGACATGGTCGGGCGCTACCTCATCGCCGCAGGGTTCACGGTCTTCCCCGTGCACCCGAAACGAAACGGCGTATGGGGGTTGCCCACGTTCAGAACGCTGGCCGACATTCCGGAGCCGATAGACCTCGTGGATGTCTTCCGCGCCCCGGAACACTGTGCGGACCACGCACGCGAATGCGCGGCGCTCGCGCATGCTCCGCTGGCCTTCTGGATGCAGTCCGGCATCACATGCCCGCAGGCCTTCGAAATACTCAAGGACACGCCGACCGTCGTGGTGCAGGATGCCTGCCTGATGGTCGAGCACAGGAGACTTCTTGGATGACAGGGAACGTCAGGGCGTTCGAATGCCGCATGTGCGGCCACTGCTGCAAGGGTGAAGGCGGTATCGTCATGGCCACCAAAGATCAGAAGCGTCTTGCCGAGCATCTCGGTCTCGACCTGCCCGACTTTCTCGCCCGCTACACCAGAACCTCCGGCGGCAAGGTGCTCCTCGTCACCGGCGGGGACGAATACTGTATCTTCTTCCGGCAGGGCGTCGGCTGCGGCGTCCATCCCGGCCGCCCGGACATCTGTCGGGCATGGCCGTTCTTCAAGGGGAATCTCATCGACGAATTGAGCTGGAGGATGGTACAGGAATACTGTCCCGGCATTCGCCCCGAAGCCGGGCACGAGGAATTCCGCCGTCAGGGACTCGAATACCTCAAGGGCCTCGCCCTTGAGGACGATCCGGATACCGCGCCCGAAGCGCTTCTTCATCTTCCCGACTGAACCGAAACCACTCCGGGGGCCGCGTGAACGTCCGCGAATGCTATTCCTTTCTCCGCCTCAAGCCGGGTGCCGGGTTGCAGGAGGTCAAGACCGCCTACCGCAAGCGGGCCTTTGAACTCCACCCGGATCTCCACCCCGGCAATCCCGATGCCGCAGCGGAATTCCAGAAGCTCAACGAGGCCTACGTCATCCTGACCGAGGCGCTCAAGGACGAACGCGGTGCCCCCCGGCAGTCACGCAGGCCCGAGGCCGACGCCAAGGCGAAGACCTCCCGCGAGGAAGGCGCGCGCCGCTACAAGGCACAGGCCGATCGCA